>DBVA01000035.1:0-2664 GCA_002308735.1 Opitutia bacterium UBA1276 | reverse complement strand
AGCTCGACCTCCGGTTCCATCGGTGGCATAGTGATAGCCCCACCCGTCAAAGGCAATCCCATGAGGATTTGGAGAATTACTTCCATGGAAAGCAATGGTATGCCTTCGAGGATCAAACCGGTACATCGCCGATGAGCCTGTAGCCAGGGATGGTCCCCATGGATGCTCATGGTTGTGCTGGAGGAAAACTCCACATTGCCAGTAGATGCCTCCATCCGGACCGAAAATCAGATTATTGGCCGCGTGGTGAGTGTCTGAAGTTCCCAAGCCCTGAAGAATCACATAGCGCTCATCTGCTTTGTCGTCACCGTCATTATCGCGCAAGAAGAGCAAGTCAGGCCCGGAAGTGACCAGTACCCCACCATTCCAGAATTCAAAACCCAAGGGATTATGAACTTTTGCGAATTCAATCACGCGGTCCGCTTTGCCGTCCTTATTATCATCAGGCAGGATGACCAAAGCATCATTCATTTCTTTCATGGGCTCCCACATCGGATAGGTTGGCCAAACTGCGGCCCAGAGGCGTCCTTTGGTATCCACCTGCATTTGCACCGGATTGATTAGTTCAGGGAATTGTTTCTCGTCCGCGAAAATATTGACCTCAAACCCGTCTCGGACTGCGACTCTTTTAACACTCTCATTTGCACCGAGATAGTTTGGGGTTCCTTCTTTACCCGCATTAGAACTGCGGCTCTTACCCCCTATATTAGAAACAACTGAAATTGGCTTAGGGACATTGCTGTCATCGATTTTGAGCGTCTTACCCTGAGCGACGGCCCAGATAGATTTATCTCGATTTGCACTCATCACATCGAGCATGGCCAACTCATGCTGAAGCACTTCTGCATTGGATTGGTCGTCCACAAAACGTAGGTTTGAGCGACCGCCCCAAATATCATTTCCGTCAGTGGCTCGGTAACGATTGTGCCAAGTCCAATTCTTTTCTCGAATGGACTGCCTAAGCTTTTCCAGGGAAGGAGATGCCGAAATATCTTTTTTGAGCAAGGCTTGGGCAATGATTTGAGCAAGAAGCCGGTTACCCTCTTCATTGAGATGAGCCCCATTGATAGTCAGCGGATTTTGGTTCTGTTCAAAAAGTTTGAGGGTGGGATTGAAAAGATCAACATACTCTACCCCAACCTCTTGGGCTGCATTCTCGGTTGCTATGGAGTAAGCGGCAAGGTTGCGGTTATGGGCTTTTCCATTCGGCAAGTTCCGATCCTTTAAATCCTGAAATGCAATGGGACTGAAAAGTACAATTCTGGGAAAGTTTTTACCGTTCGGTTTATAACTTCGAATTTTTCCTACGAATTCGATCAGCAGGTTTTTGTGATTTTCCGCATTTTGGACCCCGTCAAAGGATTCATTGTATCCAAACATGGCAAACACCACATCTGCTTTAACATGCCGTAGGTATTGATCCATCGGAGTGAATCCCCTACTTCTTGGATATTGGTTCGGGCGGTCGCCAGAAAAAGACATATTTCTAAAAGAAACCTCCTGTCCCTTAAGGGCACTCTGGAGCACGGTCTCCATCCATGCATCATGCTGCATTCGGTCGGCCAGTCCGTTTCCGAGGATCGCCACCGTATCTCCTTTTGAAAAAGAGAATGGCAATTCGTCTTTGTATCCGGAAGGAACCTTTGCAGGAGGTAAGGAAACTTGGGTAGCCTCGGGTTCAGGTTTTCCGTTAAAGAGCAAATAGGAAACCATGGACTTGTTTCTGAGATCAAATTTTATCCGCTGTGAACCTTTGGTCTTACCACTCTTGAATAATGGTTTACGGTTGGAATCCAATAACTGAAGAGTGAAACCATCCAGTCGTTTTTCCAAAAACTTACGGTTCCAGACTTCCACCCTATCGACCGCATACTCCTTACCTAAATCAACTTCCCACCATGGATTGGTAGAGCCAGAACCATCGGTATGAGTCTGGCCGCCTCCTTCCCAGTCCGGGTTTTTATTGCCATCAATTCCGCGTTCCGGAACTCCTCCGTATCCAAGGCTGGACTGCCTGGCTTTTCCTTGCCGGGCAACATTTTTATTACCGCTGAAAATTTCCACCTCATTCAAAGTGAGGATTTTATTGTCACCGGGAATTTCAATTCGAAGAAAACGGGCACCAGAAGGAACTTCTTCTGATTCCGTACTTTTCTGAGCTTTTGGATTTGCGGGAATTGGGCTTTCCAACTTGGCGTACATCGAAGGCTTGATTCCCTTGACCTCTCCTCTGTTTTTAAAAGTAGTGGGGTTGTAAGCACCGACAAAATCAATTTTAGAGTCCCCTTTGATTTGATCTTCAAGACCGAGGGCCCAGTATACCCCATTGATCACCATCCTACGATAACCTGGATTTAACAGATCTTCGGATGCCCCGTACAAAGAGGTAAAAACCCTACCCTTCTTACCCTTTGCACCTTGGTAATGCCGGGTCCACTCACTTGCCATGGGAGGCTTCGATTTATCCGGTTCCCCATCGGCCTGCATCGTCATCAGGGGTTGGGCCATGGTCAAAATATCCCAGTCATCCTGAGCCTCGGCATTATAGCCACCAGCCTGAACATGGACCTTATTTACCCCACGCAGAATAGGATGAGATTTCTTTGCCGGTATAATATCAATTCTTGTGCTTTGTTGATGATTCTTTCCATAGTGTCCAACCCA
>DBVA01000204.1:0-22155 GCA_002308735.1 Opitutia bacterium UBA1276 | reverse complement strand
CGGAGTTTTCCTAGCTCTTCCAATTTTTATAATATTATTTTTATACGGATAACTTCACAAGTTTCATGTAGGACTATTAAAATTATGGAACCCGAAAAACTTGTGGATTCGTTACCACACCAAGACCCAGTGACTCCGCATACTTAAAGATCAATGCATTTTCTTTCGTACGGGAAGTAAACTTTCTCCTTTCTCTTGACTGGGCGAGAAATCCCCACGCAACCGAGTCCACTGCGAATGGGTTTCGACTCAAAAGGATTGCGTTATGGGAGCCTAAAAACTCTGCATTAAAATCACCACCACCTGCAAATTGAAAACGAGAAAGATCCAGAACTGAAAAAATTCTTTTTTTCCAAATTTCTGGAATTGCAAGGATTTCAGTCACTGCAGCTGCCCCCAGAGTTGGATCGCCAGCGAAACGACGTGTATTACTTGCCATACCAATAGACATATTGGAAGAAGCCCCGAGGATTCCAAGGTTGGAATCATCCATCACCGTAGCTAAATTAATCCAGTAGACCTGATCTTCTAACAAAACGGAAGGTAGGTAACTCTTCCTTTCCTCTTCCATTCTCTTTTTTCGATCATTTGGAAATTGGAGGTAAAACTTTGCCCGGTCATGAACCTTTGGTGGCATGGGGCTGTCATGAAACCAATCTGGCTCAAAGAAATTTAGGTTCTTGGGGCTACTCACGAGATGCCCTTTGTAAAAATCCATCTCTGAAATCAAACGATAACCTTTTGCTCTTCGAACTTCCTCGAGTTGAAAACAAACAAGTTCAACTTTTTCTTTTTCATAACCTCGATTCTTGAGTAACTCGAGCAAGCCGTCCAATAATCCGATTGAAACCTGAAGTCCGGGAGATGCGGAGGTATCAAGTTTGATCACAATTTTAGGAAAATTGTTTGGATTCAGTTCGATTTTTTCTCGAACCTGAAACTGTTCAATCACAAGATTTAACGACTTATGGAATTCAAATGCTGTGGGAGCGGTTTTTCGATAAAATACCGAAGTTTGATTGGAATCTGCTTGATCCACTTTCAAACTTGAAAATGAAATATTGCCAGTAATGTTTTGCTTGTTTGCAAACAAGCCGTTTATCATCCAAAACAGCAAAAGAAATCCCCTTGCTTGACCTTTTAAAATTCTCTGTAAAAAACAATCCATGCTTAAATCCAGAACATGCTTATCAATCAAATTGTACGGGTCAATCTTGGTTCTACTGATTAGCTGTAGTGAAGAACCAAAGATCGAGCAGTCTGAAACTGATGTAAGCCTCGACAACAAACCGATGGCACCTGATCTATCAGAGGCAATTGCAAAGAGAATGGAAGGGAACCCCGAAGCCGCCATACTTCTCTTGAGAGAACAGAACCAAAAATTTCCTGATTCCAATGAAGTGCTGGTCCAATTGGGACGTTCTTTATGTGATGCCAAAAACTTTCCTTTGGCCGCTTTTAGATTCGAACAAGCTTTATCAGCTGGAGCACCCACCGAAATCTATCGCGAAGCTGCAGAAGCATTTCTCCAGTCAGGAGATGAAAAAAATGCAAAACGAAACCTTGAAAAATTCTTAGAAAATTTTCCCGATGAAAAAGGGGCGTGGCTAAGTTATGCTAGGTTGTTGCAAAAATCTGGACTGGAAACCGAAGCAATCAATGCCTTTTCGCGAGCCCCAGATCTTTGTACTGCTCAAGATTCACTGATCTTGGCCGACCTATTTTTCCGTAAAAAACTATGGGCTCAAGCCTCGAGGTGGTATCGCGAATCTGCGAAAAGAGAAGAGACCCTTAGTACCAAGCCTCTGCTTGGACTACTTCAGGTAAGCCTAAAGGAGAAAGATGAGGATCAAGCCGAAACCTTGGCCCTTGCCCTTGAAAAAACACACCCCGGTACGATTGACTCGACTGAACTAAGGGAAGAAATCGCAAACCTCCTTAGGCGGAGAAGGCTTGCCGACTTGCTTGAAGCCGATGTCTCTACCAATGAAAAAGGGGTCACTGTCTTAGCCCATGCCCTTCTTTATGGATCCCCCAAAACGGAAGATGCCGTGGTTTCTTCTGGGCCCAAACTACCAAGTACTCCCACCATATCCGGAGTCCCCGCCCAGTCCTTACCAGAATCAACCATTATAGATTCTCCTGTAATAGAAGACCCTTCCATTCCCTTTAATTTAGCCGACGCCTTCGCGATTCCAGCAGAGGAAGAGATTGAAATAAGCTCACTTGAAAAAAGTAGAATGGCCTATCTAAATTCGAGCTACTCAGAAGCATTATTTCATGCTCGGGAAGCACTCAAGGCTAACCCTTCAGATGCGGAAGCCTGGAGATCGAGTTCCCAAGCTCATTTCCAACTGGGGGAGGAAACCGAAGCAGAAATGACCATTCTTGAGGCAATTCGACACAACCCGTTCGACTTGGAAACCCGGATGGACTATCTTCGTATTGCTCGTGAAACACTAAGTGCTAGGAGATATCTTGTTGAGCTCGAAAAAGCCAAAGAAATATTCCCGGAATCCACTGAAATCCTTTGGGAGTTGGCCCGACGCTATCACTTAGTTGAGAAGATGCCCGTAACTGCAAGTATCCTGTACCGAGAAGTAATGAAGATTGCTCCAACAGGGTCAGCATTGCACGAGCAATCAAAAATGGAACTTCTAAAACTCAAATCCTTGTAAGCATAAATTTTTGAGATGCCTAGACTTGCAGAAGGATTTATCAATGAACTAAAAGAGAGAATCGATCTGTTTGATTTGGTCGCTCCCTATGTTGAGTTAAAAAAAAGTGGTTCAAGTTGGGTTGGACTCAGTCCTTTTCAACAAGAAAAAACCCCTTCCTTTTATGTGCATCCACAAAAGGGGTTTTTTAAATGCTTTAGCTCTGGCGAGACGGGAGATGCCATTTCTTTTGTTCAGAAAGTGGAGAATCTGGACTTTCAAGAAGCTCTTGAATTTCTTTCTCAAAGATTTGGCATCCCTTTACGCTATGAAAGCGGAGGGGCATCCCAATCTTTTGTTAAGTCCATTCGTGCCGAATTGCATGCAGTCAATGAAGAAGCTAAAGAATGGTTTATGAAGCAGCTCAAACGAGAGACAAATGAGTCTAAAGTAGCTTGGCAATATTGGATTGAAGAAAGAAAGTTTTCTGCTCAAACCGCGATTGAATTTGGGATTGGATATGCACCAACCGACGAATTTGCTCTAGCTGAACACCTGATCCTTCAGAATTTCAGTAAGGAAATCATGAGCAAATCCGGACTTTTCCGGGAAAAACTGCGACAAGGAAAACTCGTTTCAAGCTTCCAGGGAAGGTTGATGATACCGATCCATGAAAAACTAGGACGAATCTGTGGTTTTACTGCTAGGAAACTTGCCGCTACCCCAGAATGGGGAGAAAAGAAGGCACCTAAATATATAAATTCTCCGGAAACCCCAATTTTTCAAAAAAGCCAAATTTTATTCAACCTTCATCTCGCCAATAAAGCAATCAAGGATCAAAAAGATTTCATTCTGGTGGAAGGGCAATTAGATGCAATTCGCTGCTTTATCGAAGGGTTTGAGACTGTAATTGCACCTCAAGGTACCGCCTTTACCGAATCTCAGGCTGACTTATTAAAGAAATCAAATCCTCGAAATGTGATTTGCCTGCTCGATGGAGATGAAGCTGGCAGAAAAGCTGGACTAAAATATGTACCCATTTTTATTGGGATTGGTCTCAATGCTCGATTTGCCACCATTCCTGCGGGAAGTGATCCGGATCAAATCCTTCTGAATGAAGGAAAAACGCGCCTCAATGAAATTTTGGACGAATCAATATCCATGATTGAATATGTAATTAAAAATTTACAACTAGGTGAAGACATTAGCAGTCCCAACATTAGCAAAAACATATGTGACTTCATTTTTACTTCACTAAATAAAATTGATTCCCTTGTGATTAAAGAGAGCTATTTAAAAGAACTGGCCACTCTCCTGGGAGTCTCGAATGAAGCGGTGAAGCAAGATTTCTCCAAATTTGAAAAACAAAAACTGCCAAAATACCGACTCCAAAACCCGAATCCCTCGAACAAGGAAACGAAAGATAATAGCCCTGTTCGATTGACAAATGTAGAAGATGATTTATTGTTCATCCTTTTGCATGATGATCGGATTGCGGGGCCACTTGCCTACCTCATCGAGCCTAGTTGGCTCAATCTCCAGACAACTGCTGGTACTATCTTGGCAAAGATCTTTGCTGAGGTTAACGCAGACGGACCCATGGACTTTCGTCGGATGGAAGACTTTTTGGAAAATGATCAGGAAAGAAAAGTATTTCACCATTGCTTGTACAAAGATCACGGTGATGAAGAAAAGGACACTTTCCTTCAACTTGCCAATGAGTGCCTCTCCGTCCTCTTTCTCCGGAGTTCGAAAGAAAGAGAAGAAAAAATCCGTGCCCATCTTCGAGCTGCTGAGGAGAATGCTACCCTCATGGAATTAAGAAACGAATTGAAAGAAATTAGAAAACTCCGAAACTCCCCACCCACTCTATCACTCTCTTCACCTCCGAATTAACCACTTCATGCCTACGCCAAAAACCAAAAAAACCAGCTCAAAAGCAAAGCCTGCTCCCCCCAAGTCCCTTGCTTCCAAGCCTCGAGTCTCTCCCGTATCGAGAAAATCCACGCCCAAAACCAAAACAGTGGTTGCTAAGGCATCTACCGCCAAGACCAAAACCGCTGGATCCAAATCGAAAAGAAGTACAACAAAAACGAGTACCACTAAAACCAAGGCCAGTTCCGCCAGCACCGTAAAAGGTTTGGTAAAGGCGGCAAAGGGGAAACCAAAAACTGCCTCCAAAAAGACCTCAAAAACAACGGCAACCATTCAGTCTTCCGCAAAAGAAGCTGCAAAATCTTTGAACAAAAATATTGAGCCTCATGCCCTCAATGACGAAATGAATGAAAAAGTACGGGAACTCATTCATCTTTCCCGTGAACAAGGTTTTTTAACATACAAGGATGTCGATAAAGCCCTTCCGGAAATCGCAACTCAACCGGAAGAATTGCAAAATGTGATTTCCATCTTCAACAACTTGGAAATTAAACTACTTGATTCTGCTGAAGTTGATAAATTCAAGAAGAAAAAGGAAGAAAGCGAAGAAGAAAGTGCTCGTTCAAACCAAAGCGACATGCTGGACGACCCCGTCCGAATGTATCTGAAGCAAATGGGGCAAGTTCCATTGTTGTCTCGAGAAGAAGAGGTCGATATTTCAAAACGAATTGAAGCGGCAGAAAGCTCTGCTCTCAAAATAATATATTCCGTTTCTTTGACTACAGAGTTTCAAATGGATATTTGCCAGAAGTTACTTTCCAGAGAGGAACGTTTTGACCGGGTCGTTTTGGATAAAAAAATTGATAGCAGGGAAACCTACTTTAAAAACTTGGCAAAACAGCTTCTGCTTCTCGAAGACCTCTATATTAAAATCGACCGAGCTTGGAAAAGCATTGAAAGTGCTTCTAACCAAACGCAAAGAAAACGCTCCGTAACCCGATTTAAGAAATACGAAAGTGAATTGGCACCTATTTTCAAAAAATGTTGCCTTAAACTTAAGGTATTCGAGGATTTCTTAACTCAAGTGGGTCCGGAGTTAAAAGCGATCACCCGAAATGTAAACAACTTGGAACTCTCCAAGAAAGATACCGTTAAGGTAAAACGAAAAGGGGTGAAAATGGATCGTGTCCTTGCTGAACTTGAAACTGCCAAGTCCAAGTTCCGCATGGATCCCGAGGAACTGGCTCAACTTATCAAAGATCTCAGGCGTTTCATGCGCCTTGCCCACAAGGCAAAGACTGAAATGGTAGAGGCGAACCTTCGCCTTGTTATTTCAATCGCAAAAAAATACACCAACCGTGGACTTTCTTTCCTCGATTTAATTCAGGAAGGAAATATGGGACTGATGAAAGCGGTGGAAAAATTTGAATACCGCAGAGGCTATAAGTTCTCAACCTATGCCACTTGGTGGATTCGTCAGGCAATCACCAGGTCCATTGCCGATCAGGCTCGAACCATTCGTATACCGGTTCACATGATCGAAACTTTGAATAAGGTAATGCAGGTTCAGAAACAATTACTCCAAGAACTCGGGCATGAACCAACTCCGGATGAAGTCGCAAATGAAATGGGCCTCCCTTTGGATAAAGTGCAGAGTATCATGAAAATGGCTCAACAACCGATCTCACTACAAAGCCCTGTCGGAGATAGTGATGATACAAACTTCGGAGATTTCATTGAAGATAAAGGGGCAGAGAATCCATATGATATGACTGCATATTCCTTGCTCCGGGAGAAAATTTTAGATGTCCTTGATTCACTCACCGAAAGGGAAAGAAATGTTTTATCTCTGCGTTTTGGTTTGAAAGATGGCTATAGTAGAACACTCGAAGAAGTTGGTAGACAGTTCAAGGTCACCCGTGAGAGAATTAGACAAATCGAAGCCAAGGCACTTCGTAAAATGCGCCACCCAACTAGGATCCGCCAACTACATGGCTTCTTTGAAGCCGACCAAAGTTCGGTCAATAAACCGAAACCGGAAGCTCTTCGACAACTCGGATTATAAAAGACCTGCACCAAATCTTATTCGTATTTTGTTTTAAATTGTTTGCCTAAAACAAGCTCAAGCCCTAAATTTATAGCATGATCGCTTCATCTACATTACAACTTGCCTTCATTGGAAACTTTGGTGGTGGGGAAATCATTCTTATCTTCCTACTTGTTCTCTTGCTCTTTGGAGCCAAAAAGGTCCCTGAATTATTCCGCTCTCTCGGTAAAGGGGTGAACGAATTCCGAAAAGCAAAAAGTGAATGGGAAAGTGATATCAATGATGTAATGAATCAGGAACCATTAGAAGATCATGATTTTAAAAAAGAAGAACAAGCCCCCGAAGATTCAGTTCCCACTAATTCCGAATCTACGGAGCAAGAAAAGCAAACAACTTGAAATTTTAGTCTCTCTTTGCCTTATTCCCTTAGTTAATTAGAGAGATATTATCCCCCTGCTAGGACTGGCTTAAACCCTATTTTACTCAACCAGTTCATAACTTCCTCTCTTCGATCTCCTTGGAGTTCCATAACTTGGTCGTTCCAAGTACCCCCAGTGCCCAGAGAAACTTTGATCTTTTTTAATAACTGAGCCCGCTGAGCGACCGCCAAGCTTTTTGGGAAACCTTTTATTGTAGTCACAGTTTTTCCTCCTCTACCGCTTTTTTCCCTTCTTACTTCCAATCGCTCACTTCTACCAATTTTTTCTTTCGGGGGTATCTCTGGTTTCACCTCAAAGGACATTTTCTTGGAAGGAGCATTGTTCTGGTTCTCGACAGTTTTAGTTGGCAGGCCTTCGATTTCTAAGGAACCAAACGGGTTGGCACCAAAATCCTCTGGTTTTTCAAGCTTAAGTTTTTTGGAAGTTCGAGGTGATTTTTTCATTTTCCACAAACCCCTTTTTCGGGCTCTTCCCCTTCCAACCAGATAAGTGCTTTCTCATAACTTCTATTTTGAAGAAAATGCCTAAGTCTTGGATCTAAATTCGAAGCATTTTGATTTAACATTTCATCCAATGACTTAAGTTCCCTAATAAGCTCGCCCGGTTTCGCATCCTTCGGATTTGTAATCAAACGCAAACTGCTTTTTAATTCTTCCATAATTTAAGACTTTATTTTCATTATCAATTAAAATGCCAAAAGCCCAAAGCTTCAAATATGAAATCTAAACGAATCTGTATAATAGGAGCGGGGCTTTCAGGGTTATCCTTGGCATGGAAAAAAGAGAATCTTGGTCATGAAGTGCAGATCATCGAATCAGCCTCCAGGGTGGGTGGTGTTCTTCAATCCAAATACATAGCAGGATACCTTCTAGATTATGGAGCAAATTCATTGAGTTTACGATTCCAAGACACCTATGACACTCTTTTTCAAATGGGCGTTATGGATCACGCGATTGATGCAGATTCGATCACTAATAAACGTTTTATCGTCCGAAATGGGAAACTGGTTGCCCTACCCTTGAACCTACCGTCTTTTTTTCTAAGTTCCTTTCTCAGTCCCTTGGGAAAATTAAGATTACTTTTAGAGCCATTAATTAGCCGAGGAAACCAGGATGCGAAAGAATCGGTTGCTTCATTTATTTCGCGTAGACTGGGAAAAGAGGCCCTGGATTACGCAGCTAATCCTTTTATTTCTGGAATCTATGCTTCCAAACCTGAAACTTTGAACTTGGCAAATTCTTTCCCCTCCCTTTTTCAACTAGAACAGCAATCGCGTTCTCTTTTTTTGGGAATGTTAAAAAAGGGAAATAAAAGAAAACGCATCCCGAAAACTAGACTGGTTTCATTTCCTAAAGGAATGTGTCAATTGACCGAACTTATTGCTTCTTCGCTGAAAAAAACATCCATTAGGACGGAAGAGTCGGTAATCTCGGTTGAAAAGACCCTTTCAAACTGGAGAATTTCCACCAAATCGATCACGGGCGAGAAATCTGTTTTCGTATGTGATGAGGTTATTTCGACCCTTCCAATTCAAAAATCGATTACTATCGACTGGAAAAATCTTAACGCTGCCGAAAACCTTTCAGGCTTGCACCAAGTTACTCATTACCCCCTTAGTCTTGTCTATTTTGGAGTAGATCGTGAAAAAATCAAACATCCCTTAGATGGCTTCGGGTTTCTTGTGCCCGAAAAAGAAAATTTATCCATCTTAGGCACCCTTTTTTCAAGCACTCTCTTTCCCCAGAGGGCACCAAATGGAAAAGTTCTACTGACCACTTTTGTTGGTGGTGAAAGAAGACCGGATCTTGCCCTAGCGGCTGAAGATGTGATTTCTGAGGTTGTACGAGAGGATCTTTCGAAATTGATTGGTCTTCAAGGCAAACCTGAATTTTTTCACCTTAAACGCTGGAAGCAGAGTATCCCTCTTCCAGATGATAAAATGAACTTGAGAAAACAAGCCGCGGATGCCTTATCTCAGGCAAATCAAGGCTTATTTTTTTCCGGTTCTGCATTCACCGGCGTCTCACTTCCAAACTGTATAGATTCCAATTAGTTTGAAGAAATTTCTCCCGCCCTTTTATCCTGAAAGATTGCTTCAGTCGTGATATACTGATAAGAATGTTGTATTCAATTTAAATTTAAGCCGTGATGAATGCTACTAAATCTGAGAATCCTGTTAAAACTCTGGTGATCCTTTTAAATATGGGAGGTCCACAGAATAAGGATGAAGTTCACCCCTACCTCAAAGAATTATTCCAGGACCGTGAAATTCTTAAACTCCCTTTTCAAAAGGTACTGGGTCGTTACATTGCATGGCGACGAACTCCTAAAATTCAAGAAAGATATGAAGAAATTGGTCAATATTCGCCAACCAAGCGAATTATGGATGATCAGTCCGCAGAAATAGCCCAGAAATTGGATCATATTCATCCTCAATCCGCCCCTCATGTTTGCGTTTCTGGTTTTCGTTACTGCTCTCCCAGAACAAGTGAAATGATTGAGCAATACAATTCTGCCGAGAAAATCATCCTGTTTTCCCAATACCCTCAACATAGTTGTTCGACCAGTGGATCCTCCTTTTGCGACGCTTACAGATGGTTAGACAAACAAAAGGACGAGGCTTACAGAGATCGAATCTCTGTCATTGACCAGTGGTGGGATCGGTCAGACTACACCGAGTTGTGGGCAATGCTCGTTAAACGAAAGTTTGATGAAATGAAAAGTGCTACCGGTCTAAAAGATAAGGATATTCGCATCATCTATTCGGCTCACAGTCTTCCCGAATCCTACTGCACCGAGAAGGGAGATAAGTATAATGAGGAAATTCGTGGATCTTTTGAGCGAATTGAAAAGGTTCTCCAAAGTCTTGGTCTGGAACATGAAGGTGCTCTTGCTTGGCAAAGTAAGGTAGGGCCACAGAGAACGAAATGGCTTACACCTTCCACGCCCGATGTCATTGCCGAAACTACTCAGAAGGCAATCCTGATGGTACCGATTGCCTTTACCACGGATCATATAGAAACCTTGGATGAAATTGATATTGAATTCCGTGGTTATGCCGAAGAAGTCGTGGATCATTTCGCACGGGTTGACTGCTTCAATTTGGAGGAGAAGTTCATCGACCTTTGTACTCGTTTAATCATCGAACACATTGAAAAAGGGTACCATTCAGCCATTCGTCCTTGTTGCCTGAATTGTGAAGGCAATGATTGTGCTGCCATGCGTCAATATTTTGGCTCCGAACCTGTAAGTCAAAGAGAGCTTCTGGAAAATTCTCCTGCTGAAGCTGTTTCCGTTTAGGTTCTACAATACTCCCAAGTTTTTAAAAACACTCCGCAGCAACCAGTATGAACTTTTCCGATGCCAGAGAATTGCTTTGGTTTGCAGTTGTGCTTTATGGAATCGCTTTTGTTATTGGTTTTCTCAAAACATTCAAAATTGATTGGACTCCGCTTCGAGACAGTCCTTTGTTCGCTATTGTATTAGGCTTTTCTTTTCATACTCGGGCTCTTTACCTACGAGGAATTGATGTGCATGGCTGTCCGCTCGGAAACGGGTTGGAACGAACACAGTTTATTCTCTGGTCTTTAATCCTGACATATTTGATCCTTCGAATTCTTTGGCGTCTCAACCTCTTGGGAACTTTTTGTGCTGGATTATCATCTCTTGCGGGCTGTATTTGCCTAAGTATCTCCAGCTTAGACCCTCCCTACTGGGTGAGTCCGGAATACGAACGACTTTTTTCAGACCACTGGATCGAACTGCATGCATCCATTGCGATTTTTAGCTACGGCATTTTTTCCCTTCTTGCGGTGGTGAGCCTTATGTATCTCGTTCAAAGAAAGGCATTACTGTCGAGAAAGTTTAGCTCATTGGGTTCTTTTCTCCCTCCTATTCATGACTTGGAACAAGCTGGGTTTCGATTGCTTTCCATTGGAGTTTTCTTCCTTACCATCTCTATCATTGTGGGTGGTATGCATTGGACGAGGCAACCAGAATTCGTTACCAGTATAAAGCTTGCAATTACCATGGCGGTATGGGCTGGTTACACTATTTTGTTTTTCCTTCGGTACGGAAATCGCTTATTTGGCTCGAAGTTTGCCAAATTCGCAATTGCTCTCTTTTTCATTGCTGTCTTCAGCTTAAGCTTTGTGAATTCAAAAGATGCTAAAAGGCAGATAGAATCCAGAAATCATTCAGCTCCCGCCTTAAAGCCAAATCATGATTAGCGAAAGCGGACATATGCTTCATCTGCTGGGAAGCTCGCATCATGTGGCCAGCCTTGCCGCCCGCGAAAAAATCAGTTTGCCATCCGAAAAAATTGATGAATTTTATGCTGGTTTACAAGAAATTCCCGGTCTTAATGAATGCCTTTTGCTTAATACTTGTAACCGTACCGAGATTTACGGAACTTCCATCGAAGACGACTTCTCCCCAGAATCCCTGCATCGCTACCTCAGTACTTTTCGGAAAATTGAGCCCGAATTTTTAAGTCGTCACTCCTACCAGCATGCCGGTGAGAAAGTGGTACAGCATCTTTTCAAAGTTGCATCTGGAATCGACTCTCAAATGGTTGGAGAAACCGAAATTCTAGGCCAGGTAAAAAAAGCATACGATGACGCATGCAAACGAAAAGTATCTGGTAAGGTTTTAAACAAGCTCTTCCAAAAAGGATTTCAGGCTGCAAAATGGGCAAGAACCAATACCGGCATCTCTAAAGGGCAAGTCAATCTTGGTAATGTATTATGTGAACTTTCCCGAAGAATTTTCGGAAAAGTATCAAACTGCCGGCTCTTAGTCGTGGGTGCGGGTAAAGTAGCAGAAAGTGCAATGGAAGCATTCAAATCTCGTGGGTCCCAAGCCATTACGGTAACTGGAAGAACTTTTGAATGGTGTCCACTAAGTGTAAAAAAACCAGACGAACTCGCTGATAAATTTGGGGGGTTTGCACTCTCGTTTTCAGAATTCCAGAAATCTCTACATCTGTTTGATGTCATACTTACATCCACAACCAGTGGAAAAGCTTTAATTGATTTATCTCAAGTAAAAGCCTGCATGAAGCAGAGGCCTTCCAAACCCCTTTTTCTAATCGATGCATCTGTACCCCGCAATATAGATGAAAGAGTTGCTAAATTGGATAATGTATTTTTATACAATATGGACGATGTTTCTAACATCGCGAATGAAAACCTCATGTCCCGTATTGCAGAAGTAGACCGCTGTAGAAGTGCCCTCTCTGACCGTGCGATTAAGCTTTGGGAACAAATTAAGTCCTACCCAAGTGATCCCTCGTTTTCCAGCCATTCAACCACTCCTCTTCCCTGAGGCCCTCGGAGTAGATCCTTCAACTGTTTTGCTGAGCTTAACGATCGCTGACGAGATTCAGTTTCGTTTCCGAGAATATTTTTGATCTCGATTAGAATCAGTTTTGGATTTGCCCGACCTTGAATAAACTCAGCATAAAGGGGATTTTCAGGAAGCAATAAATTAGCCATACCTAAATATTTCACCTTAATCAGCGCTTTACCTAAAAGGAAAGTAAAGGGATGGGCTTTATAAATAATTAATCCGGGAATACCAGATAAGGCTGAGCGTAGCGACATCGTTCCCGAACTCATTAATGCAAAACGTGCCGATAAATCATCCGTGCTTTCGGTTATTTCAACCTTTTCTTTTAAGTTCTTGTGGGATTCCAAAATTCCTCGAATAGTCTCTTTCATTTTAGCATTGGAGGCAGGAATTAGAGCGGATACATTTGGAAATTCAGCCAGGAGTTTCTCAAAACTATCTAATAAGACAGGAAGGATTCTCCCGATTGCCTGGGAACGACTTCCGGGCAATAGCAGAATAGGTCCAGCGGGATCATACTGAATCAATTGTTCTGGCTTTCCTGAACCCACCATGGGGTGACCCACAAAAGCAACGGGTAAATTTACATCCTGATAGCAGTCAGTTTCAAAGGGGAAAATAACCGCCAGAGAATCTAGCACTTTTTCCATTTTAAACCTTCTTCGCGGCTTCCATGCCCAGAGTTGCGGACTGACATATTGTAAAACAATGATTTCACCTCCACCCTTACGTGAAAGGCCTGCCTTCTTTAAAGCATCCGCGAGCCTAAGATTAAAGCCGGGGTAATCAACAAGCAAAATTGTCTTAGGCTTATTCTTTCGGATCCATTCAACGGTTAAATCAAAAAGTTCTCGAAAAAAACTATAGTTTTTTAAAACTTCAAAAATCCCAACGACGGCATGATCCACAAGATTAAAAAGTAACTTAACTCCCGCTCTCTGGAGTTCATCTCCCCCTAATCCAGCGATTTGAAGAGAAGGATTACGAGCCTTCAAATTTTTGATCAATTGAGAAGCATGTTCGTCCCCGGATGCTTCCCCAGCAATGACCAAAAGGTCTACGGCTTGGCAAGAAAGCGGGAAAAATGAAGGTTTATCCACCACCCTACCAAGTGGATTGAATTTGCTTGGTAATATTTAGAGCAACTTCGAGGGCGGACTTCCCGAAGGTCCCATCCGTTTTCGGAGTACGGGTCTCAATCACGCAATCCAAGAAGGATTTTAATTCCAAAGCCAAGGGCTCACCTTTCTCAACAGGAACCTCACTTTTTTCTAATTCCTTTTCATTCTTACGAATCAGATGGCCTTTTTGATTCATGAAATCAAGCGATAAGTATCCACTATCTTGAAAAACCCGTATTTCACGGGCTTTTTTTTCACTTACCCTACTGGCACTCAAGTTAGCAACACAACCATCTTCAAAAACCAAGCGGGCATTGGCAATATCTTCCGTTGCTGACAAGACTCGAACCCCAATCGCATCCACTTTGATTAGGGGTTGTCCGACCAAAGCCATGACAATACCAATATCATGGATCATCAGATCCAAAACTACTCCGACTTCGGTTCCACGAAGCTGAAAAGGGGCCAGACGTTCACCGGTCAAATATTTCGGCAATTCGACGGCATCTTCCAAGAATTCCATCACTGGATTGTAATGCTCGATATGCCCAACTTGTACAATCGTTCCGCTGTTCTGGGCATGCCTCAGGATTTCTTCCGCTTCTTCACTGGAAACACACAGGGGTTTTTCGATAAGTAAATGACAAGCTTTCTCAATCAGAGGAATTGAAACTTCCGTATGCAAATCTGTTGGACAAACTACACTAACTGCATCGCATGACTCACCTAATTCCTCGACTGTCTTGAATCGTTCACACCCATAAAGATCCATTACTTTTTTGGCAGCATCCTGATTAGGTTCAAAGATTCCAACCAGATTACAACTTTCAAGCTCATTATAAATTCGGGCATGATGCTGCCCTAGGTAACCAACCCCGGCTACTCCGCATCTAATTTTTTCTTTTTCGCTCATATTTTATACTTCATTCAATGTTCCATCTTGGAGAACCGATGATCGACTCGTTGCTCTTGCAAATTTTGGATTATGGGTGACTAGAATAAGTGAAGTTTCTTCTTCCACGCAGCTTTGTAAGAGTAAATCCATTACTTCCCCACCCGTTCGCTCATCCAAATTCCCAGTTGGTTCATCCGCAAGGATGACCTCTGGGGAATTAATCAGTGCCCGGGCAATCGCAACTCTTTGTCTTTCCCCCCCAGAAAGCTTACCGGGAATTTGATTTTGTTTATCGAGAACACCCATTTTCTTGAGCAAGTCCATGGCTCTTTGCCTGTGGGTGTTATCAATACCGCCCAAAAAGCGACTGGGTAAAAGAACATTTTCCAATACGGTTAATTCTGGAATGAGGTAGTAGGACTGGTAGATAACCCCGAGAAAGGAAGCCCTTTTCGAAATTTCACGAGCGCTTGGCTTTTCCGATGCAATCAATTTTCTTCCTTCCCAATAAACGGAACCAGAATCCGCTAATTCCAATCTGGCAAGTAAGTTTAACAGAGTAGACTTACCACAGCCTGAATCACCTCGTATGCTTAAAGATTCACTTTTCTTTAAAGCAAGGTCAACCGAATGAAGGACTTCAATTTTTTCATTCCCGAATGAGAAACTCTTTCGCAAGCCCTCAGTAAGTAAAACAAAACTTTCTTTGGACTCACTCACTCCGTAATGCATCCGCTGGGTTAAGCCTAGCAGCTCGCCAGGCAGGTAAAAGTCCTGCAACGGTTGAAACCAAGATCGCAAAAGTGGCAAAAGAAAGAAAATTGATCAAACTAGCGGGTGACTCCCATGGATAATTCACCTTTAAACTATAAAAGTCATAAAATTGAGATACCCCAACTTGTCCGTCTTCACCTGCAATTTTTTCTACAATAAAACTCATAAGTTGATCCCGATAACGGATGAATACAATGGCTAATCCACAACCAAGAAATGCTCCTAAAGTACCAATAATTAAGCCTTGGAGACAAAAAATGAAACCAACAGAGGCCTGCCCTGCTCCCATCGCCACCAGTAAGCCAATTTCTCTAATTTTACGTAATACCGAAGTCATTAAAGCAATCGCAATCGCGAATGCGGCTACCAGCCCGATGGGAATCATGATCAAAATCATTAAATACTCCTCAAATTGCAAAAGCTCAAAAAACCAAGCATTCTCAACGAACCATGGAATCACCACCCAATTATCAGACCAAATACTTTCCAACTGCTTGCATATTGTGGCAAGTTTTACTTCATCTCTGGCAACCTCATCTGAAAACTTCAAATAGTGCCCATCAACCGAACCGGGTTGATTCTTCATCACCTGCATGAATCGAGCCGTACCGAGTATAACTTCCGAGTGAAACCCTTGCCAAGGAACCTCAATGATTCCACCGACTCTAACCTCATAAGGCGGCGACATTTCGTCTGATTTTGCCTTCTCAATCATGGAAGGAGAATACACTTCAATGGTGGAAGAACGAAAGCATTGGTAGCGAAAAATCATCCCAGGAAGAAACGGCTTACTCCCTTTTTTAATTTCAAAAACGGGATTTCCATACCCAAGGTCAATCACGCCATCCCTTATCTTCCGAACGGTCTCAAAATTTGAAATTTCTTCTCGGATCATAATTCGGTTCGAACCTAGAATTTCCAGAATCCATTCACCGGAAGAAATAAATGGATCCAATCTTCGCACTTCAATCTTCCCGTCCTCTCCATCCATTAGACCAGTTTTGTTTTCATCTATAAGTTGCAGGATAGCTGCGGGCCGGACTCCCAAGCGATTGGCAACTTCTAAACTAATAAATACCACTTCATCCTCCAATGCTTCGGTGGTAGGTGATGGCGTAAGATCAACGGCATCATGGGAATCCATCACCGAATGGCCTTGTTTTAAAAATTCATTTAGGGGTAAGACCTCAGAACAAGAATCTGGTTCGAGGCCAATCGCAAGTGGAATGGAGTTGTAATCTCGGTTCTGTAAAAGGAGCTGACCTTGTACATACGAGGAAATGCCAATAATTTTATCTTGTTCATCCAGTGAACTTAACACATCCATGGACCTGCCTTGAGGGTTGACCGGAATCATTCGGGCATGCCCTTGGGCATCAATAATATCAGACTTAAATTTCTCCTGAAAGCCCTGCATAAATGCAATGACTACAATCATTACATTGACCCCCAAAGCAACTCCCACAATTGCCAAAAGTGAAAAAAAGGATATCTTCCTTTGGGATGGAAACAACTGCTTCCAGGCAAGGTAAAGGGGCCAAGGCAATTTCATTTCATCACACAAAAAAGTAGTTTATATAAAACGCCACGAAAAAGGCAGGTTGTCACTCCTTCAATCGACTTCGATTTCCTTCAAAGATACTGACATTTAAATCTTCAATAACCCAATCCCTAAGATCCTCTTTGATTTCTTGAATCTCCTTCATATCCACCTCAGGAAGAGGGTATTGATCTTGGAAATAATGGACATAACCAAAATAGAGTAAGATTAAGACCAAGGAGATAAGAATCATTTTCAATAGTCTTTTGAGAATAGCAAAAAGGAGCAGTAAACAGAATAGGCTCAGGGTGACGGTCAACAAAGGGTGACTTAAAATTCTTTCAATTGTCTCTTCCATTTCAGTTAATGCTCAACATCTTGCGAATGCTAGCATTCGGGACAACGTAAAAAGCTTAGTTGTAATGCAGCCAGGAGGAAAGATCTCATTTCACAAGCCCTTTAGCGGGAGATGAGAATCCGTTTTTTGAGATTTCAAAGCGGAGTTCATTAAGTTCTCGGGAAAATAAATTTACTTGTGCCCTTGCTTTTGTAACTTCCTTCCTTCTTGCTTCGAGTTTTGCATCCCAAGAAATTTGGTATTGCTTGGATCGAAGTTCATCGGAGCTAGCAAAGCCCTGATTTTTATCAGAAAATCTCCTGATTTCCGCCATAAGCCTCTTTTCCGCTGAAAGAGCAAGGTTCAGTTCCATCTCAGCACGAGCTACCTTTGCCCGAGCCCCAAGCCATTGCAGTTCGTATTGCAACATATTCCTTTGTCTTTCCAGTATAAGAATGTGTGCAACTAAATCTTCGCTTTCCTGGTCTGTTGCACTCCCTTGCCCACCTCCCCAAGAAACCTGTTGTTTTTTTCTTTCCCCGCACGAGGAAAAAAAAAGCAGGCAAAGAATAAAAAGGGTCGGAATATAAACCGAGCCCACTTGATTCATTTCTGAACCCAAGAACCCTTTGAGTCTTTTTGCCAAAAACCTTTTTTGTCTCGTGACTTCATAGACTCAGAAAAAGTCTGGGCAATCACTTGAGTCGTACTACCCGTTTTTATGGAATACGCCTTAAAAAACTCTTTTCTATCTTCGTTCTCAACTGTGACTAACTGGACCACCGTCTTTTCTTTTTTCCCTCTTAGATGAAGAAAGCCATCAACCCCTTCCCCGATAAGACCAGCCCCTTTAGCCTCAATAATTTTTGGTAAACGCTCCTTCATTCTCTCCTTGTAGTCCGCATGTAAAAAAGAGCTGAAGGTTAAAATGCTGAGGAACGCTAAACAGATATGGTTTATTTTTTTCATAGTGGAATTTAAAGTTGATCTTGCATTACTCTCCATAGAGGTCATCGACAAAGTCATTCACTTCTTTTTCGACTTTGATGGTGATATTGTGGTCCAATGTTATGTGGTGTTCCGTCTTTAAAGTAAAACATCCTGCCAAACCAAAGGCGAGAAAGGTAAAAAGTAGTATTTTTAGAAAATCCATGAAATGAAATCAAAACAAACGAATGAATTTAGCAATGATGTTTTGTAGCTAATGATTAACTTGTAATTTAAGCAAGTCAATGGCTTCGAGGATTTCTTGCAGGTTCCCTACTATTCTGGGCTTATATTTCAGATTAACCGTTTTTCCTTCTACTTCTGCCTTTCCTCTAATATCACCAATAATTTCCCGTTTTCCATCCAAGACTATAAAATTTAACTTCATCGAATCCACCCCGAGTTGCTTAAGGGCTTCCTCAGCCAACTTAGTTTGGCCGTAAAGCAGGTCGTTTTCGTCCATGGTGTCAGTCAATAATCCATTGGCATCCCAACTGTAATAGCCAACTCCGCCTTCAATTAATTTCAAGAATCCTCCCACAAAATCCCAAAGGTTATCCTGAGATGGAGCAATAGGAATTTCTCCACTAAAATTGCCATCAATTCGAAGGTCCAGATCTTTGAAAAGATTGGCTAACTTCTGACCACTTACTTGATCAAAATCTAAAAGAAGACGGCTTATGGCAGGATCCAGAGAATAGGTACTTTCTCCTAATCCAACCAACCCACCAAAGCCATTCATGGAAAGTTTTTCAACTTCGATATCTGATCCGTTACGGATAGCAAAGCTGAAATTCCCCTCTTTAAACTCAAGATCTCCGAATTGAATTTGCTCAAAAGCAAGTTTTTGATTTGCTTCGGTCTCAAAAGGATCCAGGGAATCAAGCTGTACCCCCCCATTTATATTCTGCACTTCTATTTTATAATTATCCTTCTGCATGGAGAGATTGCTCCCCTTGAAATCAACGAAGAAGGTTGCATTACTCTCCGAATCAACCCGGGAGCCTAAAAAAAAATTTGCCGGGTTCATGCTCACATGAAAATTATCCAGCGATAGTTCCAGTTTTTTAATTTCTAACTCTTTTTCACGATTTAAGCAGAAAGATACAAGAATATCTTCCATTCTAAAATCATCTCCAAGAAGAAGCTCTTCCATTCGCACATTTTGTATTTCTTGGACTTGCGGAAATTTTGCGACATCAAGGATTCCTTCATATGAAAAACCTGAGAATGTAAGTTGCCTGCTCGGCATATGGGCAACGAGTGGGGGAATTCTTACTTTCCACTTGGATAAACCATCCAATGCTTTCAAGATTACGGCTCCAGTTTCCAATTTTAACTCATCTAATTTCCAGGTAACCTGATTGAACCTAATTTTATGCTCTTTTCTCAGTGCTTCTTCGATGCTTGCATTATGTTCGATCTCGAAAAAGGGAACGGAGAGATTCTTGACTCTGAAAGGAAGTGCTTTACTACCATTCAGTTCCCACACACTCATACTGATTGCGAGTTTCTGATCCCCTCCATCTTTTGGTTTCAAAAATCGTCGCTGGGCCCGTGCACCCACACCTTCGAACTGATCATTCCAGTTAAAATTAGCATATGCATTAATTGATTCTGGCTCCCTACCTGAAAAACCTGACAAAAAGGCCATGAACTTTGTAATCTCTCCAAATTTATTTCCCCATTCCCATCTCAAGTCGCTTCCATTCATTTCTACAAAAAGGGAATCAAGAAGTTGCCTCTGATCAGATCGGTCCTCTCGATGAAGGGTTCCACTTTTTCGTACCACTAAGCTTCCAGAATCGAAAGCCAAGTCATGATCACTGATAAAAGCCAAATCTTTAAGTTCTTCGAGAATAACCCTGCTTTTTGAAAAATCAGGGACCTCGAGTTTTGAAGTGATGTGCAAAACTTCTCCATCCTGAGCAAGAGTAAGATCACTTCTGACCGGCATTCCCTCAAGGAGTCCATCCAGTTGAATGTTGGAAAAATCTTGAATCTGTTTTGCACTGGCATTGAAGTCAAATTTCATGATTTTCTCCCCCCATGATGCCGAGAGCTCTGATTTTCGAAACCTCATGTGTTTCACCGGTGGGAAATTCAAACTGTCACGCAGAAAGCCAATACTTGAGCTCGTTTGATTAACATCCAAGTTTTTAGGATCTCGCGAAGAAAGTAAGGAATTCAGCTTCACGCCATTCACATGCAACTTCAAACCATCAACACTCAAAGCCTTTAGATCTAACCCTAAGTCTTCCCTGGAATAAACTAGCTTTATACGATCGACCGCCACCCCACCCGCTTCGCTATTCAAATCAATTTGATTTATTTCTGCCACTAATGGTTTGTCAGAAAAAAAATATTTCCACCATTGAGGCTTGGAGACCTTGGCTACTTTTATCCCCACCTTCAAGGCCTCCATAACCATAAAATCCAATGAAATCTGCTCCGAATAAATTTCATCAGGATTTAAATGATCCAGCTCAAAAGACTTAAGATTTACTTCTTTTTCCTCTGCAAACTTAAAAATTTCGGCTTCCACATATTTGTCTAAATTTAAATATGCAAAACTGAGGATAAAAAAGATTCCAAATGGAATTAAAAATAAAAGGATTTTTTTTCTTCTCAGTAATATCATCATTGGAATTAAAGGCTCTACAAGATGATTAGATTCATGCACTCTGCAAAGCTCAAAATGAGAATCCCTCCTTTCTTTGATTATCTTTAATAACAAAAATTGGATTTATGCATGAAATCATACAGACTTGGAGACAGGCACTCCATCGAGTTCTGGATCTTTATGAACGAAGGCGAGGGAAACTTTTTGTTTTCTTTCCCATTCTCTTCTTCTTCTTCATTTTCTTAAATATTAGCTGTTATTGGTGGGCAATTTATACGGCCTTTCCATACTATATGCAGACCCAAGAAGCGTCTCACTATATTAAGCTTCAAATTCCAGTTGGTTTTCTCGGTGCCTTATTTGACAGCCTTTCTTTCTTCATCACGATATGGATCATTCGACGAGCATTGGCATCAAGCAAGACTGTAGAATATATCTTTCACCTTTCCCTAGATTTATTGATTGCAGTTTTAGCTACCCTTTGGGTTCTCTTTGTTTTTAGCTTCGGAGGTTGGCTAATAAGCCTATGGGAACAAGCACCGGAAGAACTTTCACAAAGAAGTACGAAATACACCTACAGAGCCGTGCAAGCCATGCAAGATCCAACAGGAAAAGAAAATGTAAAAAATATTTATTTTGGATTTATTATGGGGGTATCCGCAGCCCTTCCCACTTGCCTGCATCTCTTTCTTTTTTCTTGGGCTCTCCTAAAGCGAATCTGGATTGGCTTATTTCGAATACCCAAAAAGGTCATCAAAAATTAGATTCCTAACTTGCCTTTCTTTTTTTTAATAGAATAGGCTAAATGTATGAATCGTAGATCTTTCATTCAACAGTCGACGGGAATGCTTTTCGCTATTCCTTCAATCGCTGCAAAACCTCAACCCGATTACCTCAACAATATCGGCATTCAGCTCTATTCCCTTCGAAAACCGATAAACGAGAATTTAAGGCAGACCATAGATGAGGTTGCCAGGATGGGATATAAGCAAGTCGAACCTTATGATTTCCCATCTAGCAAATCGCTGGATATGATCAAGCGGGCCAAGGAAAAAGGAATGCAGGTCAACTCCAGTCACTTTCAATGGGACTCGCTCTTGAACCCCGACCCAAAAAAACTTCCAAGTTTTGAAAAGGTGTTGGAACTTGCTCATAAAAACGAACTTACCGACTTGGTAGTTCCTTACCTTCACACCCACAACAGAGTGGATCTTGAGGCGTATCAAAAAACAGCTGAGCTTCTTAATCGCGGTGCCGAACAAGCGAAGGAAGCAGGAATTCGACTTGCCTATCATAATCATGCATTCGAATTTCAACCGATGTTAGGCGGTAAAACAGGATATGATGTTTTTATCCGATCTTTTTCTCCAGATATGCTTTTTGAGTTAGATGTTTTTTGGGTTAAAGTTGGTGGGGTCGATCCATTATCCCAAATCCATTACCTAAAAAATCGAATATCTCAACTCCACCTTAAGGATTTAAGGAATGGTTTCAAATGTCCCAATTTTGG
>DBVA01000216.1:2733-3858 GCA_002308735.1 Opitutia bacterium UBA1276 | reverse complement strand
AGTCTGATCTAAAAATGGATCAGGTGCGTTTGATTTGCTTCAACCAAGAAGTAATAAAGGCATTGAAAGAAAGAATGCCTAACTACAAGGCTTATTGGCTCACTGGCTTCAAGAATAAGCATGGGTCCTGGGAACCTTCATTGGAAGAGGTGCTCGGTACTCTTCAAGCTTGTAAAGCGGATGGACTTGATTCGCATCATACGATACCACCGGAGTTTTCCAAAGCTGTTTTAGGTGCGGGATTTGAGTGGCATGCGTGGACCATAAACGATGTGGAAACAGCAAAAAAACTGGCAAAGAGAGATATTTACTCGATCACCACCGATCGGCCGAAACTGATTGGTTCAGGTCTTGATAAGTAGACTTGGTATAGAGTTTAAATTACCCATTTTTACCTTTTTGGATTGGTATTAGAAATATTTTGATTTGAATATTTATACCTATGCGAAATGGAACGAAGTCCTTATTTCTGAAGTTAATGCCTGTAAAACTCTTATCGCCCACTATCGGCTGGTTCTGGAGTTTGCTTATGAGTGTTATTTTTTTGGATGGAGCCAGTTACAAATCTAAACTTCGGGACGATGTTACCCGTCCCTATATAAGCAACGAGTTGTGGCCGAATCCTCAAATGGATTGGCAATTGAAGGGCGGGCAGATGGAGGTTATGATGAGTAAGGTTGGAAAATTGCATGACATCCATCTCCTCACGCATCAATTGCAACCTGAAGAAGGAAGTTTTTCGCAATCTGTTCAATTAAGTTTTAAGGATATCGAACCAAAGAAAATAAAGCGTGCCGGGTTTAAATTTGGAGTGATCGGAGCCATGCCGGAGGAATACCGTTCTAATTTATTTCAAAGCTCGGGGTATTTGGTTGGTGTAACATCCGAGGGGAAACTTTTTGGTCCAAGTATTGAAAGCAAATCTTCTTTGCCCAAGTCCGTCTTGGAGGATCTTCAATTAACTCTTAAAGTAGAACACAAGGGGGATAGCTTTGATTTTATTCTGGAAGCCAGCAAACGAAGCATTGAGGGTAAAAGCTCGGCTCTCCTGTCTATCAATAAAGCGGTACGATTGAAAAAAGGATTACTGGGTAATCTATGCTTGTTTGCAGATTATGCACAAAA
>DBVA01000216.1:1032-2359 GCA_002308735.1 Opitutia bacterium UBA1276 | reverse complement strand
TTTTCAGGATTGGCAAATCTCAGGAAACAAAGTGAAAGAGAATCTGGATCAAACTTTTGGCCCGGTTTTGTGGACCCAATACACCCTGCATCGCGGAGTAATGAAAATGACGGCCCAAATTTCACCTCTTGGAAAAAGAAATGAGAAAAAGGCACACCTAGAGCTTTTATTAGAGGGCAAGTGGAAAAGGGTGCAGAGTTCTGCGATTCATGAATATGCCAGTACGGCCCATTTTCGAATGGAAAACTGGAACGATTCGCGGCCAGTTCCTTTCAGAGTGGTTTTTCAAGATGGAAATAAAATGGGAGAATGGAAAGGAACGATCCGTAAAGACCCGAAAAATAAAAAGACTATCAAATTAGCAGCTTTGTCCTGTATGAAAGACGGAGCATTTCCCAATCAATATTTACAGCAAAATATTTTGGCTCAAAACCCGGATATTTTATTTTTTGCCGGGGATCAACTTTATGAAAGCAATGGAGGATACGGAATCGTGCGGGCATATAAATTGGCAGATGTTCCCCGTGCGTCCCTTAACTACTTACAAAAATACTGGATATTCGGATGGAGTTTCCGGGATGCAATGCGGGATCGACCATCCATCGTAATTCCGGATGACCATGATGTATATCATGGAAATATTTGGGGATTGGGAGGAGGGCCCGTGCCCGAAGGTGGAAGCAGGGGAAGTGATGGTGGATATGAAATGCATCCAGAATGGGTCAGGATGGTGGAGCGTACTCAAGTTGCCAATTTGCCGGATCCCTATGATCCGACTCCCGTACTTCAAAATATTGGAGTCTATTACACCGATTTTAATTATGGAGGAATAAGCATGGCTGTGCTCGAAGATCGGAAATTTAAATCCGGACCAGCGCAAGCAGTGGATAAGGAAAGCCATAAGGGCAGGGTGGACCATGTTCGCGATCCGAATCTTGATCCCATGGTTTTGGACAAACCGGGTTTGAGCTTGTTGGGAAAGAGGCAGGAAAAGTTTTTGGAGAATTGGGCTGGCGATTATCAGGATGCAGCGATGAAAGCGATTCTTTCCCAGTCTCCATTCTGTGCAGTGGCCACTCATCACGGGGGTGGCAAGGACAGCAATATTTTAATTGCGGACTTGGATGCCAATGGATGGCCGCAATCAGGCCGCAACCGGGCGATTGATCTGGCCAGAAAGGCACATGCGGTAATGATTCATGGTGATCAGCATCTAGCTACCGTAGTTCACCACGGCATTGATCAATGGAATGATGCGGGATTTTCATTTGCAGGGGCCGGAATTTTTAACGGATATCCCCGCTTGTGGGCACCGAAGGAAGCGGGG
>DBVA01000216.1:541-744 GCA_002308735.1 Opitutia bacterium UBA1276 | reverse complement strand
TTGTGGGCACCGAAGGAAGCGGGGAAAAATCGCCGGGCAGGCTCACCCAAATATACGGGTGAATTTTTGGACGGCTTTCATAATAAGATCAATGTCTGGGCAGCGGCTAATAGAATCGACAAACAGTATCCAGAAAAAATTCAAGGGAAGCCCACGACCATGCTTGAAAAATTAAACAATTCGGCATCCGGATATGGAATTGT
>DBVA01000216.1:0-151 GCA_002308735.1 Opitutia bacterium UBA1276 | reverse complement strand
TGATACCCATGCAGGTTGGCCAGTCACGGTTACTGTCGACCAGCAATATAACCGTACTCCAATCGGTTTTCTTGCGCCGGTCAAAATGGAGAAGAAGAGTGTTATTGTTCGCTTATTGAAAGAACCCTCCGGTGAATTGGTTTATGCTCGG
>DBVA01000065.1:4989-51102 GCA_002308735.1 Opitutia bacterium UBA1276 | reverse complement strand
TGGGGAAATGATAATAATACCAGCACTCCACCCTCTTCGCTCATTTGGTCGGAATTTGAAGGAGTATGGCACTTAGAAGATAATCTTGATTCCTCAACCAATGGAAGAAATGGAACCCCGACTGCAAATGTTAGCTTCTCTGGAAATGGCTTAATCGGAGAATCACTTTCTCTCACTGGATCTGATCATATGGAAGTTTCCACATTCAATGGAATTTCAACTAATAATCCAAGGACTGTAAGTATGTGGTTTAAATCAAGTGCAGCTAGCGGGAATCTTCTTGGATGGGGATCGGTCGGGAATTTTTGGAATATAGCTTGGAATAGTCAAGGTCCTCTGGTTACTACCGGTAATACAAATGGAAAAAGGCAGGGATATGGTACCCTTTCCGATGATCAATGGCATCACCTTATTATAAGCTACCCCGGAAATGGGGCAGATTTAAACACTACCAGGATTTATTTGGACGGCAACTTGGTTGATGTACCCGCTTCTTCTGTCTCGGGTGTAGTAAATACTTCCCTTGATTCCGGGGTGAAAATCGGTGCAAATTTTGATCATTCAAATTCCATGACTGGACTGCTTGATGAAGTAAGAATCTCCAACCAAAACCGAGGTCAGGCATGGGCCAAATATTCATTTTTAAACCAAGGAAGCGGTTCAAACTTATTAACTTATGACCTCGAATATCTCCTGCCTCCTGTCCTTCCATCCGATATCAATATTACTGTGGTTACCAATGAGTTAATGAGTCTAAAGATTCAAAGTAATCCACCCGCAACCAGTTACAATGTAATCAATTCAAATCTTCCCTCAGGTCTAAACTTTAATACTGCAACGGGGATTCTTTCCGGCACACCAAGTGGACCTACGGGTTCTTATTCGATTTCGATTACCGCATCCAATGCCAGAGGTTCTGCATCCACTTCTGTAAACCTCTCCTTCGAAGCGAGCTTAAGTGCACCGATCATCACCGCCGGTAATGTTGTCGAGGTTGGGGGTAGATCGGCTAGCATCGAGGCGGAACTTGTAAGCACAGGCGGAAAAGCAAATCAAGTAAACCTCTACTACGGAAAAATGGACGCTGGTGAAAATAATTCTTCGTGGGGAGAAGCCCCAGTCGATCTGGGCTTTTTATCTCAAGGTAAAATTCCATACAAATTTGAAAATCTTGAAAGTGGTGCCACTTATTATTATCGATTAAAGAGCGTCAATACAGATCATTCCGCTTGGTCCAACCTGGGAACCTTCACCACCCTTTCCTATGATCAAGGAGTCTTACGATTTAATACCGGGGAAGATGAAACCGGAACTGGTTCGGGTCTGTATTGGGATAAACAAAATGGGGACGGTGAGCAAAAAGTAGCGAATGCCACTTTTGTAAATGACAACCTGCTCGCACCAGATGGTTCATCTTGGTCCTTAACTAAAGCTGTATTTCATTTCAATAACGGTCTGTTTATTGGTCCGAATCTTAGCATGGTTATGCTTGAAGGGGTCAATTCACTTTCTCTTCAAATTGAAGGTAATGCTACCATTTCCAAGACCCTTTCCGGTGCTCAGACTCTCCTCAATCCATATGTACAAGGAGCCACTATTATCGACGGCCATGATTCATTCTATGTTGATAATCTACAGAAAGGAAACCGGGTTGGCATTGGGGTTTTAGGAGGTTTTTCCGGTGGACAAGGACCTGGTAAAGGAAAGTCTTTGGGCTCTTCCGGTGCTGGTGGTCTATCAGGAGGCGGAGCATCCTATGGTGGTGAAGGAGGACCTGGAGCCTCTGGTCCATCTGGACAACAATACGGGAGTGGCGGACTGGGTATATTAATTGGTGGTTCAGGAGGTGGATTTGGGAATTTTGGAGATGCTGCCGCGGGAGGTGGAGCCTTGGAACTCATTGCATCTGCCCAGGTTCTGATTTCCGAAGGAGTCCTAATTTCAATGAATGGCGGTTCCGTCCTGGTCAATCCATCGGTGGGTGCTAATTTCTCCGGAGGTGCTGGCTCCGGTGGTTCGATTCGTATCGTAGGATCAAGCATTTCAAATATGGGAATTCTTGAGGTGAAGGGCGGGCACGCTTCAGGTATGGATGAGCGCGAACCTGGAGCCCGCTATCTAACCAACGCAGGAGGCGCCGGTGGAGGAGGTAGAATTGCCCTGATTTCGGATGGAGAAATTAAAAAAGGAACCATTCTACTCGATGGAGGTTTGGCCAATGGAGATGGCTCTGCCGGACAACCTGGCACTTTAGTAATGGGTCCTAAGACCCAGGACGTAGCTAGCGACCTCAGCCTAAACTCCGGTACTCTAACATTGGATACTTCTGGGTTTTGGACCCACAGCTCTGGCCTCCAAGGCAGAGGTTCTATTACGAGCTATGATTTCTTGAGTGCTGGTAAAAAGTGGGGGTATTCAGTCTGTAAGTTTAACTTTGGGAATCTTCAACTTGGTTCGGGTCTGCTGATAAATGTCAAAGGGGAGAATTCTTTACTTCTTGATATCGATGGAAATGTTAGTATCGGCAGTAATATCATCCTCAATGGAAAACCGGGAAATCAAGGAATTTATTCCGGAAAAGCAGGACCAGGGGGCTGGAGCTCTGGTAAGGGTCTGAAAAATACTGATCTATTTTCCAACCTTCATCCTTCATTAAACGGTCAAGGTCCCGGAGGTGGAAGGGGTTATGAAATTGGAAAATCAACCGGTGGTGGAAGTTATGGTAATTCTGGTTCAGGTGGACTGAATAGTGGAGTTGCAGGTATTACTTACGGGGATGAGCAAATTACTCATTTGGTTGGCGGATCCGGCGGGGGGCATGCCATCATGGGAAGTGGAAATGCAGGGGGTGGCGGTGGTGCCATTGGGTTTGATGTTTCGGGCTCCTTTTCTATGGAGGCAAATTCCTCCATTTCTGTAAATGGTGGAGATGGACTTAGTCATCCTGATGGATCGGGAGCAGGTGGTTCCGGAGGTTCGATTAAAATTCAAGCCGCAAGTATATTGAATCTTGGTAAACTCGAAGCTAAAGGTGGGAATGCGGTAGGTAACACTTCCCTAGCCGGTGCGGGTGGAGGAGGCAGGATTTCCCTTCTAACCAATGGCACCCTTTCTAGGGGCGATGTTAATGCCAGCGGTGGGCTCAACTTATCAAGCTCAACTTCAGTCTACCGGCAATCTGATCTCGTAGGCTATTGGAAACTCGATGAAGCCTCGGGATCGAATACTGCTGTAAATGCCACTGGGAATTCCTCTTTAAATGGCAACATAAGTGGTTCTCCCGATCGTCGATCAGGAGTGAAGGGAGGTGCTTTCTACTTTGATGGTATCAATGATAAAATCGTAATTCCTTACGATCCGGTACTTTCCTTGGAAGAATATACGGTTTCCATTTGGTATTACCCAGAACGCAGAAGTGACAATGTAGGTTTTACGGGTCTCTTTGGTCGGGGAATTGGTGGGCAGGTTCGCAACTACGCAATTTGGCAGGGCGATTCTATTCATGCAACTCGCCCTTACATCCACCACCGGTTTACAGAGGGTCAAAATTACAATGAAGGGGTTGCCAATTATGCCCTGACTCAATGGAAGAAATGGTATCATATTGTATGCTCTAATCAGGGTCTAGGTGGATTTGCCCGGACTTATGTTAATGGTAGTTTTACCAGTGCCACCCAAAGGTTTGATCACCAAGTTTCACAGGCTTTAACCAATAATGCTTCTGCAAATCTTCATATAGGCGTTTTTCCGGATAATGAAAATGGCGGCTATTTTCAAGGAATGGTCGACGAGGTCAGGCTTTACAAAAAATCCTTCGGTTCTGAAGATGTGCAACAACTTTTTACTGGAGATGTGGAGAATATTTACTACAGAGCCCCCAGAATCGAAGCAAAAAAAGGAGGAAATGGATCGATCGTGGCCATCGAAACTCCAGTTGTCCCATCTTTGACTTTTCCTACTTTGCAAGTGGGAGATAGGTTGGATAGCTTAGGTATTGGAACGGCCGAAGGTATTGAAATTTCAATCTCTGGTCTCCCCAGTGGACTGGATAACATCGAACCTTTCACCCCTCGAAATGTGAACGGTTTATTTGCTTGGTACCAGTCCGACCATAATGAAAGCTTCTCATACCATTCATTCCCAAGCATGGAAAGAAATGATTCCGTGGCTCAAGATGAACTTTTACTTTTTCTATCCTTTGACGAGTCGAATGGCAGCCATGCAATAGATAAATCTGGAAACCAATATCATGGTAAACTTTTGGATCAATCGATCCGAACATCTGGAAAGTTTGGTAAAGCTCTTACCTTGGATGGAGATAATGATGGTTTGGCCTTTTCAAAAGTTGAATACCTAGACACTCCTGAGGCGTTCTCCATATCTTTCTGGTTCCAAAGGGACTCTGATATCAATGGTACAGAAAATGAAACCAATAATCTGGTTAACAATGTAATGCTTGCCCAATCGAGTGCCTCCTATAACGATAATCTGGAAATCGGCAGTGAAGGATCGGAGTTTGAGATATATTTGGACTCTGGAACCGGTGCTCAAAATGCAACTTACACTACGAGCGGTGCCTCAATTTCAAATGGCAACTGGCACCACTTTTCCATGACCTATGGCAATGACCTTAAAATCTTTGCCGATGGGAATATGGTTTTACAGCAAGCTTATGATGGTCCACTTACTACGGGGCAAGATTCCCCCCTTTCCATTGGGATGGCCAGAATCTACTCGGATCAATGGGCAGATTTCAATGGTTCCATTGATGATTTTCGAATTTATCGAAAAGAGCTGAATGCAACCGAGGTCACCCAACTCTTTAACAATGGTAATGGTGATTTTAGTGGTTCTACCACCGAGGTCTTTAGTGACGGCTTAGTAAGCGAAATGAAAGATTTCTCAGGGAATCAGAGGCATGCCCTTTCCCATTTTGTTGAGGCCCCAAAGATCTCCTACGATCTAAATTCTGACAAAAAATTATTACGACTGGACTATGGAAAAAAATTACTAATTCCAGATGCTGTCAGCATGCCCGTTACCTTATTTATCTACGGCCGCGAGACTGGACTAAGTTTCCCGGACCGTGAACATTTCACCACCGATGGGTGGAGGCTCAGTAATAACCACACCTGGAGCTTGCGAAGATGGAGTAACAATAACCCTGCAATCAATGGAAATATCAACTCAAGCATTCATTCCGTGGTGGCATGGACCATCTCTAGATACTCGTACGAACTCCGAATAAATGGTGAGCAGATTGCAACCAACGCCTCCGCAAATTGGAACCCAGATGCCTTGTTTGATCGCATCAATGGAGATGGTTCCTTGGAATTAGGAGAATTCATCCTGTTTCCAAGGTTATTGGAAGACTCAGAAAAATTCTCCATCGAGGGATATCTCGGACATAAGTGGGGGTTGATTTCGTCCTTTCCCAGTGCCCATCCCTACAGAAATGTTAAGCCGATTGGAAAAGCGGGGCTTGTCCTGAATGGTTCTGCCGAGAAAGCTGGCATCTATAATATTACTGCAACCGCATCCAATCTCTGGGGCTCAGCTTCTCAGAGTTTCAGCATGACCGTTCATGCTCTTCCTCCTCGTATTCGAACAAAAGAGGCTAGGGAAATTGGATCCAGTTCGGCGAGGTTATTAGCCGATCTTGTCGATAGCGGAGGAGAAGATGCAGCAGTTAGTTTCCTCTGGGGAACGGACCCAAATAACCTTAGTAACGAAACCATTGCTACCAATGTTTCATCGGAGGGTGAAACTTCGAATTTCCTATCCGGACTTTCTCCCAATACCAATTATTATTTCCAATCCAAAGCGGTCAATTCAGCAGGAATTTCCAATGGAGATGCCATTACCGAACTTCCTTATTTTCATTGGGAACTCAACGATACAAACTCCATCGCAATTGATCGTGCCGAACGATCGAATGGAGAGATATTCGGGGCAGTCAGTCAAATGGATCCGGATAAGGGTCGAGTACTAAGCTTTGATGGGGATGATGACTACATCAATATGGGTGATATTGAAGAATTGGATCAAATCGACCGGTTTACGGTCAGTCTGTGGTTTAATAGGGAAAGTGATACTTCAACTACTCCCACAAATCATCAGATTCACAATGTCTTGCTCGCTCAATCAAGTGGTAATGCAAACGACAATCTTGAAATCGGTTCATTAGGATCATCCCTGCAATTGTATGCAGATACTGGGAGTGCGGACACGGAGGGAACCGTAACTTTTGATGCAGGTATAAGTAATAATCAGTGGTACCATCTTACTTTGGTTTATGGTAGCGAGTTGAGCCTGTATCTAAATGGAACGAAAATAACCACATGGACACAATACAATGGAAGGTTGGAAAGTAGTGCAACCAGTCCATTTAGTATTGGTGCCGCCCGGCCCAATTCTTCCATATGGGGAGATTTCCATGGCATGCTCCATGATTTCAGGGTCTATCTTTCAGAATTAACTGATGAAGAGATCAAAATCCTTGCTCATCAGAGTGCTCCCCAAAGTTTTACAACCGGTAATTCTGTCGTGCCCCCGATTATCAGAATTTCTCCGGCTCGTAACATCACTGATTCTAATGCCACAATCGGTTATCAACTTGTATCCTTTGATGGAACGGAACCGGAAATTGTACTTTATTGGGGAGATTTTGACCATGGTGAAAATAGCGGATTGTGGCAATATAGCCAAAGCCTTGGAATTCATGGTACAGGTTTGGGTGACCTCAACATTTCAGGCTTTAGCTCAGGAGATGAGATCTTTTATCAAGCTCGGGCTGTTGGAACTCCATATGATGACTGGGCAGACAATTCAGGGAAGTTTAGAACGGTTTCTCCCTCCTTGATACGCACCCAACCTGCAATAGATCAATCCGTATCCAGTGCAACCCTCAAAGGTGAACTTCTAGGTAATGGCGGCACGGTAGAATTATTCAATCTTCAATCTCCTAAAATTGCAAAGGGACTCGTTGGTCATTGGAGGTTTGATGAAGGCCAGGGGAGTGAAACTTATGATTCAACCGGTCTCGCTCCTACTGCTTACCTTCATTCAGGAGTAACCTGGACGGGAGGAATGAGTGGGGCATATAACGGTGCCCTTCAATTTGATGGAGGAAACCTTGCCTATGTTGATCTTGGTGATTTTCGGATCGAAGGTGCCCTTAGCCTCGCAGCATGGGTCTTCAAGGAAGATTTAGGAAATTGGCAAAGAGTTTTCGATTTTGGCAACGGACCTGGACTAGATAATTTGTATCTCTCCAATCGTAATAGCTCCAACCAAGCAGACTGGAACATCATCCGTAATACCACCAGTCGAACCCTACAAGTTCAAGATTTCTGGACGCTCTACGAATGGCAACATGTGGTTGCTTTGGTTGATGAAACTGGAGTGATGAAATTATACCGCAATGGTGAACTCAAAGGAAGTATTCTGGGACATCTGCCGCGTGGACGGACTCGTGAATTCCAATACCTTGGACGGAGTAATTCACCTAATGATGGTTATTTCAAGGGTATGATAGATGATTTTCGACTCTATGAAAAAGCACTATCTAAAGACGAAATCGAAAGCATCTATGGGGGTGATCTCGAAGAGGAAGTTATTTTAGGGGGAGAAAATCCAGTAGTCAGCCTGTATTGGGGAAATGAAGATGCAGGTGAAACCGATGAGGTCAATGCAAGCTCTTCGACAGCATGGGACCAAAAAGTGAACCTTGGGGTGTTAGAAACAGGTTTATTTTCACATGATTTACTTGGACTTTCCCAGAACGAAACCTTCTTTTACAGGCTTTCTGCGGAAAATTCTGCTGGTGTCACTTGGGCCAAAGATCTTCAAACTTTTACGACTGGCGACTTTTCTTTAAAACCTGATTCCATTGCCAGTGGAAATCTTCTATTATGGCTAGACGCTACAGATGTAAACGGGGACTTTAATCGAAGCAATGAACCATACGGTGGCTTTGTCGATCAGTGGAGAGATAAGTCTGGTGCTTCCAGGCATGCTGGAGATGGCAATGGCCCCACCCTCCTAGTCGACAGGTGGAATTCTAAAAGTACTCTAAAGTTTGACGGAGTTACCAACTTTTTAAGGGTCCAGGATTCCGATGTCTTTGATATTGGACAGGATGGAACCATCTTTATCGTATCCCAAGGGCACGACAGCCAAGACTGGAGACCCGTCCTTTCTAAAAGAGGAGAAAATCAAATGGGCTGGCAGTTTAGAAAATCAAATACTGACTTCGCAAGTTTCACTATCCACGGAACTTCCGACTGGGATCGCAAAGGAGGAACCCCATTCAACGGTGCACCTCATGTCTGGGCCTTAAGAAAGTCCGATGTCCGGAAAAGCCAATGGGCCGATGGTAACCTTGAATTCGAAGTTGTAGATAGTGGCTCTATTACTGCAGCACCTGATTACGATTTAGTTATTGGTGCACGAGATGGTCCTTCCGGAATCACATCTTTTGCAAGCGTCGAGGTGGGAGAAATCCTGGTTTTTGATTCGGCACTCTCGAATGATCAAATCCATAAGCTTCAAGGTCATCTTGCCCACAAGTGGGGCCTAACCCAACAGATGCCTACCTCGCACCCATACAAACAAAGTATCCCTCTTTTTGAGAATCGTCCTGAAATATTATTACCCAGCCCCTTCTCCATTCTTAAAGGTCAGAATGTGAGCTTGTTCATTGAAACCGATCGGGTTGCTCATTCTTTCTCTGCGATTAATCTACCTACAGGTCTTTCTCTTGATTCTTCGACCGGAGAAATTACCGGCGCTCCTCAGAGCCCAGGTAATTTTAATAGTATTCTTGAAGCTACCAATCAGGCGGGATCCTTGTCCAAGAGTGTTACTTTTGAAATCAATGATTTTTCCCAATACCCCTTTCGCCTAAATATTGCCATCGATGGTTACAGCGGGAAATCCACGCTGCAGGACTTTGCTTTTTATCTAGAATTAAATTCTTCGATTAGCGGTTTTAGTTATGAACAATTCGCTTCTCCTTTCGGGCATGACTTGCGCTTTCTTTCTGGAGATGGATCAAAGGAGTTAAAATACGAGGTTGTAGAGTGGCAACCAACTGGAACCTCCAGCTTTTGGGTATTACTTCCTGAATTAAATGCTTCTACATCCATCCAAGCGGTTTGGGGGAATACAAATCAAACAAGGCAACCCACTTATTGTATAGATGGTTCTGTCTGGGAGAAATATCATGGGGTTTGGCATATGGATGAAGATGACGATAATCTAATTCGGGATTCCAAGGGTAGTTTTCACGCAACTCCAACCAATTTTGAAAACCTGAAAGTGGATGGAGTGATCAAAAGTGCTGTCAATTTTGACGGAGTTGATGATTACCTCAACATGTCTCTAGATTCCCATCCTCCAACGGGAACGGAACAACTTACCATTTCTTTTTGGTCCTATGGTAAGTTGGAAACTCTCAAAAATTCAACCCTCTTCGAATCCGGTTCTTCACTTGGAAGACACTTAAATGTTCATTACCCATGGAACAATTCTAGGTTTTATTGGGATGTCGGAGCTGGAAACTATGATCGGATCGAGAAGGAAGATGCTGATTATCTAGGATCTTGGATCTACTGGGTTTTACAGAAGGATGTCGATTTGGGAGTAATGAGAATCTATAAAAACGGAGTACTCTTTGCTGAAGGCCTGGATAAAACTAGACCCATCACCGGAGATGTGGATTTATTTAAAGTCGGCACTGCCCGCACGGGTGGATTGCCTTGGAAAGGTTGGCTAGATGAATTTAGAATTGGGTTATTTATAGATGACCCAGACTCGATTGCTGCTGCCTATGAAAGTCAACGACCGGATTCCGGTTCAAGCTTCGCAAGTCCAACATCGGTCAATGGTCCTCCCATCATTCTCAAATCCCAACTTGGGGAAGGATATGCCAATGATAGTAATCGAAGTTTTTCATACATTGTAAAAACATTTCCAAGTGCAGATACATTTTCTCTCGTTGGACTACCGGCTGGCTTATCATTTGACGCAAGTACAGGAGAGATTTCGGGGGTTCCCCTTCAAGGGGGCACCTATCAGGTTACGGTTACGGCTGAAAACAATTTTGGACTAGATCAAGGAATCATTCAACTTCGGTTTGCCTCGGTTAATAATTTTAGCCATAACACCCGTTTTGACTTTTCTGGATATTCGGGTGGTGAGACCCTGAAAGACTTTCCTGTCTTCCTTAACTTTAACTCCTCCATCCCTAAATTCAGCCTTAAGAGTTTCGCATCTCCCCAACTCAATGACTTGCGCTTCTTTGACAATGCAGGGAGAGAGTTAAACTACGAGATCGAAACGATTGAAGAGGCATCCAACGCTTTCTCCGTATGGGTCCAGGTTCCGGAAATGAATGCAAGTAATTCGGTCACAGCCTATTGGGGGGACCCAAGCTTAGCTGCGAGCACTCCCTCCTACTCCGTCAACGGATCCACATGGGCCAATGATTTCAAAGGGGTTTGGCACTACCGCCCCATGTCATTAACGACCACTCTCACGGATTCAACCTATTATCGAAACCATGCTGAAGATGAATCTGGATTTACGGAAATAAATAGTATTCTTGGCTCGGGGCGCTCCTTCGCAGGTGGTCCGGATCAGTCCATTGCAGTGCCAAGTTCTTATTCATTGGATGACCTAGATCAAAATAGTTACACTTATTCTACTTGGATTAAATTAGAGAACCTTCCAGACAACAAGGCTTCAGATGCTTTCTTGGGAATAGGATATGAAACCAATTACAATGATTCCTATTTCAACGAAATCGAAAACTTAAAGAACCTATCTCCGAGTGGAGCCCGAATCTTTCAACAAGGACCTCGGCAAGGTCTCTACATCGAGGGCAATGGAGATTTTCAGAATCTTGATATCGGTATTAATCGAAATAATAATTACATGTCTCTTTTCTTGGCTTACTTTAAGCCTCCCGAAACTGGAGTTTATCAGTTTCGTTGCACAGATAAGGATGATCGAGCTACCATATGGCTAGATTTGGATAGGGATCAAACTTTTGAGCTTTCTGGAGCTCAAGGTGAAGAAAAAATCGGTGGCAATAATAATTTTACTTCTCAGGGAATTCAATTGAATGCCGATGCCAATCAAACTTACATGTTAGCGATTGGGCATGGTCAAGGATGGGGAGGTTCACGACTAAAACCATGGATACTGACTCCTGGACAAGATTGGCGTATCATAGATGCAAGTGATCCGAGCCAGCAAGGATATTACAGTGTACCCTTTGATGGATCCCTCTCTGATAACCTAAGTTCCTTTTCGTTCTTTAAGCACGGCGTAAAGGAGCGGTTTGATTTCAGAAATGGTAACATGGGTGTCACTCATAGGATCAATAACGGAATTGTAGATATTGATACCTCGTACACTCCAGATGTTGATCAATGGACCCATGTTGTTGCTCAGGTAGATATTGATAATCAAGAAATTAAAGTATTTAAAAACGGTAACTTGGTTCACAATGAAGGATTTACCCACAGCAATGCTACCCCCATTCCCGGTCAAAATTGGTCAATTGGAATGGGAGACTTAGCTTTTGCTATTGATGAAACGAGGCTTTCATCCACAATCCGCTCACCCAACTGGGTTTCTGCTTCTTATAACAACCAAAAAGAAAACCCTGATTTCCCAAGTTCGGGTGCTGGTATTTCTGGAGATCATAGTTTTAAATCGGTATCAGAATTTTTGATCAATGCTGAAAAACCCTTTGTCAACTTTGTGGAAGCAACCGGCAGTCCTACCGCTTACATTGCATCTGGTCTTCCTCCCGGATTAATTCTTAATCCAAGCGACGGTAATCTTTCCGGAGTTCCAAGTAGAGCGGGCGTCTATCAAGCTCAACTCCATGCGATCTATTCGGATGGTGCTCAAGCGATGCAAGACTTCAAGTTTACGGTTTTTGCCGGAGCTCCTAAGGTAAGTATCTCTTCCCCACAAACTGAAACCAGTAATTCTCTTCGTGTTGACTTTGAGATTACTGCTACAGGTGGAGATGACCCAGAGGTTTTTATTGTCGCAGATACCATAGACCATGGGAAAGACCTGTATAAATGGAAGTTTAGATTATCCTTAGGCCCACAGGGTCTAGGAACAGGAAGTGCGATCTTGGATGGGTTAAATGCCGATGCAGTTTATTACATCAGAATGTATGCAGTGAATTCTGCCGGAGAAGATTGGACTGGAAAGGAATCGGAGACTCGGTTTCAGCCTCTGGCCAGTCACTTACCCATGGCTTTAGCCATCTGGATGGATGCAACGGATGTGCTCGCAGACGGTAAGCCACCCACTGAAGGTGCCCTGCTAAGTACCTGGAAAGATAAATCTGCTTTTGGCAGAGACATGGATAATGCCGAAGGCGACCCAACCATTAAAATGGAGGGATATAAGGGCAAGGCTGTGATAGATTTTGATGGGAATGATCAACTTTGGACAAGCTATTCATTCAATAGTGACCAAACCTTTAGAAATATGGGTTATGTTGCCTTTGGTGTTTCCAGATACACGGGAGGTGACAACGAGCGAGTAATCAGCTCCGTTGGTCGAAATTGGTCGATGGGACACCATGGAAATCAGATTTCAAGATACTTCCTTAATGGCTGGGTTTATCAGGGTTATGCAGCAGATACAAACTTTCACCTTTGGGAAATTTCCCACGAAGGGAGAAACATTGATGCTGACCCTATGGGTACAGTATGGACCGATGGAATTCAATTGGCTCAAAACAGAAATTCGGCGTGGTGGGGATTTCAGCCTGCACAATTATCTTTTGGGGGATATGAAAATTTACGGGAAACTTCAAAATGCCAAGTTGCGGAGTTCTTGATGGTGCGAGGATCGATTGAGGAGGATGAAAGACTGATGATTGAAGGCTATCTAGGTCATAAGTGGGGCATTCTCTTACCTTCTGAACATCCCTGGGCTTTTGCACCTCCAACTTTTGGGGAAATTATCTCGGAAGGTTCAACTCCCATTGGCATCACATCCCAAACACTTGCTCCCATCATCATTAATCGTAACCCTGCCAATCAAACTGATACCTCTGCAATGTTGACTGGCCAAGTAATCAGTGCAGGGCGAGGGCTGATTGAAAATGCACCCTTCACCCCGGCTGAGTATTCTGGATTACGACTCTGGCTGGATGCATCCGATGCGAATGGGGATGGAAGCCCAGGTTCCACATCCCACAATAATGGTAATCCAATTCACATGTTAGTAGATAAATCTGGCCTTGGAAATGATGCCCTTCAAGATGTGAACAGTAGTCAACCCGCTTACATGGATGCCACATTGAACGGGAACGCGGTTGTTCGATTCGATGGTCAAGATGACTACTTGAAATTTAATGAGATCAATAGCATCCGAACCATCTTCATGGTGGTAAATCGCAATGTTGGAAACCAGGGATTTCTTTTAGGACATGAGACTAGCTATGCCTTTCATCCTGGGAATAATTCGGTTTGGTCCGATGTTTGGTCCAGCACCTATTTGCTCAATGGTATTTTGCATGTCAATGGAAGTACATACGACGGACTTTCTCAGGACTTCCCCTCAGGCACCCCCTCCATTATTTCTATCCGTTCGACCGCAATGTTGCCTGCCTCCAGTTTTTCGAAAGATAGATCCAACAATGTTTATTGGGATGGAGACCTATGCGAACTCATTATCTATCAAGAAGAACTTCCGGTCTCGACCATGAGAATGGTTGAAGGTTATCTTGCTCATAAATGGGGCATCGAAAGTTCGCTTGTTAGTACCCATCCATTTCAGGGATTCCCACCGGAGCGCAGCAAGCCTGCTGCCATTACCAAAATCTATTGGGGTGGTTCAGACGGAGGAAAAGATCCAAGCATTTGGGAAAATGTACTAGAAACTGGAGAAGTCAGCGTAGGCCTTCGGAAGCTCTCGGATGGTGTCAATTTGATTGCTACTCCTGCACCCAATCAATCAGGCGGCACTTACCCAGCTAGTAAACTACTGGATGGTCTCTTACCTACTGATGGCTGGCGATCTACCTGGACGGCATGGTTAAAAGTAAACCCCCAGTTGACTTTCAATCTTGGTAAGAAAAGGGAAATGAATAAAATCAGGATTTACTTTCAACCCTATGAAAGAGCTGCTGAGTTAAAAGAAGTCGCAGTTTATATCGCGGATGAGGAAATGAATTTTGTACTTTTAAGTACTTTCCCTGGAGGTCCTGGTCCCGTACAGCAAGGAAAATTTACTGAATTTGATATGACTGGTGTAACCACACAAGCGATTCGCTTAGAACCAGAATACGATGGTTGGGGCCATATGTGGGGTGAGGTAGAATTCTGGGTTCATGACACCGGAGAGTTTGAAGCTCCCGTTTATGGTTTATCCCCAGGGCAAACCTATTACTACCGATCTTTTGGTTCTAACAACGGTGGAAGTGTTTGGGCTCCCTATACTCAATCTTTCAAAGCGGAGGATAAGGTCGCTTATGATTCAGGTAATCTATTAATCCATACCGACTTAGGAACTTGGAGTCATAGCAATGGAGATACCCGAACCGGAACCCTTTTAGACCGCTCTTTTACGGATCAATTTGGGAATTCTATCAACTATAAAATTTGTCGTTTTGAATTCGATGAGATCGAATTAATTGGCGATCTTGAAATTCAAGTTAAAGGAAAAAATGCTCTTGAAATTATTACTACCAGTGGAGATATCCTTTGGGGGGTTGATCTTGAAATTTCCGGAAACTCGGCTGATGGTGAGAACGCTGGAAAACCTGGCCCAGGTGGATTCTCTGGTGGAGAAATTGGGAGTCGTGGGATTGGACCGGGCGGTGGCCTGGGTGGTGTTTTACCTGGGGGGGGTGGCTATGGTGGTGCTGGTTCCCGTGCAACTTCCACCAGTGGTCAACCCTACGGGGATGGATCAATCACTCACTTACTTGGAGGAAGTGGTGGTGGTGGCTACACGGTTGACTCAGGAGGTGCTGGTGGAGGAGGTGCACTTCGCGTGGTGTCTTCTGGTAACCTTAAACTTATCTCTTCAATTCGGGCACTGGGAGGCAGTGGCACGGGAGGATCTGCAGGTGGAGCCGGGGGGTCCGTTCACCTAAAGGCAAACACATTGGAACTTGATGAAAATTCACTCATTGATGTTTCGGGCGGGGTCAACGGTGGAGCCGCTGGGAGAATATACTTGGAAAGCTCAACTTCTTTGGAAAACTCGGGATTTGATAATCTGCTTGCCCAGGGTGGAGAGGGTGCTGTTTCTGGAACCAGTGGTTCCATTCGATACTTAAGACCTGCCAACCTTTACGATCTGGATTTTCAATCTGGTACTCTTACCATTGACACCGACGCAGCTACCATTACTCACTCCAATGGAAGCGTGGCTTTTGGTCAAATATCCGACAACTTTTATAAAGATGAAAATGGTGCTTTCTGGCCTTATTCAGTTTGTACCTTTAAATTTACAAGCATTCGCCTGGGTGGAAATCTAGTCGTTCGATTAATGGGTAAAAATTCTCTTGCACTTGAAGCAACCTCTGGGTCTCTCACTTTAGGTTCAAACCTCAAAGCGGATGGTTCTGATGCGATCTCTGATCTTGGAGGCATTGGCTTCCTTGGTGGGTTTTCAGGAGCTAATTCAGGACAACTTCCGGGTATTGGGCCGGGTGCCCCAACTTACACCGCTACTGTGGGTCATGGTGCCGCTTATGGTGGACATGGATCTGGAGAATCAAAACCTTACGGGGAGACAGACCTTGCCGCTTTGGTCGGTGGAAGTTCTGGAGGGTCATCATCGACAGCTGGTTCCGGAGCTGGAGGGGGAGTCATTTCTCTCAAAGCAGCGACCGAGCTTGTGATTGAGCCAAATGTCTTAATTACTGCGAATGGTGGGGATGGAAGTAATGATTCAGCTGCAGGAACAGGTGGAGCTATACGGCTTGAGGCCACCCGAATTTTCAACCATGGAACCCTTCAAGCAAAGGCTGGAAATGGAGCCAAAGTAAGTGGAAATGATCAAACTCGAGGGTCCTCTGGAGGAAGAATTGCCTTTATTTCAAATGGAGTCGTCCAAGTAGGCCAGACCAATGTTTCTGGGGAATGGCTCTCCAATGAGGGTAGTATTTTTGTTGGAGGCTCCTACCTCGACTCTACTCTGGAAGTTGAAAATGCTGACCTTACCATCGATACCACAACTGGATATTTTTCGGTTGAAGGTGGGGCACATGGGGTTGGAGTTTTCTCATCTCATACCTTTACCGATGGTTTAGGTCAAAATTGGGACTATGAACTTTGCTCTTTTACCTTCAGTCAAATTTCAATAATCGGAGAAAGTTCCATCATTCTTAGGGGTGATAAACCTCTCGTGCTGAAAACTGTCGCGGGTGGGGACATTACCATACATGCAGACATGAATTTAGACGGAGGTCACGCTTCTCAAGATACAGGATACGGCGGTCGGCCTGTTTTGAATCCATGGAGAGGAAGAAGTTCTCAAAAACTGAACGGATTCGGACCTGGTGGACCTGCTCCCGCGGGTAATTGGGGTGTAGGTGCTAATTATAATTATGGGGATGATCAAATCTCTGAGCTGATTCCTGGAAGCAGTGGTTCAAGCGGGCAATATTTTCAAGGCTCAGGGGCTGGTGGCGGTGCATTATCTATCGAGGCCGACGGCGATCTGTTCATTGGAGAAGGAGTAGTACTGAGTGCACAAGGAGGAGATGGACGAGTGGATCACCAATGGGATCATGGTGGGGGTGGATCAGGTGGAGCAATTCGACTCATTGGTAAAAATGTTATCAATCGCGGTTTGATCCGGGTTGATGGTGGAAATCGAGGAGCGGGAGGCGGTCGAGTAATGATTGCATCGAATGGTTCGATCGAACGAGGGGTTCTTTCCATCGGATCTGGATCCTTTAAGGAAGTCAGTCCCCCTACCCTACAGATACCCGATAAGCTTTTCGTTTCCTACATGTTGCCAACATCGATTAAGAAGAAAAGTAAAGTCACCACGCGACCTCAAAACCTTACGGCATACTTTCCCATGGATGAAGCCCAAGGTCTTTCTACTCAAGAGACGAAAAGCGGGGAATTTGCAAATCTGATTGGGGGAACCACCTGGACGGATGGTGTAATCGGCTCTGCCCTTCGATTCAATGGTAGCAATGGATATGTAAATACTGACTTCACCGGTGAGCTCCTTGGTGTAGACGGAAAGAAATCAAGAACCATTAGTTTTTGGGTAAAGGTGGAAGGCGTGACTGCCAACGATCCAGGCTTCTATGGATATGGTAGTCTACTGAATTCAGATGGGGCCAATCAATATTGGTCCATACGTAACATTTCAAACACCAACTTTACCCGCTTCCGTAGCGAGCATTGGGGGTGGGGACCGTGGACTACTCACGGTAGTAACTTGCTTACCTCCAACTGGGTTCATTTTGCTCATATTTATGATGGTAGTAACATGATGATTTATCGAGATGCTTCTCGAGTGTACAACGCCACCCGTGCAGAGATTGGCACTGGAAATCAAGTGCCGTTACAGATCGGCAGATGGCGAAACGATACCAATGCCTACTTCCAAGGAGTTATCGATGATTTTCGGATATACAATGATTCCTTAACTGAAACGGAAATCCAAACTATCTACATTGGGCAGGATACCTTTACAGAAACTCAATTGATGCAATTTGTTGTTCAAGCAACCGATAATCCCATGAACTTCTCGGTTTCCGGTCTTCCAGAAGGCCTTACGCTTGATGCTCTAACAGGAGAAGTTACTGGACTGGCTCAGGAAGTTGGCATTTTCGACCTAAATTTGACCGCATCAAACCAAGCAGGAACCAGTTTTAAAACGATCCAACTAACCGTCAACAAAACCCCTCCAACTTTAACTTCCTCATCTCCCAAAAACTTGAGTTCAACCACCGCGAGATTTGCTGGGCGTATGATCTCTGACGGGGGTGATCCTACTAGCCTAAGCTTATTCTGGGGGGAGAATGATGGTGGGACCAGCAAATTAGTTGACCCGTTTGACCCAACGAAATGGGATGCAAGAATTGATATGAACGGTAGTTTCCCAACTGGAGGTTTTAATTATTTCATACAAGGATTAGATAAAAATTCCACTTACTATTACCGATGGCTGGGAGGAAATACGGTATCCTCCGAAGTTTGGAGTACACCAACCATGGATGGGCTCGTTCAATGGTGGAAATTTGATGAAAATGATGGCCGTTCTTCTTTAAATGAAGTTTCCGATCGTACTGGTACTTTGGTCGGACTAAACGACGCAGATCGGGTTTTTGGATATCAAGGAAAGTCTCTTCGATTTCAAGGGGATGGTAGTAATGTAGTTTTTAAATCCTATAAAGGAATAACGGGAACGAACCCAAGGACTTTGGCACTTTGGTTGAAAACATCAGATTCAAATGCCAGTTTAATATCTTGGGGTGCTGATTCGGTAGGTGAAAAATGGGAGCTTTCTCTTGAAAATGGAAAGCTTAAATTGGATATAAGCGGATCCTCGATTTTAGGTGACAGCTCTTTAGACGATGACCAGTGGAACCACGTTGCTGTTTCTCTCCCTGCTGGAAGCAATCTGTTGTCAGATTGCGTACTCTATGCAAACGGAGAAATTGATAATGCATCCTCGAATCAAACAAACGATCCTATAAATACTGGAAATGAAAAAGATATTTTGATCGGGACCAATAACCTTGGTAATCACTTTAGCGGTCTGATGGATGAAATTCGGCTTTATGATCGAGGGTTATCTGCAATTGAAGTGAAAAGCATTGCCTTGAATGGAACCGTTGCTTTTCAAACTTCTTCAACTCCTCAACCCCCTACTGTTGAAATTTTGGAAATTCAACCCGATGCAAATGCAACCGTACAAATTAAAGCAGAACTTACTGGCAAAGATGAGAATTTCCCATCCGTTTCCATTTACTACGGTCGTTCCGATGGTGGCTTCGACCCAAGTGCTTGGGAGCATAATCAATCCCTATTCGGTGGCAGCACCGTGGTTCTTGGTGAGTTCAATGGTACCATTACGGGCTTGATCCCGGGTGAGAAGTATTACTTTCGGGTGTTTGCAGAAAGTGCGGATGGTTTCGACTGGTCCAGTGGAGCACCGGAAGTCGATCAGGACTTATTAGCATACTGGAGAATGGATGAATCTAATGGCTCTCTAGTTTATGATTCGGTATATCCTCTTTACACCGCTGAGATTCAAGGCTCAAATACGGAAGCTAACCGGACGCAATCATTACAAGGAAACGGAATAACCTTAGACGGTTGGTCTCAATCAATTGACTTGGATTTAGCAAATACCGGTTATCTCAATTCAACATTTGATGGTAGGACTTTTTCGGCTTGGATCAAACCGACGTCCGAATTTTATTCTGGACCCGCTGTCGTTGCCCATGAGGATTTGGTTGCCTATTTCCCTTCTGATGATTCGTCCGGCACGACCCTGTTCGATATTTCTACCAACCAGTTAAACTCAACCTTGGAAGAAGGGGCAAATTGGACAACGGGTCAGTTTGGTCAAGCTATTTCGCTTGATGGTAACAATGATTTTGTGGACATCAAATCAGAGGGTCCTTTAAACGATTTGCATCGCTCGTCCTACTCCATTTCTCTCTGGATCAATCCTTCCGAAGCTAGCCCTGGATTATATACCCAAGGACAACTTCGGATGCACGGCTATCAAGTTTCCATGAGCGATTCATATTTTACCAACCTATCTTCCCTGTATAAATTACCTTTTTCGGGCAGTTCTGTTCTCACGGAGGGTCCCGATTCGCGTGGGCTTGATTTCGAAAACGACGGTGATTTTACTGCTGCTGGAGTCGGAGTCGGTACCGATAACTATTTAGTTTTATTTAGCGGCTCCTTCCAAGCTAAAGTTGCGGGGAATTACAGTTGGGAAGTATTGGGTAATGATGACCGTGGCACCCTTTGGTTGGATCGTGATCAAAATGGAGTGTTTGAACTCAGTGGATCTCAAGGACAAGAAAAAATTCTTGATACCACGGCTAACTTTGAGAATGCCAGCGTCAATTTGATTCCCGGTTACTACAAGATTGCCCTCATTCACGGAGAGAAAACTGCGGGATCCACTCAAGAACTAAAGTTTTCCACTCCATCCGTTTCTGCGGGACCAACCATTCTTACCACCGTTAAACCAAATGATGGGCAACAAAGTGATCTTTTCGTTACAGAAAACTCGTTCAGTATCTTAAAAAGAGATTCCATTGGCCTAAGCTTGGACGGAAATTATTACCCAAGTTTTCAACATTCCAACTATTCAAATACTGCCAAGGTTGTGGCCAATCAGCCGATCAACGAATCGGTATGGACTCATGTTGGCATCGTTGTTGACTACAATTCTTCGCGGATAAAGCTTTATCTCAATGGCGTTGAAACTGGAGAGGAAACATTACCTGCCGGAGAAGCAATTCATTACTTGGCTACCGACCCATGGTTGTTGGGTGGAACCAACTTAGTTGAGGATGACCACTTCAATGGCCGAATTGATGACCTTAGGTTCTACAAGAAAGCATTGAACGCAGAAGAAATAACTAACATCGCAAACGATGATATATCCAGTGCAGTGATTGCCGGTTACGATAATCAGATTATTTATGATGAAGGAACGGCAGCATCTGGATTTTCTGTCGGTCTTGAGCATGGAGTGCTTAAGGCAAGGGTAAGCGAGGGCGGCGAAGTCGCTGAAGTCAAAAGCAGTTCAGTAATCGTTGGAGATGATTGGAATCACCTACTGGTTAGCTTTGGAGAATCCCCTAAGTCATTAAGTCTTTTCTTAGATGGCACCCTTGAAGATGGCCCTATTTTGTTAAAGTCTAGCTCCTCGGTTTCTGGTCAAAGTGAAAAACCTAGAATTGGTAAAATGGAAGGGACCTCTCCATTCCCAAATTATTATGGCTTCTTTAAAGGAGAAATCGACGAGGTTCGAATTTATGACCGGGGCCTTGGTCTGGGAGAGGTTGCTGAAATCTATGAGGGAGACTTTAAAAACCAAGGTTTTCTCGATTTCATTGCCATTGAAAAACCTAGTATTGCAACCCTTCGACCTTCTAGTGTTCTTCCCGGTCAGGCTGTTATGCAGATGGAAGTCCTCTCCATCGGTGGAGATCTACTGCAATCCCAAGAAACTATTGATTTAACCTTTAAACTCGACACTTTCCCAGGGATGCAAGCTTGGTATTCGGCAAACGATACCGGCTCAAATTTGTCCAACGGAGATACCATTTCCAATTGGATGGATCTATCAGGTAATGGGCGGGACATGGGATACACATCAGGTAACCCTAGATATTTTGATTCCGCCCTTAAGGGTAAACCTGTAATCAGCTTCGATGGTGATGATTTGATTTGGACTACTCATGACTTTGTTCATCTCACTGATACTGGCTACACTATGGTTTCAATTGCTCGTTATACCGGAGCTCGAAACCAACGGGTTATTTCCTCCAGAACCCGTAATTTTCATTTCGGCTACCATGGTGCTTTGACTGGTCGTTGGTATGCTCAAGGCTGGATTTCAACTGCTGGGCCTCTCGACTCTGATTGGCATATCCACTTAGGAGAGATCGAAAAGAAAAACAATCCACAAGCTTCCTTTTGGAGGGATGGAGAATCTCTGGTTTCTAACAGTCGTGGTTCAGGAAACGCAAACTTCGATCCTGGCCAACTTCAATTTGGAGGATGGGGAAATAATGCGGAAATGTCTGCCTGCGAAATTGCTGAGGTAATCATTTTTGATCGAATTTTAAACCAATCAGAGCGTGTTCAACTCGAAGGATACCTGGCTCACAAATGGAATCTAGCTGACGAAATTTTACCAGATTCCCATCCTCACTCGGAAAAGTCTCCATTTGGTGGAATAACCACGATCAATCAACTCCAAACTATTGGTGGAGATCCTCCTGTTGTTAAAATCTTCTGGGGCGATGAAGCGATTGATGAAAACTCGACCTTGGTGGATCCAGATAATAACTCATCATGGGATTTTGTTGCTGATGTTAATGCCAGTGGTGCGGTTGGCTTAGGTATACATCAAGAACTTGCAACTGGGCTTACATTAAATAAGACTTATTTTTACAGAGCATATGCCCAAAATCTTGGTGGAGAGACTTGGGCTCCAACCATTGAATCCTTCAAGGCAATTGATACTAGATTCACTCAGGATACCATGGACGGTCTAGTACTTTGGTTGGACGCTATGGATGTGGATGGGGATAATTTGCCGGATCAAAATTCAGATGGGGTTTCCCTACCCCTTTGGATAGACAAATCAAAAGAAAATAAAAATGCAATTCAAACGGTTGCCCTTCAAACCCCTTCCTATGCGACCAAGGTAATTGGAGCTTTGCCGGGCGTACGCTTCCAGTCGGGACAAAGCTATAATGTGGGCAGCTTAAACCTAACCTACGGAAATGTTCATGTGTTCATGGTCGCACAGGGCACTGGCGTTGCCATGGGAGCAACCGATGGACTGAGTGGTTGGACTCTGGACGCAAAGCCAGGGAATCGGATGGGGATTTATAAAAGCGAGAATAATGTCCTCCAAAGAATTACACTTGGTCTGGATCCTCAAACTGGATTTGGACAGTTGATTGGAGAAATTGCTGAGATTATGGTCTTCGATCAAAATTTACGGGATAGTGAAAAAGAAAAGATTGAAGGATACCTAGCTCATAAATGGGGGGTCATCGGCGATCTTGCTCAAACTGGATATACCATTCGTGACGGTCTGGTATTATACTATCCTTTTAATGAATCTGATGGTTCTACCATACAGGACTATTCCTCAGAATTAAGAGATGCCCAAGCGATCGATGCTTCCTTGGATACCGATGGTCAATTTGGATCTGGTATTGAATTCTTTCCGGATTTGAACAACTCAAGGATTCTCTTACCTGAAGGAAACAGCTTCTCGGTAAATAGTAAGATTTGGACTCTATCCACCTGGTTCTATGCTCCATTACCGACCACTGGTGCGGATGACTTTCATGCTCTTTTTAATGAGTATCTTGAGCCCTATGTGGCTTTTAATTTCAGCCCCAAAAGCTTGATGCTATATGATGGTAGTTCTTTTTCTGATACCACTTATGAATTTGATGATGCTCCAGGCTGGCACCATCTAGTTATTCGCAGCAGTGTATCAAGCATGGAGTTTTTCATCAACGGAGTGCTCGAAGACTCATTCAACAAGGGCATTCTGCTGAATATTGAATCTATCGGTAATCTTTTCGGAGGGTATGGAACTTTTGCTGAAAAAATGGATGACTTCCGGATTTACTCACGTGGCCTAACTAATTCAGAAGTTTACGAATTATATGGAAACAAAGAAGGAGATTTTGGATATCATCCATACCAAGATTTCCCACCTGAATTTGATAATATACCTGAAGTCCTAGTTCCTAAAAATCCCGTGGTCTATTGGACCTTCAATGAGTTAAATGGATCCATTATCCGAGACGATTCCGGAGTGGACAATCATGGATATTTTTATGACGAAAGTAACCTTTCCATACCCGACTCTTTTGATCATTCAGAGATAGCTAAAAAGGGAACTGGAATTAGGTTTGACGGAAATCAAACTATAAAATTAGAGCAGGACGAAGCCACTTTTAACATCAAGGGTCCGTTTAGTGTTTGCCTATGGCTCAAATCAGAAGATTTGAATGCGGACATCCTCGAGTCAGGCCGTTTCTCTATCAAGTTATCGGACGGATTCTTCTGGGGACAAGTCCAAGTTGGTGGGGTCCTCAAAAGAACCGAATCCATTGCCATGCCTTCAGATGAATGGTTTCACATTATTCTGAGTTGGGATGGCAAAAAGCTTAGGCTTTACAAAAACAACCTAGAAATTTCCACCCCAACCAACACCAATGGAAACCTAACTGGATCTGCGAGCCTCTACATTGGGGGCAGAAATGGAATGAGTGAAAGTTATGAGGGTCTGATCGATGATTTGAGGATTTTTGATCAAGCCCTATCCGCAGCCCAGAGACAAGAAGTGTATAATTTTGCAGACCCTCCCCTCATCGCCTATTATGGGGAAGAGTTTTCTTATGCTGTCGAATCTATTAAAGGCCCTACAGAATTCAATGCCAGTGGCTTGCCAAGCGGTCTCGAAATTGATCCACTTTCAGGATTGATTTTCGGTGAGGCAAATGCAACACCAGCGGTTTTTCCTGTTACCATCACCGCCTCCAACTTTTCTGGAAGCGATTCCAAAACATTAGAATTTAAATTAAATAAGGGGAGGCAAAGTATTTTACAGAACGATGAGATCATCTCTTTGACCTACGGATCTGCCCCAGTGGATATAAATGTAAGGGCAACATCTGGTCTTCCGGTAACTCTTACCATTTTAGAAGGCAACGAGTCCATTGATCTCAATGGTTCTACCGTAACTGTTAAACAAACTGGCTTCTCAAGTATTCTCGCATCTCAATCTGGAAATGAAAACTGGCTCCCTGCCGAATCATTGATTTTAAGATATCAGGTCATGTCTAAGGAGGTCTTAGTCAAGGTCGATGATCAATTCAGAAAGCCGATAGAAACAAACCCGGTCTTTACTTACAGCATTAGCGGAATCGCTGAGAATGATAATGCTTTAGATTTTAATATTTCGATCCTTCCACCCGTTCCGGATGGAAATCTTTCTTCGCCGAGTCCATTGGGAACTTACCCGATCATAGCGTCTGGAGGAACTTCGGATAATTATCTCTTCGCATATCAACCTGGTAGCCTAATCATTTCCGATAAAAGCCAACAGCAAATCGTTTTTGATCAAGATTTAACTCTTGTCTCCGCTATTACTCCATTTATCGATTTGACCGGATACTCCGTGGGTATGGATGGCAACCGAACCAATCTCCCTCTCAATTATTTGGTGGAGGATCCTAAAATCGCCAAAATTTTAGAAACCCAAAAACATCAGCTTACTTCTTATTGGAAGTTCGATGAGACTCTCTATAGCGGTGCCAAGGATGAAATGGACGCCTACAATGGTAGTCTTATTAATCTTGATTCAACAGGAACTAACAAAGTCTGGGTTCCGGGTCGTTTTGGAAATGCTTTAGAACTCGGTAGCCCAAATTCTGGAAAAGTTGATTTTGGAAGCGTCCGTTTTGACTCTAATTTCTCAATCAGTCTCTGGGTAAAACCAAATGGAAGCCAAGGAAGTTCGAGTACGATTCTAGCCAAAAATAATGTGAATTCGATGAAGGTCTTTAAATGGGTAAAAGCGGATACCAACGGTAGCCTCCAATTCTATTATTACCCGGATGGTACCACGGAAGAATTGGTGATTACTTCAACCAGCGAAGTACTGGATGATAGCAACTGGAGTTACCTCACGGTTACCTATGAAGACGAAAATGGTACATTTAGCTTGTTCAAAGATGCCCAACTTATAGAGCAATCTACTGGAAACTACTTTACGGGATCGCAGACCGCTTCAAGGTTTTCCAGTATGACTTTGGGAGACGACTCTAATTCATTTTCAGGAACGGTTGATGATTTGAGGATTTATGGGATAGCCCTGCAAATGAGCGACATCGAAGAAATTTATGGATCTGGATTTGGCGATTTTACTCGCATCGAGATCATGGGTGCTGGCCAAACAAAAATTACGGCTTCTCAAATTGGAAACGAAAATTTTGAAGCATCTATCGAGGTCGATAATTACCTCTCTGTTTATAAGGTACCTCAAACTATAACTCTTGATCCGATTAAGGACCATTCTGTCGGGGATTTCCCTTTCACCTTATCTGCCAGCACCAGCTCTGGTCTTCCGGTTTACTTCCTTTCCTCCAACCCTTCAGTTGCTACAATAAGCGGAAATTATGTCTATGTTCAAGGGGCAGGAAAAGTTACGATTGTTGCCAAGCAAGACGGAAATGAAAAATTCGAAGCTGCACCAGACCAGAATCAGACTTTTCAAGTAAACTTTGGTAATTTGTTTGCTGATTCAACCCCCGGACTAAAACTCTGGTTTGATGCAACTGATATAAATGCCGACTCTCAGCCTGACCAACAGAACGATTTTATCGGGCAGGGCCGTATCAGTCTGTGGGCAGACAAATCAGGAAACAATAATAATCCCATCCAAGGAAATATTTTGAATATGCCCAAATGGACCCCAGCCGCCCTAAATGCTAAGCCCACTGTAATATTTGATTCCAATTTAAGCTTCTTACTTCAGGATCCCGTTGCTCAACCTTCCTTCATTTTCTTGGTTCATAAACAAAATGCAACTGGAAGCACCAACATTCTGGGTGGGGATCTTGCTACTACCAGCCAAGATGGATTCGTTTCCCTGGAGCATGCATCTGGAAATGTTCAAATCCTTTCCGAATCCCCCTCGACTGAATGGAGTATTAGCACTTTAAGAGTTTTGCCAAATGCCCAGTCCCTCTGGGTGAATGGTTCTATTGCTGGAACCGATGCCTTTAATCAAGGAGCCCAAGACTTTAATAGTGTCGGTAATAATTTTGTTGGTGAAATTGCAGAGGTTCTTGTTTTTGACAAGGAATTGAATGCGGTCACCCGTGAAAAAGTTGAGGGCTATTTAGCTCATAAATGGGGATTGGATGAGAAACTACTTCCTTCTCATCCATATTCCGTAAATCCTCCTTCGTTTGGCGGGGATCAAGAAATCATTTGGGGCGGCTTGGTAACTTACCAAGAAATGAACCAAACCAAATACAAGCTTCCAGATAAGGCTTTTGGCGACTTAGCTTTTGAATTGCAGGCCTACTCTACTTCTGGGCTACCTGTGAGTTTTGTTTCAAGCAATCCAAGCATTGCTGCCGTCACCGGGAACATGCTTTCTGTTGTTGGAGTGGGTACAGTAACCATCAGTGCCATTCAAATGGGGGATACACGCTACCATCCTGCAGCACCCAAATCCCATACCCTGCACATAATTCCACCAGTCGTGAAAGACGACCAGATGATCTCAGTTCCGCCAGTCTTGGTCAAAGTCCGGGATGATCCACCTTTTTATCTTTCTGCACTTGCCACTTCTACTGGCATCAATCATCCGGTATTCCATCTTCCTGTTAGGTACCAAGTAAAATCAGGATATGCTTCGGTCGATTCGAAAGGACTGGTTTCTTTAGATGGAGTCGCAGGTACAGTTGTAATCACCGCTGCTCAATCCGGTAGTGCATATGTGAACCCAGCTCCCCCTGTCGATATTGAATTCGAAGTCTCATCAAAACAAAGACCTAAAGTCATTTTCAAGAATCTTGAGATGGATGGAAATCTAACTGAAATTCCAGTAGGTCATCGCCCACTCGTACTTCAAGGAGTTTCCACAGACAATGGAAAACCCTTCATCATAACCAGTTCAAATTCCAGTATTATCAGTATACATGATGGAAATTTGATCATTCCTAAGTCTCCTGGATTAGTAAGTTTGAGCTTTGTAATTCCCGAATCAACTTACTACCTGGTTTCTGAAATAGTTACCAAGAGCATTAATATTGTCGCACCGACAAAAGCAGCATGGAAGGAGTTTCGAAAATCAGATGTGAGGTATGATGGAATCCTGGAAAGATTCACCCAAAGATATAAGATTTTGAACCCTTCCCTCTCAGACTTTGATGCTACTGAAAAAGCCAAAAAAGTTTTTAATGAGGACTACGCGGATTCTGATGGAGATGGATACAGTAACCTCTTCGAGCGAGCAATCGGTACGGATTCTCTGGGATCGGACAGAAGACATCACTTACCACAACAAGTTGTCCTTGCTGACAATAAACAGCGCATTACTTTCGTTCGCTACAAAACACCCTTTCAATCTACTGGGGAAGCATTCGAATATAATGTGGAGAGTAGTACGGATCTGCAAACTTGGAATAAATTTGGTTTACTCGAAGAGAGTGTTGTAGACCTTGGCGAAAATATGGAACGCGTAACCTTTGTGACTATATCGCCAATTAGCTCTGGCGAGAGAAAGTTTTTACGGCTTAGAATTTCGGTTCCCTAATTTAGAATACAACCAGTTGAATCCAAAATTTATTAAAATTTAATTCATTTGGTTTGCATAGATTGCAGTAAATGCAAATATTTAAATTTTAACTCTTATTATAATATACCCATGAAAAAAATTGTTTCTTTAATCTCATTCTTTGTTCTAGCTGCAACTTCTTATGCCGGGGAATATGCTGATATCAGTATTAAAGACCTCCAGAAAGCCATTGCAGACGGGAAGGTCGCTGTTATCGATGTAAACGGAGCCAAGTCCTATGAAAAGGGTCACATCCCTACTGCAATTCACTTCTCAAGTTCAAAAAGTAAACTTTCCAAGTTACTGCCAAAAGATAAAGATACTCTAGTAGTTGCCTATTGTGGAAGTTCCTCTTGCGGTGCATATAAAAGAGGTGCCGATGAAGCGGCGAAGCTTGGTTACAAAAATATTAAACACCTTTCAGCTGGAATCTCAGGTTGGAAAAGAGCAGGTGCAGAACTCGCCAAAAAATAATTTCATAAAATTTATTCCCTCAAAAGGCACCTATCGGTGCCTTTTTTGTTTCTACTGAAGAAATTACGGAAAAGTATTCAGGAGTACTTGATTGATTTCTCCTGAATAAAAGTTTTCTAGTTGATAATAGTTATGAAGTTATGAAGATTAATCGTACCAACTAGACCAATAGGTAACATTATTAAAAAAGGATTAGCGAAACTCGACTCAAAATCCGTTTCTTAATTTTGTAATCTTTCCTATTTATCGAAAAAAGAAGGGGTTTGGAGAAAAATTCCCTTTGCTTTTGATCCCTTTCAATAGCATAGTATTGATAGGTAAATGATGAAAATCTGGGTTCTATTGTCTCTTTCAATCTTGCAATTTTTTATAATTTGCAACCAGAAGCTGTTTTCAGCAACAGGTGAGGTCAGTGAACTAAAAGGAGCAATCTCAGTCAATTTAGATCCAGGTACGCCTGAAAAGCCCTTTTTTCTGGTAACTTCTTCCAGCCTGAAAGGTGAAGCAGTTTTTCGTGGTCAGGTCAAACAGACAGCTGACAATAATATTTCTTTTTATGAAGTCCCAAACTTACTTGATCCGGATGAAATGCAACCCCCCTTTAAAAGTGGAATGCTCTCTACCAAACAAGCACGAGGAAGTGTGGAACTTGAGGCAAATGGAACCCTTGCCAGGATAAATATTGATTATTCAGGTAGTAATTATTTCTCTACACCTGAGGTTTTTATTGATCTTCCAACATCCGGAACAAGCACTGCCTCCGATTTCAGAAAAGCTTCCATCGAAGCAACCGTGGATTCAAATATCGGGGAAATCACGGCCTTAACAATCAAGGATAGGGGTCTCGGCTATGATACCATTCCCAAAATCTCAATTGAAGGAGGGACCCATTTTATTAGGCTTGCTGAAAAAAACTCTGCCTACACTGGCAATTTTTTCAAGATACAAGCAAATGACGGCTCCAGTATCCTTGTGGACAACCCTTTAAATCTTAATCTTTCTCAAATCTTTTTACCTAATCAATTAGTTGAAATCTATGAGGCATGGACTCTTGGATCTTTATTTGGGCATACAAGTGAGGAAGTTATGTTATCCGAAGGTAACCAAACTTCTGCCGATCGTCTCTACCTTTTAAAATCTTTTGCGGACCAAAACGGATCAACCAGTGACTTCTGTTTTTTTTACCATGACGGAAATATCTGGCGTTCGAATGAGGACCCGGACAAAAATGATTCTGCTGATAGCGTAATCATTGATCCTGATCAGGCTTTTATCCTTGCCCGTAGAAATCCTTCCCCTCTAGAACTCGTTTTTTCTGGAAGTGCAACGACCAATGATACCTTTGGAAACTTACCGGGTTACTTGGAAAGAAAACTTCTTAGTAATCCTTACGGGGTCGACATCATGCTCTCAGATTTAATTTCTGCGAGCACCATCACTTCCGATGAGAATGAGACAGAAAAGTGGCTGGCAAATAGCTCTCAAGAAATTGCAGATAATGTCAAAATACTAACGGACAATGTCTGGAGTACCTATTGGAATGACGGAAAAAATCGTACGGTCACAACGGTTGCAAGTGCAACCGCCCGATTTGGCACCGGCATTGGTGGGTCACTCACACAACAGGATATTTCCATGTCAAGTGGTACCATTTCAAACATGTCTAATCCAACAACTGGAAACCTTGTAGTCACTTCTTCGAATCATGGTCTAAAAAATGGGTTTATGGTTTTTATCGAAGGAGTTGAAGGCTATAAGACTAATGAACTCAAGCAACAAGTTGATGAGGATGGAACCCTGGTGTCACAAGGTGCAATTCCCTTTGTTATTCAATCTGCTGCCAATGGATTTTTTGATATTCAAGTTTTGGATGCTGACCGCTTTGAGCTAGTTGGAAAAAGTGGTAATTGTGACTTTATTGATAATGGCAATGCAACTTGGTCCACAGGTTCGGGCGGCCTTGGATATAGCTCGGATGCCTTTGTTTCTTTTCTTGGTGGTGGTGGTACCGGGGCTACGGGAGTTGCTAATGTTGACCCATCCACTCAAAAGGTCGTTTCCATATTAATTACGGATGCAGGTGCTGGCTATATTAGTGCACCCAAGGTATTTATTCATTCCGGGGGTTGGAAAAAATTAGGTTCTGGAAATGCACCTTTCAATGATGCTTTGATCCCTGCTGGTTCCGGAATCCTTCTAGTTCGAAATAACTCCAAGGGCGTTCGTACCCGCTTCGGTATAAACAGCCCATTTAATCAGTAAAAGAATCGTTTAGCTCATCTGGTGAGCATCAACATCCAGAATATCATGAATTTCTGGATCAAGGGGAAAGTCTTCCCTTCTTTTTTTCAGTTGCTTTAAGCAACTGGATACGGATGCAGTAAGATAAAAAAGGTGAAAACGATAATATCCCTTGATCTTCTCGATGGGAGCCAAGGCTGGACCTTTTACCTCTACGCCGGAGACTGGTTCTGCTTCCAGCTTTTTCCTCCATTGATTGGAGTAGAATTCAGTTTTCTCCAGGCTTCGCCCCCTGAAGATATGCCGGATCAGATGCCGAAATGGTGGATACTCTAACTCCTTTCTCATTTCCATTTCCTCTTCCAGAAATCCATAAATATCCGGTTTTCTGGAAAATTGTATCGAGGAGGAGTGAGGAGCATAAGTTTGAACATAAACTTCTCCGGCTCGATCACCCCGACCTGCCCTTCCGGCTACTTGGACCAAGAGTTGAAAAGCCCTCTCCGATGCACGAAAGTCTTCCATTCTTAAGGGTAAGTCTGCGTCTATGACTCCAACAAGAGTTACATTCGGGAAATCCAAGCCCTTGGCAATCATTTGAGTACCAACTAAAACATCAATCTTACCCAGCCTAAAATCTCGTAATGTCTCCCGAAATAAATTTTTCTTCGTCATCATATCCGCATCTACCCGAACCACCCTGGAAGACCTTGGCATAAGCTCACTAACCAAATCTTCGATTCTTTGAGTTCCATGACCTTTCTTGCGAATTTCAATTGATTTACAGGATCCACAAACCCGGGGAGCAACCTTCCGGAAACCACACAAGTGACATCGAAGATACCCATCGGTACGATGAAAAGTCAGGGCAATACTACAATCCTTGCACTCCTCCACAAATCCACAATCTGTACAGAGCATCGTGGTGTTAAAACCCCTTCGGTTTAGAAATAGAATGGTTTGTTCCTTTTTTTCATACCTTTCACGCATTGCTTCTACCAATGTTTGAGAAAGCACAGAAACCCCCTTTCCCCACCTTGCATCTAATCTCATATCTACAATATGCATCAGGGGAAGCTGCCTCCCATCGATTCTTTTACTCAACTGACTCAAGCCATACTTTTTTCGCTCTACATTTCGAAATGTTTCCAAGCTTGGAGTGGCAGAACCTAGGATGCAACATGCCTCATTGAGCATAGCCCTGTAAACTGCCAAGTCACGGCCATGGTATCGAGGCGTATCTTCCTGCTTATACGCGAGTTCATGCTCTTCATCGACCACAACCAAACGAAGAGAGGGTATCGGAGCAAAAACTGCAGATCTTGCACCCACTACGATTCTGGATCTTCCAGTTGTTAGGTTTCGCCAAGCATCGAGTCTTTCCCCTCCCGAAAGATGACTATGCCAAACCTCAACCTTTTCATTTCTCTTTGAAAAACGGGCCCTTAATCTTGCCACCGTCTGAGGAGCAAGAGAAACCTCAGGCACTAAAAATAAAACCCCGCCGCCTTGATCCAGAGCAACCTCCATTGCTTCAAAATAAACCTCGGTTTTCCCAGAACCAGTTACTCCATGCAGCAATTGAACCCCAAACTTTTTTTTTCGCAAAAGATCCTGAATTTCAGAAGATGCCCCCTTTTGTTCACGAGTTAATTCCCATTCAGATTCTACAACATCGTCGTCTAATTCATCATCATATGCTTCCCTTTGTACGATTTCAGAAACTTCATAAACCAATCCTTTTGTGATCAGCCCTTTAATCGTACTTAGGCCAAAACCCAATTCGTTAATCAGTTGAGTTTTAAGGATTGGTTTTCCAATTTCCTTAAGTTTGCAAAAAAGCTCATGCTGTTTGGGAGCACCTTTCAAGTCATCTCCTTTTGTATGCTGGGGATGTAGTTGAATCCATTTTTCATTCCTCGCTTTTTTTCCTTCCCGTACGACTGCAGGCATCATCGCTGCAAGTACCGACTCCATCGAACAGGAATAATAATTACAGATCCATTTGGATAACCGAATTAAATCCATGCTCAAAACTGGCTCAGGCTGTATAAGCCCAACCAAAAAACGTAATTTTGCGGGATCAATCGTTTCCTTTGAATCCAATGAAAATACGACGCCCAAAACTCGCCTCCTTCCCAGTGGAATTTGCACCAAGCATCCAACCTTTATCTGTGAAGATATCTTTTCAGAGACCTCATAAGTGAGTAATCGATCAAAGCCAGCAAGCGGTTGAACTTCCACTCTCATCGGGACTTACCCTTTCCGTAAATCATAACAAAGCAAGCGAGAACCCTTCCCTGTAATTCGATCAACTTCATTTTGCATGATATAAAGAAGACCTCGACTCAGGGCAGGTAAGGTCCAAGTACCAGAAGAGAAAAAAAGCTGTTTTTGGGCCTCGAGTTTCCATCCTTTCGAGCTCAATTTCATATTCACTAAAGAACCCAATTCGGATAGACCAATAAAATCGTCTCCGGTAGTCCCAACTTTTAGAATAGACCCCCTGAAAAGTTGAAGTTGTAGAGTTCGTCCGTCGATTTGATGAGTCCAAGATACCGGCTCCCGCCAAAGCAATTCTCCCTTGCCATGATCAATACAAAAAAGCTGGGCTCCCCTTTGGTGCCTCCCTGAAATTCCATAGAGAAGAGTACCGGAAATAACCGGCGTCATCCAGTGAATATTAAGGTCTGAATTTTCCCATAGTATCGATGCGTTAAAATTGGGATCAAACGATAAAACAACCGATCCCTTCTCATAACATTCCGAAAGATATACCCGGTTGTTACCCAAAGGAACTGGGGGCACTGCATTTACGGATTCATAACTCTTGGATCGCCAAGGGAAGCGCGATAGTTTCTTTCCATCTTTTGGATCGATAACGATTAATCCACCATTCGGTGGACGGCTTTCACCTCCTGCAAAAACAAGAATTACTTCCCGATCATGGATCTTAGCAATTCGAGGAGACGAGTAGCTAGCCCCCCACTCATCGAGAGTTACCCATTTTGTCTGTCCTGATTTAAAATCTAACCCGATCACCGACCGGTTGTCGGACCCTCCAAGATTAATAACCAGGCAATCACCCGCGGCCAAGGGATTCGAACCCTTACCAAAAAAGTTTTGAGGGATGCCAAACTCTTTCCTTAGGTTCCTTTTCCAAACAACTTTACCCGTCTTAAGTTCCAGGCAGGTTAACCACGCTGTGACTCCAAGGGCATAGACAAGATTTGCTTGGATAACCGGACTCGCTCTTGGTCCGTTTAAGTATCCATACCTGTCCCTATAATCAACCGGATAGGAATGGGTCCAAAGAAGGTTACCACTTTCTGCATCCCGCCCTTCAATCATCTCCTCACCTTCCAGGCGGTGAAACAAAACCAAAATTCCATTTTTAACTGCAGGGGACGAGTAACCATCGCCTTTTTCCACTTCCCACAACAGAGTAGGTCCATGCTCGGACCAACTCAAATTTAGATTGGTTTCAGCTGAGCATGCATCATCTTTTACTCCGTTAAATCGAGGCCAATCATCAACGATTGCATCCGTTGATAAAGAGTTTGGAACCTGGTGAAATTGTAATCTTGAATCCTCTTGGGTTTTTGCTGCTAAAAATCCTGTATGCAATACGAGCAACATAAAAACAGCCCTGTCGATTTTCATAAACAGAGTCTCAACAAAGAATCCACATTCATCAATTTGAATCCGAAGCATTTTTTAACTGTGGGTATCTAATCAATAATTGAACTCGCATATGATCGATTTTCCACTTACGAAAGGAAAAGAAAATTAGTGAAAGAAGTAATCAAGTCGATTCCCTCCTCTTTTCAACAAAAGAGAAAACAAAAAAACATTTTTAGTTTTTTCCGTTTCGCCTCCATTTTGGTGGTTTTTGTTGTGGTTTATATGAATATCTTCAGGCACTTGATGTCGGAGGAAAGAGGGGTCGAGTACATTCCATGGATTGAATCTTTCTACTGGGTTCTTACCACCATGTCGACCCTTGGTTATGGGGATATTACCTTTACCGGAAGTAGTGGAAGACTCTTCTCAATGCTCGTTATGTTTACCGGAGTCTTTTACTTGTTCATCGTTCTTCCCTTCGTTTTCATGGAGTTCCTCTACAAGCCGTTTATGGAATACCAAACCGGATCCAGAGTTGCCCGTAAATATGAACCTACTGAAGAGAAACATGTTATCCTGACCCACTATGACTCCATTAGTCATGCACTCATGGACAAATTAACCCAGTTTGGATACCCATTCGTTTTAATCGTGGAAAACCTAAAGCAGGCCTTGGAGCTTCATGACATGAATATTCCAGTTATGCTTGGAAATTTAGACGAAGCTGAAACCTTTGATCATGCTGCCATTGAGCAAGCTGCGATGGTGGTAGCAACAGATGACGACATCCGTAATGTCAATATTGCCTTCCGTGCACGTGACGCTGCACCAAACCTCACTGTAGTGAGTACCTGTAACCGGGCCACTTCCGAAGAAATCCTTAGCCTGGCTGGTGCTTCACATGTTATCCGCTCCGCTAAACAAATGGGAAGCTTTCTTGCCCGACGAATCAGTTGTACCGACAACAATACCCATGTAATCGGTTCCTTTGATGAAGTTCAAATTGCAGAAGCTACTATTCATGGAACCCCACTTGTAGGAAAAGAATTGAAGGATACCAATCTCAGGGATGAGTTTGGGGTCAATGTTGTTGGCATGTGGGAACGCGGTCATTTTCAACTTCCTGAAGCAACTGCTTTACTGAATAACCACACCGTCCTTTTACTTGCCGGACGAGAGCAAAACTTTAAAGAATATGACCAAGCTTTTAGCGGGTTCTCCCAGAATGGTTCAGCAGTGATTATTATTGGAGCAGGTCGGGTTGGGAGAGAAACGGCTAAGACATTAGAATCGATGAATATTCCTTATCGGGTTATCGAATCGGATGAAAAAAAATGTGGAATGGTAAAAAATTCAATCCATGGAGATGCAGCTGATAAAGCGGTTTTAGACCGAGCTGGATTCAATAATGCCCCCGCGGTTATTATTACCAGCCATAATGACGAGTCGAATGTGTATTTAACGATTTACTGTCGTAAATTAAGACCCGACATTCAGATAATCACCCGTGCTTTCCTTCATCGAAATGTGGAGCCTTTACATCGTGCGGGAGCCGATTTTGTAATGTCCCAAGACCACATGGGAGCAAACACTATTTTCAACCTTCTGAACCGGGCTGAGATTTTAATGGTCACAGAAGGACTTGATATCTTTAGCCAAAAAACTCCCGAATCTTTAGTGGGGGTACAATTGAGAGATTCCAAGATAACCGAAAAGACAGGTTGTAGTCTGGTCGCGATCAAGGGAGAACAGGGAACGATCATCACGCCCTCCCCAGACCATCAATTCTCCGAGAATGGTGAGATTATCTTGATTGGGGATGAAGCCGCTGAAAAATCCTTTGAAAGCAAATTCTGTTCGAATTGAGATTGAGAAAGTTCAGGATAAAAAATCCAACTGAAATTGGTGATAAACCCAGTTCCGAAATCCTTATTTAAGGTAGATACTCCGCGGGGTTTTTTTGCGGGTATCTTGGAGGCAGGATTTACCATCTTTGTGCTTTTAATTGCGATTCGCTTCTTTAACGCTCCCAATTACTGTAAGGCAATTCTGGCAGCAGGTTCCTCAGCGGGTCTTATTTTATCTCCGTTTCTCATGGGCTTATGGGGCAAATCAAGGACTCCAAATTCAATAAAATGTGGAATTTTAATGGCTTCCTGTGCTTTTTTTATTTTTTTAGCTTCTTGTACCGATCAAATTCTCCTTTTTTCCCTTTCACTCTTGATGGCTCAAATCTGCCTATCTCAGGTTCCAAGTTTAATGATTGGTATTTACTCCGAGGTTTATTCGAAGAAAGAGAGGGGATTTCGGTTTTCATTGAACTTAGTTCTGAGCACTCTGGGTGGGATGCTTTCCTCCTATTTTTTAGGGAGGTACCTGGATCTGGAGTTCGCTGACCATAGAATCGCTCTATGGACCATGGCATTTGCAGCTTTATCCTGCTCTTTTCTTCATTTTTCTATGCCCAAGCCTCCCAGTGTTTCTCAAATGGTCAACCGCCTCGACCTCTTACGAAATATATTCTTTATCCCTTTTGAAGACCGTCTGTTTTTTAGGATTTTGATTGCTTGGATGATCCTTGGATTTGGAGTCATCATGACTTTTCCACTTCGGATCGAATATCTTGCCAACCCCAATGGATTAAACCTGAAAAATGAAGAAATCGCCTTGATAGCCGTTTCTAACTTTTTAGTTTTCAAAGTGATTGGGGCTTTGATATGCGGGAAATTATTTGATCGGATTCACTTCATGCAATTTCGAATTGCTCTTAACTTAGTAATGTTATCTGCAATCTTAGTTTATTTTAACTCCTCCAGTTTTTTGGGGCTAAGTTTCGGAACCGCTCTTGCTGGATTTGGAACTGGAGGAGCAAACATAGCATGGAATTTATGGGTTACAAAAATTGCCCCTACAGGAAGGGAATCGGACTACATGGGGGTTCACATGTTTTTGACTGGATTAAGAGGATCAAGTGCACCTTTCTTGGGTTACTTTCTGGTAAAACCACTTGGTTTTACCGGTATATCAATGGTTTCTGCTTTTTTTATTTTGACTGCTACCATCCTATTTTTAACGACAGTTCAAAATAAACGCTTCCAAGAATCGGAAATCCAGGAAAAGGAATGAATATCTTAATTTTTTCCCTTCCTTACGCATTGACTCACATCCGAATTATTCTTTGTGTGTTGGAATGAAATTTATTTGCTCTATTTTTTTAATTTTATCTGTTTGCTCATCTGTTGTTTATGGTAAATCCAGGTTGGGAGAGTATTACTATGGTTTTGGATATTCCATGCTCGATGGCGGAAAGAATGGAGTTGATATCGAAGGGGACGAGTTAAGTCTTTCTATCAATTCCTTAGCCTCTGACTTTGCGGATTTTGAAATCTATTTGGACTATGCAAACGTTGAAATGGGTGTTCAGGATGACACCTCGTGGAATCTTGGGATTGATTACATCAGTAGGTTTGACGACCTCGGCGTAGGAGGGGGTATGCTTCGTCCATTTTTGGGGGCAGGGATCGGATACCTGAAAGACAAAGCCAAGGCCCGCTTGACGGAAGATGGTTTAACTTGGTCAATTCGTGGTGGTACCGAACTTATGTTTACCGATGAACTCTCTTTATCTCTTGGTGGCAGGTTGTTGGGATCGTGGACTGATTTCGGATCTACGGATTTTAGTTTTGACCTTGGGTTTTCGTGGTGGATTGATGATGTTCATGGTTTGGCCTTCGAATACTCCCATACCACGGAAAATGAAATTGATTTCATTGGTCTGAAATATCTTTATTCCTGGCAATAAGTTAGTTTCCAGGGAAGATGGTGGGTGAAGAAACTTGAATAGAGAATTATTCGAAAGCATTCCTGACCGCCGCAATACCCACAGCTTGAAGTGGGGAAAATACGACGGATCAGACATTATCCCACTATGGGTGGCAGATATGGATTTCAAATCTCCAGTTGCGGTGATCAATGCTGCGGTAAAAGCAGCCGAGTTTGGTAACTTCGGATACTCTCATACCCCCGTTACTTTGGTCGATATTCTCCTTCAAAGATCTAAAGAATTATACCATTGGGAAATTCAAAAGAACTGGATCATTTGGTTACCTGGTATGGTTTGTGGTTTGAATGTATGTTGCCGGGCCTTGGAAAAGGATTCGTCCCAAGTTTTTACCCAAGTCCCAATTTATCCACCCTTTCTTTCTGCCCCCGGGAATTTTGGCCTTTCTTCAAAAAAAATCCCCATGAAGCTAGAGAACCATCGATTCAGTTTCGATTTCGATGCCCTTGACAAGCTTGATACTTCACCTGGAGATCTGTTTATGTTGTGCCATCCCCATAACCCAGTGGGAACCGCCTTCACAAAAGCAGAGCTGCATCAATTCTCTGAGTGGATTATTTCCAGAAACTTATACCTTTGCTCGGATGAGATTCATTGTGATTTAATTCTGGATTCAGAATCTAAACATTTCCCCATAGCAAACATTTCTCCGGAACTCGCTAAGCGCTGTATTACCCTGATGGCTCCGAGTAAAACCTTCAACCTTCCTGGTTTTGGTTGTTCATTTGCGATTATCTCAGAGCCTAAACTTAGAGTTAAATTTAAACAAGCCTGTCAAGGTATAGTTCCAGACCCGCCTGCGATGGGATTTGTATTAGCAGAAGCTGCTTATCGTCATGGGGAACCTTGGAGACAAGAACTGCTAAAATACTTAACCCAGAATAGAGATGACGCCTGTAAAGAATTATCCCGCATGCCTTTTCTGGTGCCCTACTCTCCCCAAGCTACTTATCTACTCTGGATCGACGCCCGGGAACTTCCCGTGGATAATCCACATAAGTATTTCGAAGAAAATGGGGTTGGGTTGTCAGATGGTAAGGATTTTGGGGCACCTGGATTTCTCAGGCTAAATCTTGGATGCAGGAATCAATTACTGCAGGAAGCCTTACAAAGAATGAGTAAAGCCTGCGAAGCCCTATCATGAAAAAAGAGGAGGGCGAATCTTTTGAGAGATTAAGAGAACTTAAGAAAGTCGTTCGCAAACACGACGAGAATTACTACAGGCTATCCAGCCCAAGCATATCCGACCAAGCTTATGACTTACTCAAAAAGGAGCTGGACGCCCTGGAGCAAGAAATTGATCCGCTTGGCCTTTTAGATCAAGAATCAGATAGGGAAGAAAGTGATACTCCGATTGATGTTGGAGACGACCGCCTTGATTCTTTTCAGTCCCACAAGCATCGGGTGCCAATGTTAAGCTTGGACAACACCTACGACAAAGAGGAATTCTTTGAATTTGATCAACGACTTAGAAAGATCTTTGACTGTAATACCCTGCCCTATGTAGTAGAGCCCAAAATTGACGGAGTCGCAATCTCCCTCACTTACATCGATGGAAAGCTCTCTCTGGCAACCACTCGAGGTAATGGTGTTGAGGGGGATATCGTAACCCAAAACCTGCTTCACATTGAAAATTTACCCACTGATTTAAGTTCATTTCATCTACCACCATTGATTGAGATTCGAGGAGAAATCTTCATGAATCATCAAGAATTCTGCCGTATCAATGAAGAAAGAGAAAGACTCGAGCTTTCCCTTTACGCAAACCCGAGAAACCTTGCCGCTGGAACCGTTAAATTACTGGATCCAAAAGAATCTAGAAAAAGAAAACTTGAAATTGTTCTTTATGGACTAGGTGCCTGCGAACCTAATACTTATTTCAGTAAACAATCCTCTTTTCATCAGGCTTTAAAAAATTGGGGAGCTCCCATTGTGGAATTTCTTCAATCCGTATCCAACGCAGATGAAGCCTGGGAATCGATCCTCGAGCTTGAACAACTTCGTCATCAGTACGCTTATCCAACGGATGGTGCGGTCATCAAGCTTGATTCACTTGAAATGCAAGCACGGGCCGGTGCAACATCCAAAGCACCCCGTTGGGCGATTGCTTATAAATTTGAATCAGAAAGACAAGAAACTCTTCTTGAAGATATTATCTTTCAAGTAGGCCGAACCGGAACCATTACTCCGGTTGCCTGCCTCCAACCCGTACAACTTGCCGGAACGATTGTGTCTCGTGCCAGCCTTCACAATGCGGATGAAATCGCTCGTAAGGATATTCGAATCGGTGATCAGGTAATGGTTGAAAAAGCGGGTGAAATTATTCCTCAAGTCATAGAGGTTATCTTTGAAAAAAGGAAATCTGATTCTACTCCGTTCAAATTCCCGGTTCATTGCCCAGCATGTAGTGCTCAATTGATACGCCTGGATGGGGAAGCTGCATGGCGTTGCCCATCTCTCGAATGCACCAATCAAATCATGGCGAGATTGGAGTATTTTGCTTCCCGGGGGTGTATGGACATCGAAAACCTAGGCGAATCCGTAATTAAGCAACTAGTAGAAAAAAAAATAGTCTCCAAGATTTCTGATCTCTATCAATTGACATTGGAGCACCTTCTTTCCCTGGAAGGATTTGCAGAAAAGTCAGCTCGTAACTTACTTGAAGCTCTTGAAATCAGTAAAAAGCAGGATTTATGGAGACTATTGTGCGGGCTAGGTATCAAACATGTGGGCTCTGCAGCCGCTAAAGATTTGGCTCGCAACTTTCATAGCCTAGAAAGAATTTCCTCTACTTCATTGGAGGAGCTTATCGCCATCGATGGGATCGGGGATATCATGGCTCAGAGTATCCTTTCTTTTTTTAATGCAGAGGTGAGTCGGTCCGAAATTGAAAAACTGGAAGAATTTGGATTACAAACTGAAGTATCACTGAGTGATCAAGCCCTTTTTTTACAAGATAAAACTTTTGTCCTTACTGGTAGCCTGACCATGTATACTCGGGATGAAGCTAGTGCAAAGATAGAAGCATACGGTGGAAAAGTCTCCTCTAGCGTTAGCAAGAAAACAAGTTATTTACTGGCTGGTCCGGGAGCGGGATCAAAACTGGCAAAAGCCGAGTCTTTAGGGATCGAAATTCTTTCAGAAGAACAATTTGAAGAACTTCTCGATAGCATGGGAAGATAAAATCTATTTTCAGGAATTTACATTGTGAGAACTTTCGCAGTCCGATATGTTGAAGGGAATGTATTTATTCTCTTCCCGTATCCATGAATAGCTTCGACTCCGTTTCAGATGCCATCCAAGACATTGCCATGGGAAAGATGGTGATTGTTACCGATGATGAGTCCCGGGAAAATGAGGGTGACTTGATCATGGCCGCTTCCAAAGTGACCCCCGAGGCAATCAATCATATGATCGTTCACGCAAGGGGGTTAATTTGTGTCCCTTTGCTCAGCAACCAATTGTCCCGCCTTGGAATTTCGAGCATGGTTCCCCATAACCGTGAAGCACAGAGGACTGACTTTACAGTTTCCGTTGATGCTGCGGAGGGAATTACCACGGGCATTAGTGCTTTTGACAGGGCTTCTACTATCCAATTATTAGCAAATCCATCCGCCAATCCCGAGGATCTCGTGCAACCGGGTCATGTTTTTCCCCTGCGTGCCCGCCCGGGTGGTGTTCTCGAGAGAGCGGGACATACTGAAGCGGCCATCGACCTCGCATCCCTATCTGGCCTACATCCTAGTGGTGTAATTTGTGAAATCCTGAAAGAGGATGGTACCATGGCTAGGCTTCCAGATCTTTTGGAACTCAAAAAAAAGTGGGGACTAAAACTAATTTCCATCGCGTCTCTTATTGAATATCGTCATCAGCGTGATCAATTGATTGAGAAAATCTCCGAGTCATCTTTTGCGACTGAATTTGGAGATTTCCGCCTCCATGCCTTCCGTAGTATTTTAGATAAACGCATCCACTATGCCCTAACAATTGGAAATCCTGCAGATGATTCTTCGGTTCTGGTTCGAGTGCAAACTGCCAATGTGCTGGTTGATTCTCTTGGACTTATTGAAAAAAAAGGGCAACCTAATACTATTAATCAAACCCTGAAAGCTCTCGCAGAGGAAGGTACGGGTGCACTTTTGTATATGGAACCTCGAAGAGCAGATCCTAAAAAATCGCAGGATTATGATTCAAAACCCCCTCCGCTCAATCAGCCCAACATGGACTTTCGGGATTATGGAATTGGGGCCCAAATCCTTGTTGCCCTCGGACTGAAAAAGCTAAAACTTCTCTCACGTGATCACCGAAAAGTTGTTGGGCTCGAAGGATACGGCTTGGAAATCACAGATAGAGTCTTACTTCCCGATCAATGAGCTTAGAAACACCACCCTTTTCTGCTATTGAACCTGGCAACTTTAGGCTTGGGGTTGTTGCCGCTCAATTTAACCAAGACTTGGTTGATTCACTGCTTTCAAGAGTAGTTGAAGTAATTGAAGAAAACGGAAAGCCGATGGAACTGGTGATCGAGAGAGTCCCCGGTTCCAACGAGATTCCTGTCGCCTTGAATTTTCTGTTGGAAAATAAATCCTTTTCTTGCCTTCTGGGCCTGGGAGTGGTGATCAAGGGAAGTACCTCACACCATCATCTAGTTGCAGAATCTGCAGGTAATGCCATCCAATCCTTGATGATCAAACATAATACTCCAATCATTAACGGAATCATCGTAACCGATGATCGGCAAACCGCAGAAGAAAGAATTTCCGGATCCATTGATCGTGGTCGAGAATTTGCTCAATCTGCTCTTCAAATGGCGAAGTTAAAAGGAAAATGGACGACGATCTCGTAATTAATCCCAAGTGGAGCCAGAGGCGTCAAAATCGCTGCGCCGCCTTCCGTTTTATTTTCCAATGGGAAATGAATCCACCTGAGAATTTGGATCGTGATTTGGATGAATACTTTCGGCGCTTGAAACAAGACCAAGAATATTTTTCTTATGCAGTTGAATTGATTGCTGGAGTATTAGAAAAGAGTGAAATCTTGGATTCCATCATTCGTGAACTTGTGGAAAATTGGGAATTTTCAAGAATTGCAAAGGTCGAACTCGCCATGCTTAGGGTTGCCCTCTTCGAACTCAAATATCGTCTCGATGTACCCCCGGTTGTGATCATCGATGAAACCTTGGAAATTAGTAGGGATTTCTCATCCGAGGATTCCAGAAAGTTTTTGAACGGTGTACTGGACAAAGCGATGCTCCAGATGGCACGGCCCACCCGCAAGCCAGCAGTCTAAATTTTACCAATACCAAAAGCTCGAAATCCAATTTCTTTGAGCTTTTCTAAGTCAAGCAGGTTTCTACCGTCAAAAATATGGGCAGGGCGAAGCATTCCATTCCAAATCTCCTGATAATCCAATTCCTTAAATTCATCCCACTCGGTTAGAATCGCAATCGCATGGGTATCCAAACAAGCCTCTTGTGCAGAATCAAAAAACTTAAGATTCTCTCCAACATCAGATTCCTGTAACCCAAGAATCTGTAATACAGATTCTTTAGAAACTTGAGGGTCGTAAAGATTGAGGTTTCCTTTTTCCTCGAGCAATCTCTTACAAATTGAAATGGCAGGTGATTCTCTGGCATCATTGGTATCCTTTTTGAAAGCGAAGCCGAGAATCGCAATCCGCTTCCCGGATATGGTATTGAACATCGCATCCAATAAACGCTGAACGAATCTTTCCTTTTGATACTCGTTCATGGTAATTACCTGCTCCCAATACTCTGCAACTTCCGGTAACCCAAAATGCCTACAGAGATAGGTAAGATTAAGAATATCTTTTTGAAAGCAGGATCCACCAAAGCCAATCGAACTTTTCAGAAACTTAGGACCAATGCGTGAATCGGTTCCAATGGCTCGGGCAACTTCGTCTACATCTGCTTCGGTTGCTTCGCAGAGCGCGGATATGGCATTAATACTCGATATTCGTTGTGCAAGAAATGCATTCGCAGTCAACTTTGATAACTCCGAAGACCAGAGATTGGTAGTGATGATTCGATCCCGGTCTACCCAATGAGCATAAATATCAACTACTTTCGCGACCGCTTCTTTTCCAGAATCCGAAATTTCTCCCCCAATAAGTACACGATCTGGATTCTCTAAATCACTCATAGCAGTACCTTCCGCTAGAAACTCAGGATTAGAAACAACCTGGTACTTAAACCCATTCCCTGCTCCACGTAAGATTTCATTGACCATCTGTGCGGTTCGAACTGGAACCGTAGACTTTTCAACCACAATCTTATTTCCACCACCAACTTGTGCAATGCGACGGGCACAGGCCTCAATGAATCTTAAGTCGGCAGCCTTTCCAGAGCCTGAGCCGTAATCTTTGGTGGGAGTATTAACACTAATAAAAATGATATCTGCTTCCTTTAAATTAGTATCGATATCGGTGGTGAAAAATAAATTTTTATTTCGGGCCGAGTCTACCACCTCCTGCAATCCAGGTTCATAAATGGGTAACTTCGAAGAATTCCAATCAGCAATACGACGCTCATTTAAATCCACGACCGTTACCTGTATATCCGGACACTTCCGGGCAATCATCGCCATCGTAGGTCCACCCACATAGCCGGCACCAATACAACAAATTTTCATAAGTAATCCCTATCAGAATCTTTACTTTCTTGCGATTCCATAATCAATCAAAGAAGATAAGTCTAATTTTAATGGAGGAAATCATGAACATCCCATGGGGTCGCATATTAATTTTTACGGTATGCTTATATCTATTTTTTATTTTTCTTGCCTGGGCTTATGCAAGCAGAGTGATGTTTCCTGCCCCTTCACCCACTTACGAAAAGTCGGAGAGTATCAAACTGCTCCAGACCCCGGCAGGTAATAAGATTGCCCTTGCCCGACATGGAAACTTGGAGAATCCCAAAATTTCCATTCTTTACAGCCATGGCAATGCGGAGGACCTTGGCGGACTGGAATCATTTTTCGAAAAATGGAAGGATCAGGATTGGGAATTTATTGCTTATGATTATCCGGGGTATGGACTTAGTACCGGAACCCCATCGGAAGAAAGCTGTTATGAATCCATGGATCTAGTTTACCAATATCTCTTGAACGATCTAGGTCGAACCCCGGAAAGAATTTTAATATGGGGAAGATCACTGGGCACGGGACCTTCCTGTTATCTTGCTTCCAAACAGAAGGCTGCTGGGATCATTTTGGAAACTCCTTTTACTTCAGCTTTTCGCACGGTTACTGAAATCCCCCTCTTACCATGGGACTATTTTAATAATTTGGAGCATACAAAATCAATCACTTGTCCATCCCTCATTATTCATGGTGAATGGGATGAAGTCGTGCCCTTCCGTCATGGGAAGAGACTGCACCATCAACTTCCCGAACCCAAAGAATTCCTTGAAATAAAAGAAGCCACCCATAATAACCTCGAACAAGTTGGGGGTAAAAATTACCACGATACCATTATACGGTTCGTCGATAACCTTGCATCTTAAACGATTTACTTTCATATTTACCCACAGTGATATATGCTATTCACGGTGGACAAATTTATGGGGTATATAAATGTTGGGATTAAATAATAGAGAGAATCGAATATTCAGGATTTGCTTAGTGGGGCATTTATTCTTGGGTGCTGGTCTTTTTATCATGAGTTTTTTTCCAGGTTGTGAAAAAGAACCTGAAGAAATTCATGTTTTCGAACTGGCATCCACAACTCCAACTCCCATACCCAAAACTCCGACTTTACCTAAAACACCTCCGCCTCCCCAGACACCTCCACCGCCCAAGAAAATAATTGAAAAA
>DBVA01000065.1:3192-4593 GCA_002308735.1 Opitutia bacterium UBA1276 | reverse complement strand
TGCCGAAACCACAACCAAAACCACTGCCGAAACCTCAGCCAAAGTCGATGTCTATTGAGCAGTTTCGTAAAACCCAAAAGTTGCCCTCCCCTCCCAAGCCTCGCCCTCCAGTCCGAAACATTCAACCGATAAAATTAAACCCACAAGATTTTAGTCTTCCAAAAATTAAGATTTCCTCTCCTGAAAATTCAACAACAACGGTTTCACCGGGTGCAATCAATCAGTACTTGGCTCGGGTAAAGGCAAAACTGGAGGGAATCTGGCGAAAATTACTCATCAATTCCTCCCTGGGTACGGGAGGTGAAGCACGCCTGAGTTTTCGAATATCTCCAAGTGGTGCCCTGATTTCGCCAAGAATTTCAAAGTCATCCGGTAATACCTCCCTCGACCGATTGGTTATGGAAGTCGCCCAAAGAGGTGGAGTTTTTGGCCCACCACCTGGAGGAAGCCTTGATTCAGTACTGGAAATTCCTTTTCGGGTACAGTAAGAATAAAAATATGAAATTTGATTGGAAACGTCCGCTTGCACCCATTCTTTGCATTACTGGCATTTTGCTTTGCTTGTCAAGGGATCCGGTAATCGCATTAGGAATTTTTTTGGTTTCCTTCGCCCTGATCATTGGCTTTTCCAGAGGTTCTTCCTAAGGAAGCTTCCACTTGCTTCGCAATTTGCTCTTTGGTTTCAGCAATCAAGTGTTCTTGAACTGAAAATAATTTCCTACGCTTCGGAGAAGAGTTGTACTTTCCCGTACTTTTCAATTCAGTCGCAAACTCATTGTCCTGTAAAAATCCCTGCATGGTATGGAGGATTTTTTCTTCTTCCTCTTTCTGTTCAATGGGAAAAGCAACTTCAATCCTCCGAAAGAAATTTCGGGGCATCCAGTCTGGACTGCCTAAATAGGTTCGATTTCCCATGGGAGCATTTTGAAAATGAAAAATTCGACTATGCTCCAGAAAACGGCCCAATAAGCTTTTCACCCGAATATTTTCACTCAGCCCTTTCACTCCGGGTACTAAACCACAAATACCACGAACAATAAGCTCTACCCGAACTCCCGCCTGGGATGCTTTATAAAGCTCATCGATACATTCTGGATCAATCAAACTATTCACTTTGATCAAAATCAGGGTGCTTTTTCCTGCTTTGGCCGCTTTGATCTCCTCACCGATCAAACGAATTACTTCAGAGTGAAATGAAAAGGGTGCAACCAGAATTTTTCGAAAACTTGGTTTCCGAGTGTATCCTGTCAAGGTATTGAAGAGATTTGCTAGATCAGAAGTAAAGGCGACCTTAGAGGTAAAAAGGCTGTAGTCGGTATAGGTTTTAGCGGTACTTGGATTATAATTCCCAGTACCTAAATGGGCGTATCTTCGAAGCTTATTTTTTTCTCTTCTTACAAC
>DBVA01000065.1:0-2833 GCA_002308735.1 Opitutia bacterium UBA1276 | reverse complement strand
ACTTCCTCCATCCTTCTGGACCACTGCACATTCGCCTCTTCATCAAAGCGAGCTTTCAATTCCACTAATGCGGTAACTTGCTTCCCATTACGTGCGGCATCCATTAAAGCCTGCACCACAGGAGAATCTCCACTGGTACGATAAATGGTCAATTTAATCGCGAACACATCTGGATCATCAGCCGCAGCCCTCAAAAAATCAACAATTGGAGCAAAGGAATCATAAGGATGATGCAGTAAATAATCTCGTTTATTCAATTCGGAAAAAATATTTTTCCTCATGCTCAACGCAGTGGGTACCCGTGCTTCAAAGGATTCAAACTTCAAATCGGGTCGGTCCACCATATCCGGTAATTTCATCAAACGATACAAATTGATCGGCCCTTTTATTCTGACTACATCATCGGCATGCAAATTAATTGCACTGAGTAGATTCTTCAACACTTCTCCATCCACTTCGTCATCAATTTCAAGCCTAACTGCCGCTCCCTTTCTTCGGTTATGCAATTCTTCCTCAATGGAAAGCAAAAGATTTTCAATTTCTTCCTCATCCACATAGAGGTGACTGTTTCGGGTAATGCGAAAAGACCAGGCACCCACTGCTTCATGACCAGGAAATAAATCAGCCACAAAATAACGCACCACCTCACTCAGAAAAATAAAGCTATCCCCTTTTCCGCCATTTTTTTCAATTTTGACCAACCTGGGCAAAATTCTAGGCACCGGGACAATGGCCATCAGAGGCTTTTCTTTTTTCCTGCGGCGATTACGAAGGGAAACCAGTAGATTCAAAGACTTATTCCCAATCAGTGGAAACGGATGAGTCGGATCAATTGCCAAGGGTGTCAATACTGGATAAACTTCTCTCCTAAAATAGGCCCTCAGCCAGACAAACTCCTCCTTCGAAAGCTTTTCCATATGCTTGAAGGTAATTCCCTCCTTTGCCAATTCAGGCTGCAGTTGTTCCCGCCAACATTGATATTCTCGCTGAGACATGGCATGGGCCCGTCTTCTGACCTCTTTTAACAAACTGGCAGGTAGGCTACCATCTAGACTCCGGCGGGTGATTCCGGCATCCACTTTTTGCATCAAGCCCGCAACCCGAATTTCATAGAATTGATCTAGGTTTGAACTCACAAATGAGAGAAAACGGGTTCTTTCCAGCAAAGGATATTTAAGAGAAAAAGCCTGATCTAAAACCCTTTCATTAAATGCAAGCCAGCTCAACTCACGATTAAAGTATCGTTTATTCACCGGGGTTGAAGGGGAAGATTTTGTTGAAGGGGTGCTCATGAAATATAGAAAGTTATAATGCATACCCTTCCCGTTTTCCTCAACGACAATCAAAAATAAATTTGGAGCGTCGCTTGACGGAAACTTAGCCATGAAGTATTTTCTAAGCTTTGATCTTTGAAATTTTGATGGGGGTGTTCCGGATTCGACTGCAATTTGGAAAATCCGGTCGCGTGTCGAGGATGACGCTTGGCCTCGTAAAAAATGCTTCAAACCATTAAATGGCGAAAATAATATCGTTAGCTTCGAGCCTGAGCTCGAAGCGCTTGCAGCATAAGTCTGCACGTCGACAGTCCACTGACACCTGCTGAGTGGTCGGGGCGTTAAAAAGCAGGTAAAACCTCGGAGCGTTTGCTTGTCTATCGGAGGCTAAATGGTTGAAGATAAGCTCGGCTTAAAAGGTGTTCCTTCCTTCTTTAAGCTAAAAGTAATAAGAGAACTACACACGTAGACGCCGAATCGGAAAGATTGCGGGACGCGGGTTCGATTCCCGCCACCTCCACCAAAGTTTCAAAGACCCTATTGGGCACTAATTTTGGTCAGTCAGCTTACAATCGGAGTATCCCATCATCTTTATCCTTTCAGGCACATCCATAATAAAATATGGAAAAAAATGTTAAAAGCCTTGACTGAATTTCCATATTTAGCATAACGCCCGTATATGGAAATATTAAGGAGTTCCTTGAGGTTATTTTTCTTGCAGCTTGGACTTTCTCTTGCCCCCATCCTTTGCGGAGGTGTTGATAAGACCTTGGTATCTTGGGTTATTTTGGACGACACAAGTGTGCAGGCAGGATCCATTCTGACACTTCAGAGCGATTCTGAATTTGACGGTATTGTGTTCAGCGAATTAATGGAAAACAAGTGGATGGCTGGTAGTGACAACTGGAAAAGGTCAGAAAAGAATCAAAAAAAATATCCGGATAAGAATTCAGAAGCAGGTTCATTGGTTCAGATCGCAATCGTTTATCAAAAAAATCTCATTTCTATTTTCCGCGATGGGGATCTTTATGCTGCCCACACGGCAAAGAACGTTGATTTGCTCAACAAAAAGAATAATTTTGCGGTTTTTGGCAAACGGCACATAGAAGGTGGGGGTAGTATTTCTGGAATGATTGAGGATGCTCGAATCTATGACAGGGCATTGACCCTAAATGAGATCAAGGAGTTGGTTCCAAACGAATTATCCGAGATTAAACCCTTCGCATGGTGGAGCTTCGAAGACGGCGCATCTGAACTAACGGGTCGTTTTCCACATCATGAACTAAGAATCGGAGCCAAGGTTGAAAATGGAAAACTGATGCTTCATCGGGGTGCGGTCCTGATTGCGGCAAAATCAAAGGAGACCGCCAGAAGAGGCAGCCAAGTTCCCTTGCTCGATGAGCCCTATGTACCAGAAACTCCAAAGATGCCTATCGACCCGCCGGACAACTGGCCCATTTATCATCTTTTTCATCCAGATGTAGACCTTGGTGCTCCGTATGACCCGAATTCCGCAATTTACTACAAGGGCAAGTATCATCTCCACTACATTTACAGAA
>DBVA01000016.1:0-14933 GCA_002308735.1 Opitutia bacterium UBA1276 | reverse complement strand
TTCATTCCATCTCCTGGTACAATCGGGTTATATTATGCACCAGGTGGGCACGGCGTACGAGTGGACTCTCATGTATACGGAGGCTACACAGTAAGTCCACACTATGATAGTATGATTTGCAAATTGATAACTTATGGCAGAACCCGCAAAATTGCCCTTGATCGGATGTATCGTGCTTTGAGCGAGTATTTAATCCGTGGAATCGACACCAATATTGAATTTGTAAAAGCAGTAATTTTAGATCCTGCGTTTCGCCAAGGTGAAGCCACTACCGCTTATGTCGAAGATTTCTTAGCTAGAGCACCCAAAGAATTATTTGAAAAATCCGATAAAGAGGCAAAAAACAAATGACAAGAAAACAAAAGGACGAAAACACGGAAGATTCTATACCCACAATCTCCGAAGAATCCAGTGAACTCGGTTCAATAAGGATTAATCATAGTGTGGTTGCTGGAATTGTTCGTTTAGCAACCCAGTCCGTAACTGGAGTCGTTAATGTTGGTGGCGCCGGAGTAGTAGAAGGTCTCACAGACTTTTTCTCAAAAAAAGAGTCGGAAAGAGGAGTAAAAGTATCCGAGTCCACCGATGGTGGATATGACATTGAAGTTCGTGTAGTGCTGGAATTCGGGGTCGACTTAGCCAAGGTTGGAGTATCCATACAAGAAGCTATCAGAGACCAAATTTTAGCGATGACTGGAAATCACGCCAAAAACATTGATGTTGTCATCGACGACATTAAACTCGAACCCACCGATAAAGAAGCTGATGACCTTCAGTGGAATGAAAAAACCACTTAATCGCCTCTGAATACCAATAAGGTGAAACTGGATGATTTAAAAACATTGTACCATTGGTCTGTAAATGAGGCTCTAAATAGTCCTGTTTACTGGTACATCTTTTTAATTTTTCTTTTCCTGATACTTGTTCTTTGGTCTTTACGGAAAATGAAAAAAGATTTGGTTCCCGTCTTTTCAGATGATGATGGAAAAGTGCAAATCACCCCGCATGCACTCCAAGAACTAGTGAAGAGAACTTGCGAGGATATTCCCGGAATTCACCTCCCAAACTCTTCAATTCGAAAAGTCGGAAATGGGCTTAGATTACATGTCAGGCTTAATGTAAGACCTGATTGCAATATTAAAGAAACTCGCTCTGATTTAAAAAATAAATTGGAAACAATTATGGTCGAGAAACTAAGTTTCGATAATTTCCAAGGTGTGGATATTATTATCAAGGGTTTTCACGAAAAAAAAGAGTAAGGATTATTTTTGCTTCCTCAACTCCCTTAAAACAGGTTTACAATACTTAATCTCAACGGGATGGCCTCTTACTTCAACCTCACTGGAAAATTGACTACTGTAATCACTAGAAGTCCACACCGTTCCAATGGGTACTTGTTTGGAGGGTGAGTACCCTCCAGAAAGAACCCTACCAATCTCTACACCTGCCTGGATTACCTTCATTCCAGATCTCGGAATCCTTCTTCCTTCTGCTCGATAAAATCTAACCTTTCCCGCGAGTCCTGCCTGTCTTTCCCGTAAAAGAGAATGCTTTCCAATAAAGTCATCCTTATCTAAGGCAACACACCATTGTAATCCAGCTTGCAGAGGGGAAATTTCATCTGTCAGCTCATTCCCGTACAGGGGGAATCCTGCCTCAAGCCTAAGAGTATCTCGGGCAGCTAGCCCAGCCCACTTAGAACTAGAATTTTGGAATAATTCTTCTATGGCATTGGCGAGGCTCAGAAGATGGTCGGAAGGACAATAAATCTCAAAACCATCTTCCCCGGTGTAACCAGTTCTTGCTACAAGAATTTTAGTCCCCAACCAATTTAATTCACGAAACTCCATCTTATGAATTTTTGCAATCTCTTGACCCAATAAAAGTGAGATTTTCTCATGACTGAGAGGGCCTTGAATGGCTAGTTGTCCAAATTCCGATGATTGGTTTACCAACTCACAGTCAAAACCTTTCGCATATTCTTTGAGATGCTCAAAGTCTTTCAGGATATTGGATGCATTTACGCAAAGCAAAAAATTGTCTTCGGTTCTTTTATAGGCAATTAAATCGTCTACGGTTCCTCCCTTATGGTTACACATTGGCGAGTAAATTGATCCACCTACAAAACATTTTTCAATGCTTTGGGTCAGGACAAATGAAAGAAAGCGTTGGCTGTCCTTCCCCTTTACTTCAATTTCCCCCATATGACTAACATCAAAAGCGGTTACCTGCTCTCTAGTTGCTAAATGCTCATTTATGGAGCTCCCGTAAGAAATTGGCATATCCCAGCCAGCAAAGGGGGAAAACTTGGCCCCTTTTGACTCATGAAATGAGTTTAAAATTAGTTTTTTCATTAGCTATATTAAATCTTACTTGCTTGCATTTAACTGTAAGCGGCTTTTTATAAGCCACAATGTCTTTAGGTTTCGTCAAAGACCAACGCTTCTTCTAGTAATGTCAATAGAACTCGTTTCAGCGATTACCCTCACTATTGGCATTTCTGCGCTTTGCTCTACCCTAGAAGCCATGATTTTGAGTGTCACATCCGCCGAAATCGAGAATTTAAAGATTTCCTCTCCGAGGAGAGGGAATTTATTAGCAAAATTTAGAAATGAACTAGAAGAGACAAGCTCAGCAATTCTCAGTCTCAACACGATTGCCAATACCCTTGGAGCAACACTTGTAGGTGGCATTGCAGAAAATTCATTGGGGGGAAATGGTAATAACTTACTCATCTTTGCAATTGGTATGACTTTAGGTATTTTGTTCTTTGCCGAAATCCTTCCCAAAAACCTAACTGTTTCCTATCGTAGCGAGTTTTTGAACAAGCTCGTATACCCGCTCTGGATTGTCCGAATATTAATGACACCTTTTTCAAAAGTTTGTAAGGCAACAGTTCAAGCAGTAGTTCCTGTAAAAGAAAAAGACGAAGAAAGCGATGAGCAAGAAATTATACTGTTGGCGAGAAAAGGAGCCAAAGAAGGAACCATAACAAGAGAAGAAAAAGATTGGGTTACAAATGCATTAAAATTAGATGATGTCCCGGTTCATGAGATTATGACTCCAAGGACGGTAATGTTTGCCTTGGATGATAAATTAACGGTTAAGGATGCTTTTCTTAAAAATCCCAATATTCCTTTTGCCCGAATCCCTATTTTCAACGAAAGCATTGATCATATTACAGGAATTGTACGAAGAAGAGACCTGCATAATTCAATGGTTGAAACCAAACAAGAGTTGAAACTGGAAGAAATCGCTCTAGACGCTACTTTCATCCCGGAAAATGTATCTGCTGATAAAGCATTGAGGTTACTACTGGCAGAACATATTCAATTGTGTGTAGTTGTGGATGAGTTTGGATCAGTTGTCGGAGTGCTTGCCATGGAAGACATTATTGAAAGTATCTTGGGACAAGAGATTTTTGAGCATGATGATATTGCCGTAGACATGAGAGAACTTGCAAAAAGAAAGCATATTGAAAAGTTAGCTTCGCCCAAAGACCCGACTAGCTAATATTTTTATGATTTTCACAGAACTTTCTTCTTATTGGATTCACAACTTAAGCCCCTTTTTGTGGAAATTCCCTGAGTCTTGGGGGAATTGGGGACCAGGAGGTATCAGATGGTACGGGGTTTCATACCTCATGGGATTTTTTACTGCCTTTCTTTTACTTAATTATTACCACAAGAAAGCAAGAAGTCCTTATGAAGGGGATCAGATTTTGAATTTGATGACCTTTCAAGTTCTGGGCGTTCTCCTAGGCGGAAGAATTGGTTTCCTTCTCTTATATCAATTCAATAAATTCATAGAAGATCCTCTAATTCTATTGCGAGTATGGGAAGGCGGGATGGCAAGTCACGGTGGATTTTTAGGAGTGATCATTGCCACGATTTGGTACGCTCGGCACTCTAAACAACATATTCTACCTGTTGCTGACCTTATTGTTAGCGTAGTTCCTCCAGGCCTATTTTTTGGAAGAATTGCAAACTTTATTAATGGTGAGTTGTGGGGTAAAACAACCGAGGTCTCATGGGGCGTTTTATTTCCTAAAGCACCGGATTTTGGGCTCCAAATCGCCAGGCATCCATCTCAACTATATGCCGCTGTATGCGAAGGTCTTATTCCTTTTATATATATTCAGTACCGATTTTGGAATAGCAGTATTACTAAAAGTACTCCAGGGCATCTTTCCGGTGAATTTCTGATTTTGTATGCAATTTGTAGATTTGGGAATGAATTCTTCCGACAGCCAGATGCATCGCCGATTATGAATTTATCCAGAGGGCAATTTTACTCTTTGTTTTTACTTTTCGGGGGATTACTTCTGATCTTGCTAAGTCGCAAAAAAGTTGAATCAAGTTCGGTGCAATTAAAATGAAAATTTTTGCAAGAAAAAGTATTAAATTATCTAATGTTAGTTCTTTGGCTTTGACTTCGGACAGAAAACAGAGAGAGAACATTCTTACTGTAATAATTCTATGATAGGAAATTTCTTCGGCTTTCTCTCCAATGACATTGGAATCGACTTAGGCACTGCCAATACCTTGGTTTTCGTTCGCGACCGTGGAATTGTCCTGCGTGAACCTAGCGTGGTGGCTAGATACAAGACCAGCAAGAAAGTTTGTGCGGTTGGCGCCGATGCCAAAAGAATGCTTGGAAGAACTCCCGGTACGATCGAAGCTTTGCGCCCAATGAAAGATGGGGTGATTGCTGATTTTGAAATCTCGGAAGCCATGCTTCGATACTTCATCGAAAGAGTGGATAAGAGAAAACTCGTACCACCCCGTGTGGTAATTGCCGTCCCCTCAGGAATTACCGCTGTTGAAAAAAGGGCGGTTAAAGACTCTGCTATTAGGGCTGGTGCTAGAGAGGTTCTACTTTTGGGTGAACCTATGGCTGCTTCCATTGGAGCTGGGCTACCGATTGATGAAGAGTATGCAAATATGATTGTAGATATCGGTGGGGGTACGACCGAAGTCGCTATCATTTCTATTTCAGGTGTTTCCTATCAAAGGAGTATACGAGTCGGTGGTGATGAACTGGATGAGGCTATCGTTGCTTATATGAAAAGGGAGTATAAGCTATTGATCGGGGAGCGTACCGCAGAAGAGATAAAATTTACCGTGGGCTCGGCTGCCCCGCTCGATACGGGTGAAATTTCCATGGATGTGCGTGGCAGAGACGCTACTGCAGGATTGCCTGTAACTAAACATATTACTTCTCAAGAAATAAGGGAAGAAGCTTTAAAAGAGGTCGTGACCCAAATCGTGGATCTTGTCAAAAATGCTTTGGATCGGTGTCAACCGGAGCACTCAGCTGACCTCATTGATCGTGGCATTGTTTTGGCTGGCGGAGGTGCTTTGATAAGGGGCTTAGATCAAGTCATCAGTGATGCCACTGGACTCACAGTCATTCAGGCGGATGATCCACTCTGTTGTGTCGCTAATGGAACGGGTAAATTTCTTAATTTGCTCGGAACGCTGAGTCGTGAACAAGTAGATCGGCTGGTTACTCAGTAAGATCAAAAGCTTGGGAAATCTGAGAGAAAAATCAAAATCTAGACCTTTTTTTTACCTTGCTTTGTTTTGCCTACTTTGGTGGGGCGTTCCCTCATCTTGGAAGCTTGCGGTAAAGTCAGGATTCTCAGAGTTCCACGCTCCTTTATGGGATGTTTCCTCCCGACTTGATGACCTCTCTAATTATTGGGGCCACCTTAGCGACTCCAAAAAAACTTTAATTGAAAAAGGAAAGCAATTACAACGGATTGGGCATAACCAATCACTTCAAGTAAAAAACATTGAATCTCTTTCAAAAGAGGCAGACCGCCTTCGTCGCCTCCAACTTAGCATTCAAAACCTAGAGAAAGATTTAGATTTAGACCAACCGGTGTCATACCAACCTGTAATTACAAGAATAACTCGGCGCTCTTTACCCAGTTGGTGGCAGAGTATCTCTTTAAGGAAGGGTAAAAGTTCCAACCTTGAAAAAGGGTTGGGGGTTATTTTTAAGGACGGTGTTGTCGGCAGAATTCATTCCGTTGGGGCAAGGAACAGTGAGATAGAATTAATTACCAATACAAGCTTCCGAATCGTGGCTCATTTTGCAGGAGACGAAAGACCGGTTACCTTTCAAGGAAACGGTATTTCTTTTGGAGGTACCCCAAGTGGAATTGTATACGATGTGCCACAAGATCTTTCTGCTTCAAAAACAAAACCTCTTCCATTGATTACTTCTCCATTGGGTGGAACCTTTCCCAAAGGGATATTGCTTGGAAAAGTTGTAGAATTAGAAGGCGGAGAGGATGGTCTTTTTCAAATGGGCCAGGTCGAAATGAGTAAAGAATTATGTAGTTTGCAAGAGGTAACGGTGCTGGTCCCACAAAATTAAATTATGAAGCAAAACCTTCATGCAACCATCCTCTTAATCCTTAACCAAATTATTTTACATCTCAATGGTTTGATTAACCACAGTGTAAGTTCTTTTGGGATTTTTTTGTATCTACCTGCCCTTTTCTTATTTCCTGCGTCGATACACTTGGATCCTACAAGGTGCAAAATAGTTATTATTTTAACAGGAATTTCATTAGATCACATCTACAACACGCCCCTTGGCTTTCATGTTTTTAGTCTCTTGTTTTGTTCTCTTGCTTTAAAACTCACACTGCAATCGAAAACCTACGACAACACATCCAGACCTTACATAATTCAGTTAATAATAAATTTTTTGATCTCTTGCGGTTTATTTTTACTTTTATATCTTTCCCATTTCAAATTGGGTTCTTGGGATGCTTCCCGTTTTATGGTTGATGTAAGCATTTCAAGTTTGCTGTTCTTTGTGCTTTGCCCTTGGTTCAGCAAACTAAATTCACAATCTCTTTTGATCTTCGATTCCACATTCGAAAAAGATAAAGTAAAATGACAAAAATTATCGAAAAGCATCACCCAGAGGGACGACGACTCCTCTTATTTAAGATGATTTATGCGGTACTCTTTTCAACCATTTGTATCTTTTTGATCTTCAGGCAGGTATTTCAAGCTGATGAGTACCAAATAAAAGAAAGGAAACAGGGTCAAAGAAGAATAATAAACCCAGGAGCAAGAGGTGATGTGCTTGATAGAAATGGAAACTTGCTGATTGGCAATCGAGCAAATTTTGCTGCAGTTCTACATGTTGAACAATTGAAGCAGGAAATTTGGCAAAGGAAAGTAGATCTGAGACGAATGGCTTATGAATTGAGAGAAATACTAAACAAGAAAGAGAATCTGTCATTGGGTCAGCTAATCATTCGGTGTTATGAAGAAGAATTTATTAAGCACAGAAAAATCAGGATCTCTGGAGAATCTCTGTCTGCTCAAGGTTCTTTCGATAGAATCAAAGTTTTTCTGGGAAATCAAAGAATCGATGTTGATATTGATAACAAAGGAACTTGGAGCTGTGAAATCCCACCTTCTTTCTCTCAAATTGAACAGTTTAGGGTACTAAACGCAGAACAAGGAATCAGGGTAAATGCGGCTGGATTATTCAGTTTGGATTTCGATCTTGGAAAGAATGGTTTTCCCAGAAACTTAGGCGAGGAAAAATCCACAAACCAAAATCTTTTTGCCTCATTATTTTCACAAATTGATAAGGAATCCTCTACTTATGAATTTTCAACAAGTGGCTTTTCGCTGGATTGGGAAGCACGATTGTCAGTGGTTGAAAAGTATCTCCATACCGTTAACCGAATGACAAAAAGGGAAAAAAATATTTCCATGGAAGAAATTCGAAAGCATTGGAATCGAAGGCTGGTAATGCCGCTTGAACTTGCAACCGATCTGTTTCCATCGGAATATGCCGCCTTGGTAGAAAACATTCCGACTGATTCTCCATTACAAGTACAAGCTAAATCAGTTCGTCATTATCCTCAAAAATCTCTTGCGGCCCATGTCCTTGGTTATGTTGGTAGTGGATACCAAGCAAAAGATTCCAATTTATCAGGCTCAGACCTTGCCACATTTGAAGTTAAAGGAAGGACGGGAAAAGCGGGAGTTGAAAAAAAATTCGATGAAACCCTTCGGGGTGAAGATGGAAGTGATATCTGGCGTGTAAACCCGATGGGTTATCGCTTCGAGAGAATGGAGAAGAAAGCGTCGCAAAAGGGCAAATCAGTTCAACTTAGTCTGGATCAAGACTTACAAAATATTGCAGAAAAATCACTTTATAAAATGGTTCAAAAGGTTGCTAGTAACCGAGTGTTACCAGACGAAGACTGGCAAAAGACAATCGAACGAAGAACCAAGAAGGCACTGCAAGGAAATCATGAAACTGAAGTTCGGGCCGAGCTCTTAATTTCTGCCTTTGTCGATGCTCCCTTTCCACTAAGCGGAAAGCAAGCTTCAACGGTTGCTGGATTTAAAGGTACTCAAAACGATGCAAACCGACTGCTTCGACGCCTTTATGCCGAAGGCGTACTTTCCAAACCTAATGATGAAAAGGAAGAGTTTGCTTTGGCTCCTCCAATGCTTCCTCCAGCGGCTGCTGTTTTATTAGACTTAGAAACGCAAGAAGTTTTGGTTCTGGCAAGTATGCCCACATACAACCTACAAAACCTCACCCCCTTCATCTCACAATCTGCGTACGATAAGATTCAAAGAAAAGAGGCATGGCTTCCAAGGGCTTATCACCCTGGTTATGCACCTGCTTCACCTTTTAAACTCGTGACTGCACTTGCCGGAGCGAGGAATCACATTCTGAATCCAGAAGAAAAACTGCTTTGTGAAGGGATTTACAGGGGAATGGAGTGTCATGTTTTTCCAGGAAAACACGGTGAATTGAATTTAAAAGATGCAATTTCACAAAGTTGTAATGTTTATTTTTTCAGATGTGCCGAAAAAATTGGACATAAAAAATTAATCGAGGAGGCAAAAAATTTAGGGTTTAGCGAAAATCCGAGCTTGGAACTTCCGACTCTTAGGGATTCACCAATCGTACCCGATCCACTTTGGAAAAAAAAGACCCTAGGGGTAAAGTGGACCTTGGAAGATACCTTTAATATTTCTATTGGCCAGGGTGGACTCAGACAAAGCCCGCTTCAGATGGCTTGCTTTGCAGCCAAAATCGGGAAAAAAGTATCCCATTTTGAACCATCTATAATCAAACAAAATAGCATAAAGCCTAAAGTACTCCCTCCCCTTGAAGTAAACGCAACAAGTTATGGAGCGATTATAGAAGGCATGCACCTTGCCACAATTAGAGGCACCGCAAGAAGATGCCAGATTGAAGGTATATCCATTGCCGGTAAAACAGGAACCGGACAATGGAGAAATCGAAACATGGAGTTAAATCTAGCATGGTTCATAGGTTTTGCTCCCGTTGAGAAGCCAAAAGTTGCGATTGCAGTCCTAGTGGAAGGAGTTATCCCTCAAGACCAAATCCAAGGTGGTCTTACTGCTACTCCCGTTGCTCGAGAAATTTTAGCTGCTTATTTTTCAAAATATAATAAGAAATTAGCTTCCTCTAATTAACCCAAGTAAAAATACCAAAAATTCTTATGGTCGCCACATCCTCAACTATGCTACCACTCGGCAGTAATGCACCAGATTTCATTTTAACCGATGCAATTTCCGGTCAAACTTTCGATTTTTCAAAAATTTCAGCTTCAGAAGGCTACCTCATTTGTTTTATTTGTAATCATTGTCCCTATGTTATTCATTTACTGGATCATCTCGGGAGCAAATTAAACGAATGGCATTCTCAGGGGTTTTGCGTGCTTGGAGTCTGCTCGAATGACCAAGTAAATTACCCAGCTGATGCTCCAGATAAAATGAAGGAACTGGGCCTGGAAAAAGGCTTTTCTTTTCCCTATCTTCACGACAGTGACCAATCGGTAGCCAAATCGTATCAAGCTTCTTGCACCCCGGATTTCTTTCTCTTCAATCAGGAAAAAAAACTCTTTTATCGAGGACAATATGACTCATCCCGGCCTGGGAACTCGATCCAAGTAGATGGGCAAGACTTGATTGAAGCCATGAGATTACTGGTTGATGGCGAGCAACCACCAAAAGTTCAGAAGCCAAGTTTGGGATGTAACATTAAATGGAAAGTGAACAGCGAACCGGATTATTACTTGAAGTAGTTCGTTATAATTTCAGCACGACGACTTCAATTATTTTGTAGTCATGACATAAACCCCATCCCAGTCCTCACCCGGAGGATTTTCTTTCATTACTTGGCAACGATCAATCAGAATCATTGAAGGGTTATCTTTAACCCCAGGGGTAATACCAGGTTTATTTGGCTCCATTCCTTTGGCCTTTTCAAACATTTGGAGTGCAGTATCCCAATCTTGAGCCAAATACTTTTCTATTCCCTGGCTAAAACAATCGAGGCAATCTTGAGTTTCCTGAGAAAGCTCGTCCATGAAACCGGTAGGCTCATACATGGCTACTGGTTGGGAGCGACCTTTGACTACAATCCTGTCTAGGTAGCGAAAGGCTATATCGTCCTTGGTCTGTACGGATGCAAGTTTGGTTTCCTCGGTAATCATGATGTATGCACCATACGCCTTGGCTCCACTCTCGCAACGGGCAGCCAAGTTTACCATGTCTCCCATCATGGTGTAATTAAAGCGATCGAGAGCACCCATATTGCCAACGGTTGCGGTCCCGGTATTACAACCAATTCTAGTTTGCATCTTGCAAACGAGATCATGACATTTACCCCATTTTTCAGCCTCCGTAGACCATTTATCACGCAATTCTAATTGCCGTTCTTGCATGAGTAAGGCTGTTCTTACCGATTGGTAGGCATGATCTTCCATTGGAACAGGAGCACCATACATCGCCACGATCGCATCTCCTATATACTTATCAAGGGTTCCCCGTTCCTCGGTTAGGATATCTGTCATCGCGGTTAGGTACTCATTCATTAAATCGACCAGGCCGGTTGGCGAAAGCAATTCCGAAAAGCTTGAAAATGCTTGAACATCACTAAAAAATGCAGTGATGGAAGTCTCTTCGCCTCCTAGAGATGGTTCTTCTCCCGATTCCACCATTTGTTCAACCAGATCAGAAGAAACATAACTCCCAAACATCCCTTTAAGGCGACCTTTTGCTTTTTGTTCAATCACCACCATCGCTCCAAGACCGATGAAAGAAGTGCTTAATCCAGCACATGCAGGTGCCGCAATAGGCCAAACCGCTTGGGTATTTTCAAATGCCAAAAAACCAAAGTAAACATAACCACCCAGAAAAAGGACTCCTAGAGAATTGATAAAGCTGGCACGATTCCCTTGATAAACCGCAAGCAGAGCCATAATCACGCAGATGACCAAGGTGGCAGCGTGATCGAAACCTTTTGGATATCTAGAAATAAAGAGATCATTTGTTAGCGTTTTAATTAGATTCCCGTGAACACTAACTTTGGGAACCGAAGCACTATCAAAAGGAGTAGGAGCCAAGTCTTGAAATGTTTTTTCTTCAGGACCGATCAAGACAATTGCATTTTCAAAACACGCAAAGAACTCATTTATTCTTGAGAGTTCTTCTTTTTGTTCAGTCAAATTAATTTTGTTGGTTGCAATCGCAGCCTCTACTTCCATTTTCTTTGCAAGAACGGTTTCATTTCCTGGTTGTTCCAGTAATGCTTTTTCGATTTTCCCCATGGCACCAGGTCCCTCTAGAAATTGGATCTTTTCCTCTAATAATTGGATGGTCGAACTAACTTGGTCTTGAAATTTCGCATTTTGCAAAACATCACGCATGCCGCACATCGGATTAAATGAAGATTCAAGACTTGGGGGAATAAAATAGTAGGCGATACCTTCCACGATTTGTGTAAGCTGATCAAAACTTGGAATATCATCGAAGTTATCGTTATTCAACAGTTCTTCATCAAGATTTTTTGGGGAAAAATAGTGGACGATGCCTTCCACGATTTGTGTAAGTTGATCAAAGATTGAAACCTCTTCGAGGTTATCGTCATCCAGCAGTTTTTCAGCTTGAATAATTAAGTTTTCAGCATGAATGATTAATTTTTTATCCAGACCAAGATTCCTCATTTCTTCCAATAAATCAGACTCATCATTGACTTCCAAATTATCAACTCGATTCAGGAAAGTTGTTAATATCGATGGAATCAATTCAAGATATTTCTCATAATCTTCGTCTCCATAAGCCCTTTTTGCTTCCATCATCAGTTTTTTCTCAACAATTTCTTCCGTCCACTTCGAAAACCAATTAACTTCAAGGAATTGCTTCTCTGTTAGTTCGCAATCGACCAACGTAGATCCATCTTTTGCTTTCATTACGAAATGTTTTCCATCATCGAGAATTTCCACTGCTGAAGAGTCCAAGCCGTAATAGGCTAACAAGCTCTCCACGCCCAAGGTATACATATTTCTATCTCGGATTAGAGGTACTTCGTTTGGAAGACTGTCAACCAATATTCCCTTTGTCAGATCCCCTTCCTTCCTCTCGTAAATCAAGCGGAGGGTGTTGTTGGTTTCAATAATCTCAGTTTTTCCCCTACCTTGTAATCGAATCAAATCCAAATTAAATTGGGCTTCTTCATTCGAAATGAGTTCCATTTCTTTACGAATGCCCGAAAGGCTTTGAGTAAGTTCTGCTTCCTCTTTAGCAATTTTTTGTAAACTGTTTTTAGCAGTACTCATAAGTTTCGAAAGGTTATCCGAAGCTTGTTTAATATCTGCGGGAGATAGTTTAAAATCTTTGGATTCCTCCAATTTTTCTAATTCTGATTTTATCTTTTCCTTCTCCTGAATTCGAGCGTCTAATTGAACCTTGATCACGGCTTCTAACGCAGGATTTGCATTCAAAGTGGACCTGAAATTTGCAATTGCTTTTTCAAGATCATTAAGCTTTTCACTTAACTCTTTTCGGTTTCTTTTCTTAGGTCCGGTATTGGAATCCAAGTCCAAAAAAGGGACTAAAATAGAATCACGTTCACTCACATTCTTGATAATTTGAGGTTCCAAAACACCTGATAAAGCGGGATTCGCCTTGAGTGCATTTTGTAAGTTCAAAATTGTGCTCTTTAATGCTTTGATTTTTTCCGTATCCGTGAGGTGTTCTTTTAATGTTTTTTCAAGCTCCGCTTTTTCATCGCTGTTTTTCGAAAGCGTTAAAGCACTCGCCGTGAGTTTTTTTTGTAAAGAGCCCTTGGTGGAGGTAATTTTTTGTAAACTAGAAGTTAATTTTTTAATTTGACCGACATTTTCAACAGGTAACTCAAATTCAAGTTTACTCTGTTTTCCCCCAAGCAAATTATAGGCATGGGCCTTACCCATTGATGGAAACCAAAGAGGGACCCAACGCGGAATTTCATCAACAGCACGGAAAGGCGGAACCGTAAAAGATCCCATTCGCCCTAAGTATTTACCATCACCATAGCTAAGCAATGGATAGGTCGGTGACTCAGGATAATGAAACTTTTTCGAATTGATAGAGGCTTCAAGAGAAAAACCATCATGAAATAAAGGAGGAAATGCACTCGCACCTGCTGGCTTTACGAACGGAGTAGGAACGCCAGAATATAAACAGCCTAATACAACTTGAGTTGGGTATTTCTCTATCAATTCACCCATAGCAAAATCACTCCGAAAGGAATTTTCTTTCGGAACCATACTGGACATACTTTTAGGCGTAAAACCAAAGTCAAAGCTTAGTACTCGAGCATTGCCTCTTTCCAATAAAGCTAAGGCAGTATCCCGAAAAAAGGCACGATCCCAAGGTCTCTCGCCAACCCCGTCCATTGCCAAGGTGGAAGCATCGAAATTAACATAGGTCAATTTAGGTATTCTGGGGATACTTTTATTGTCCTCAACGAGGATTTGGTTCTCCATTCCTTGCTCCAACTTCTGGGGGATTTCCCCTCTAAACTGCATACGCCAGTCAAGTGTTTTAGTATTTAGATAGTCTAAATAACCGAGGTGATTGAGAATTATCCAAACAAAAGGAATCACCAACAATAACATAAATGTGATTTTTGATTCTTTGCTAAAATTAATCATTGGCTTTGGTAATTAACAGGATTGATCAAATGATCGTTAAGAATCTCCAGTCAAGAAATATCGGCAAGCCAAAAAAACAATTTCCTTCAATCGCTTTAAACTTGGACAAATCTCAACCTTGTTTACGCTATTCTTTTTAAATTTCAAAATTACAGATGAGCGAAACTGACAAACTAACAAAACCACCTGCTCCAGAAGATCAGGAAAGAATAAGGAACGAAGCCTCTTGGGTAAATTTGTTACGCCAGGAAATAGGTAAAGTTATTATTGGGCAAAAATATTTGGTCGATCGATTAATCGTTGGCTTACTTGCCAACGGCCATGTCTTGTTGGAAGGAGTCCCGGGCCTGGCAAAAACTTTAGCCGTTAAAACTCTCTCGCAATGCCTAAGAGCCGAATTCAAAAGGATTCAGTTTACTCCAGATCTACTGCCTGCGGATGTCATAGGCACTCTTATATATAGCCCAAACAAAGGAGAATTCACTACCAAAAAAGGTCCTATTTTCACAAACCTCTTGCTTGCTGATGAGATTAACCGAGCACCCGCTAAGGTTCAGAGTGCTCTTTTAGAAGGCATGCAAGAGAGACAAGTTACCATCGGAGACGAAACTTATCCCTTACCTCAACCTTTCCTTGTACTTGCTACCGAAAACCCAATCGATCAAGAAGGTACATATCCACTACCCGAAGCTCAGATGGACCGCTTCATGTTAAAACTGCTCGTAAATTATCCCAACAAAGAAGAAGAGTTAAAAATCCTTGATTCGAATGCCAATGTTTCCGTTCGGCACGATGTGAGTCCCGTAGTAGACGCGGAAACTATATTTAAATCTAGGATGCTCGTGGATCAGATTTACTTGGATGACAAATTGAAAGGATACATCGTTGATGTTGTGCTTGCCACTCGTAATCCAGAGAAATTCGG
>DBVA01000128.1:10804-17300 GCA_002308735.1 Opitutia bacterium UBA1276 | reverse complement strand
GTCATTCCCGCACTTTTCTTTTCCCTCATAGAATCTAAGTTCATATTGCCTTATCATTTAAGTCTTTGCCGATTCGACAAGAGGCCCAGCAAACGATTTGCACGAATCCAAACCAAAATTTCTGAAAGCTTGGAACATTTCATCCACCTTTACTATGAACCGTTTCTTCGCAGATGTTTACACTATAGATACTTAACGCTTTCTACTTTTCTTGGTCTTCTTATCGTGACCTTGGGCCTCATCATTGGAGGACATGTTCCATCTATTCGAGGAGTCCCAGCAGTACCTTCTGATTATATATCAGTAAAAATCACGATGCAGGATGGTGTTCCCGCGGCTACCACAGAAAGAGCTTTGTTGGCTGTGGAAAATGCCAGAAAGCAAGTAATAAATTTTCTCGAAAATGAAGGTGAACCGAATCCATTCAAGTTCAACATGATCACGATGGGTGCCCAACCTTTTTCAGCAGGGCCAAGAAGTTCTTCTAATATCAATACTGGTTCTAACAGAGGAGAAGTGAGTGTAGAATTAATTAAATCGGAGGAACGTACCCGATCCGCACCCCAAATTTCAGCTTTGTGGCGTCAACGGATTGGACCGCTTCCGGGGGTCAAGCAACTTTTCTTTGGAGATGTTGCAGCTGGCGGAAGCCCCACTGCAATTGATATTGAAATTGCCGGTCAAAACCTTGAGCAAATGAAAATAGCTGCTAAAAAGTTGAAAACTAAGCTACAGACATATGAGGGACTTTTTGACATCTCTGACACCCATTCGGGAGGAAAACGGGAAATGAAAATTAAACTTAAACCCGAAGGTCGTTCGCTCGGTTTGACCCAAGCCGACTTGGGACGCCAAGTTCGCCAAGCTTATTTTGGGGAAGAAATTCAGAGAATTCAGAGGGAACGCGATGAGGTCAAGGTTATGCTACGGTATCCACTTTCCGACCGGAAAAGCCTAGCCGCACTTTCATCTCTTCGGGTTCGGACACCCCGCGGAATTGAAGCACCCCTGGAGGAAGTTGCAAATGTCAAATTGGGCCAGGGATATCCCACCATTAAAAGGGCCAATCGTTCCCGGATCATCAATATTCAATCATCAGCCGACAAGAAAATCGCAGATGTTTCAAGAATTGAAAACAATTTGGACGAGAACTTTATTCCTCTTCTTCGCCAAGAATTTAAAGATCTAAGGTTTTCTTTCGTCGGGGAGAAAAAGGAACAAAGTGAGTCTGATTCTGGCCTTGCCCAAGCTGGAGGAATTTCGCTTTTCGTGATTTATGGACTACTTGCAATTCCATTCCGGTCTTATTTACAACCATTTCTTATCATGTCGGTTATTCCTTTCGGCTTGATTGGTGCAGTCTTCGGACACTTCTTATTTGGCTTACCATTGAGTCAGCTTTCACACTTTGGTCTGGTTGCCTTAACGGGGGTGGTTATTAACGACAGTTTGGTCCTTGTACATTATGTGAACAAGAGAGCCAAAGAACTACCTATACTTGAAGCTGCCAAACAAGCGGGTGCTGCTCGGTTTAGGGCTATTCTGCTCACCTCTCTTACCACTTTCGTTGGATTACTCCCAATTCTCTTTGAAAGAAGCCTGCAAGCTCAATTCCTAAAACCAATGGCAATAGCAATTGGCTTCGGAGTTTTATTTGCTACATTTATCACTCTCCTAATGGTTCCTTGCCTGTATCTAATCCTCGATGATTTCAATCGGATTGCCCGAAAAATACTTAAAAGTTTGGGGTTAGCTTTCGGTGAGGAAAAGCCAGTAAAAATCTTAGAGGAAGGAACCCGCTAGGGGCGCTCTCCTACTCCTAGAATTGTTTCAAAATAAGGCTCGGTCTCTTCCTTCGAAACGGTTTCGACCCTAGCTTTCTTAAAACCAACTTCTTTAATCATCTTATAAAGATCATTTTCCCTGAAACCTAGCCATAAATCCCCATAATTTTCACGGGCTTTTTCAAAATTATGATTTTTAAGATCTAAGACAATAAGTTGACCGTTCGGTTTCAAAATCCTAAAGGCTTCCTCAAGTGCTTTTTTCGGATGTTGAGCGTGATGGAGAGATTGGCTCATCAACGCCAAATCCACACTTTTATCGTTTAGTGGTACCTTTTCGATATCCCCTTGTTTATAAAAAAGATTAGCTAGGTTTTTCTTTTTTGCGAGATCCGTACCAATTCGTACCATACTTTTCGAACTGTCGATGCAGAATACTTTTTTTGCTCGCTCCGCTAATAATTGAGAGATCATCCCCTCCCCCGCACCTAAGTCAGCGACCACAATATAGGGAACTAATCGAAAAAGAAAATGCCCGATTGATTCCCAGGACCGACCGGGCACATAATGCTTCCCCAACCTATCCGCAACTTCTTCAAAATATTTTTCGCTCTCCGATCTGCGACGCTCTAAAATACGGGTCAATCCAGAATGGTCACTTTCCCAAAAGTCTTCAGCTGAGTCTTCAGCTAAGGCCAGACGGACGATATCATAATTAGGCGATTTATCTAAACTTAGAGCGTAAAAAGTTTTCTTTCCGTCTTTTCGGTCCACGACCATTCGATTCCTACGAAGTAGAGATAAATGTGAAGAGATTCTGGATTGTCCCATTTCTAGAATCTCTTGTAATTCCGCCACTGAAAGCTCTTCTCGAGAAAGAAGTCGAAGCATCCGCAAGCGAGTGCTATCCGACAAGAGTTGTAATTTTTCTGTAATCTTCACGACTTCCTTCAATCAAGATTTAATCTAGCCTTGGACATGGCAAACGAAAAGAATGAAACCTAGAACTCGCAAAAATGCGGGTCCTAAAATTAGAGAAAAGATTTACTGGGAATCTACCCAACGAGTCAGACCTTCAATTTTCCAACTTTGTACATTACCTTCAACTTCGGTTTCAACGGTTTCACCGATCTTTTTACCAAGCAGTCTTTGCCCCAGTGGCGTAAGATAGGATAGAATATTATTATCTGGATCACTATCCCATGCACCCAAGATTACATATTTTTGAGACTCACCAGAATTGGAGTCACTTAAATTCGCAATGGAACCAATCCCGACGGAATCGACAGGTGCATCTTCAAAATCGGTCGGTTTTGCCCGCATCAAATCAGTTTGCAGTTCGGACTGTCTGGCGAGGAGGAGTTTCTGTTCATCCTTTGCCATTTGATACTCCGCATTTTCGCGTAAGTCACCAAGCTCCCGTGCAGCCTCAATGGCTTGTGAATTGGCAGGGATTTTTTCTTTATTCAAAAGTTCAAGATCATCCATTTTCTGATCATAACTCTTTTGGGAAACAATCAAGCTGTCATCAGTAACTTGTCCAACGGAATCCGAGGAAGTACCTGAGCCGTGCTCTCCATCTAATATTGCCTGAATCTCAGGATATCTTTTAATGAATCGAGCTAGAAGTGATTTCTTGCTAAGGTCTTCAAATCCAGGATTGAGGATTAAGGCTTGTGCTAAATCTTTTGCATTTTCAGCAGTACCTTTATCTAAAATTGAAGGTAATAGTTCGCGATCATCGGAAAGAATTTCGGCAAGAGGAATCCGTCGAGTAGAAGCATTCTGTAAGGATTCGTAATCAATCGCAGAGAAAACTGCGGTGAGTAACCTTGGTCCAATCAAGGTTGCAAGTAGATCCTTAAACTTCGAAAGTTCACGAAACTTTAAAATCCATAAAAGTACGGGTGCTTTCAGAATTTGTTCATCTAAGCTTTTATTTAATGAAGAAAGCAAAAGTTTAGTCTCTTCCCGATCAACCAAGAAATGAGCACACTCCCCAGAAAACTTAAATGATGTATTTTGCAATAGATTTACGACCAAAGGTTTCCAATTATCTTCGTAGACCCTATGAATAAGATCAAGGAATCGGCGATGGAATTTGGTCGGCAATTGATCTGCTAAGCCAGGAAGATCATCCTTACACTCTTCAAGAATAGATGAAGAGGTTGGTTCTAACTTTTCGACATCTTCCTCGACATCTCTGGCTAAATTATTTCTAACCCAGATGCCATAAAGTCTTTCTGCCTGACTAAGGTTTCGGGCTTCCATAATCGCAACTGTAAGCTCATTCAAGACTCTAGGCAGGTCGGCTTGAAGGTCTTCTTTCTCGGATGCCAGGTCAAAGAGCTTTTCAGCTAAAATAATCTTATGAGCTGACCTTTTTTCGTCAAAAAAGTCTAACAAAACTTCTTGTTCAGGTTTGACCGGTTCATCCCGGAGTACATACGGTTCCGTTTTTTTGTTTGGAACCGCGACCCGTGGATCTTTGACAAGAAGTTTTTTGGTCGCGGTCCACCATTTTTTACCCTTAACGGGGCCGAGCAGAAAACCAATGATTCTTTCGATTTCTCGAGATTGAGCACATCCGTCTTCACAATTGACCAAGATCGAAATAACCAAATCGACAGGCTCTTTTTTGGCAATACTCTCCACTTCTGATGGATTCGCACGATGCTTTGAAAGAATGTGTTCATCGGGTAATACTTCCAACTTCCCGATACAAAAGACAGGATCCATGGCATGATTTTTACGATCTTCTTCCTCAAAATCTATCAAGAGCATTTCTTTCTCTTGATCAAAGCCAGAAATCTGACCAAAACCCCAACTGCGATGGATGCAACATGCACCATCTTTCATTGCCTCTAAAGAAGAGCGTGATGATTCAAGTGATGGATCTTTTTCGATCAAGCGATCGATGACTTCGAGGTTCATTCAGCAGTTTGGGTCTAAACGGTTGGTGGGCTAGTTTAAGTTTGTAAACAACTTACACTAAGGATTCCCTTACTTTTGGCGAGTGAAAAGCTATCCAGATTTCAATTATTGATTTTTTCCTGTCTCTGGCCTCGCAATTCGAAACATGATAAGAAGTGGAAGAATGAGTAGGATAGCACCAAATAAGTATGCTACCTTTGACCCATAAGCATAATAAGCAAGACCAGCGAGCAAGGGTCCACATGCCCGAGCCAGCGAACCAGATGAACGGAAAACGCCCAAATGAAAACCTTGATCTAATTCTCCTGAATGGAGTGAGGTCAGAGCAGTTAAGGTAGGGCTTATTAAGGCAACCCCCGAAGACATTAAAAAGAGACCCGAGTAAAAAAGTGATTGTTCGAAGGAATGCGCAATTACAAAAAAAGCTATAAATCCGAGAAAAATCCCCAGCAAGGCCATATTTTTTTCTCCCATCCTACCTACGAATCTCCGTACGAAAAAGCCTTGAATTAAAATTAAGGTCAAACCAATCAAGAGAAACATCTGAGCTAAATTGATAGGAGAAAAACCAAATCTCTCCACAGCAAGAAAAGTGAGGGTGAATTCCATCCCGCTAAATGAAATCATATAAAATAAATAAACAAGGCAGGTATTTCGAACATCTCGGTTTATAATCTTTCCAAGTTGAAAAATTGCAGGCTTCGGTTGATTTTCTTTGTTTCTCTTTTCTTTGGGTAAAGTTTCCTGAAATTTCGACCCTACCCATATCCAGTTTAAAAGAGCTAAAAATAAACTGATGAGTGCTGCAGAAGAAAAAGGATTTAATGAAAAGATTGAAGAATCACTTTGAGATAAGACCCAAGTGGATGCAAACCCGCCCAAAGCTGGCCCCAAAATAAAGCCTAGACCAAATGCGATGCCAACAAGAGCCATCCCCTTCGACCTTGCTTTTCGAGAAGTTACATCTGCGATGGCAGCAGTAGCAACCGATAAGTTCCCACTCGCGACACCTCCAAGGACTCGGGACAAGACTAAAACCCAAAAATCTCCAGCAAAAATCCATAAGCCATACCCTAAGGCAGTTCCTCCTAAGGTATAAAGTAAGACAGGTCTTCGACCAACTCGATCTGACAACCTTCCCCAAACTGGGGCAAAAAAGAATTGAAGAATTGCATAGAGGGATCCTAATGCTCCCCCAAAAATAACGGTCTCAAAGCGGAATGAATTCCCCGAAGCCGAATCAACAAAGGCAAAGTCCTTGATCACGGATACGAAACTCGTGACCCACCCACCCCCTAAGAGTGATTCCCTTTCTAAGTAATGTTCCAGCATCGAAGGAAAAAGGGGGAAGATCACCGAAAACCCAACCATATCCAGAAATATGGTCAGGAAAACCACACCAAAAGTGTTTCGCTTTCTTTTTTCTAATACTTCCTCTTGATTCATCCACCCAGAAACTAAGTATCTCGCAGCCCAGATAGACTTTGGAGTGCATGAAATACATTTTCAGGTACAAGACCGGTTTCTTTTACTCCGTAAAGATGAACTTGCTTGATGAGCTGGGAACTGGTGAAAAAGTACTTCTCGTTCGGCATTAGAAAAATGGTCTCAAGCTCTGTATCCAGATGCCTATTCATTTGAGCCATTTGGAATTCATACTCAAAATCAGATACTACCCGTAAACCTCGAACCAGAACTTTTGCTCCCTTTTCCTTGGCATAATCCACAAGCAGTCCGTCAAAAGGCTCAACGGTCACATTATCAAAAGATTTTACATT
>DBVA01000128.1:0-10410 GCA_002308735.1 Opitutia bacterium UBA1276 | reverse complement strand
GAAACAGATACAATCACTCGATCGAATAATTTCCGTGCTCGAGAAAGAACATCTAGATGACCGTTGGTAACGGGATCAAAAGTGCCGGGATACAATGCAATGACCATAAGGACACCCAAGATACCATGGGTTTTTAATACGTCCACCCTCAAGCAATCAACCGTTGAGATTGCCAAGATGAAACAAAAGAACTATTAGAAAAACTTCAATCCATGAACTTACCGAACTTACTGACGCTTTCTAGGATCCCGCTCATGCTCCTTATCATTGCCCTGTTGTACCCAGAAGCAGAATCAAGTTTTCGATGGTCCAAGAGTTTCGCTCTTTTTCTTTTTCTTTTCGCAGCCCTAACGGATTGGCTCGATGGTTGGCTAGCTCGAAGATTTGGACAAGTTTCTGATTTTGGTAAATTTATGGATGCACTCGCAGATAAGGTTCTGACTTTAGGAATGTTTACTAGTTTACTTGCTTTAGGAGCCCTTCCGATTTGGGCTCTTTTCCCCATTCTTTTAATCTTGTCTAGAGAACTACTCATCACCGGCTTAAGATTGGTTGCTGCAGGAAAGGGAAAAACCTTGGAAGCCGAAAAAATCGGGAAGCTCAAAACTGTGATTCAGTTAACTTGTATTTCCCTGAGCCTAGCGAAATTGTCAGTAGAATCTGATTTTACTTCTATGATGTCACAGGATAGCCTTGAGCTGACCCTAAGCATTCTTGATTTCTCCACCGCTTCGACCTTAATTTTGGCTACTTTAATCACGGTATTATCTGGCGTAGTTTATTTAACAAAATATTGGCGTTTCTTTCTGGACGAAGAAAAGTAAATGTTCGATTTTATCATTTTGCAACTTTCCACTCTCGGACCTTTGGGGAGAAAATTACCCGCTCCAGGTACTGTTGGTTCAATCGTGGGGATTTTTTTGTTTGGCTTTTTACATTACTATTGTGAACTCCAAATATTATGGATTATTGCGATATCGGTACCTCTAGTCTTACTAGGGGTTCCAATTTGTACTCATGCCGAGCGAATATTAGGAGAATCGGACCCAAAATCCGTAATCTGGGACGAGTTTAGTGTGATTCCCTTCATTTTCCTTTTTTTAAAAGATTCTGATCTACGCCATTCAGATTCTCATTTTCTCTTTTTTCTTGGCCTTGGATTCCTTCTTTTCCGACTCTTTGATATACTTAAACCTCTTGGAATCAAAAAATTACAAAATCTACCAAGAGGTTGGGGAGTTATGACTGATGATTTTGCAGCTGCTTTCATCAGTGCATGCCTGCTGGGTATTATTCAAACTTTTTCTTTGTCTTTTCTTTGAAACCTCACTCTTATTTAAATAGTGAGTAATTTCAATAAAAATGATGGTACTGAAACCCATAGCTTTATGCTTACGGTTTCAAACAAAATGGGAGTACATGCCAGACCCGCTGCTATGATTGTTCGAATTGCATCTCGATATTCTGGTGAAATTTGGGTTACTAAAGACGAGGAGAAAGTAAATGCCAAAAGCATTATGGGAATCATGATGCTTGCTGCGGCAAAAGGGACTGAGTTGTTCTTTGAGTGTACGATTGAAAATGCAATGGAATTCGAAAATGAGATGAGCGAAGTGTTTGCTTCTAAATTTCAGGACGAATAATTATTCAGTTAAATCAGATACCCTGTCTTCGTAGAAAGAATTCATAACCTGCTTAATCTCATAGGGCCTTTTAAGCTGTTCTATTTCTCGAACTAAGGAATTTGCTTCTTCCATTGAAAATCTTCGGGCAAAAAATTTAAGTTCGGCTAAGAGTGGTGAACTTGCACTCAAACAATCCACTCCCAATCCAAGAAGTAATGGAAGGAAATGGGGGTCACCAGCAATCTCGCCACAGACCGTAACTGGAATTTTCTTTGAACGCCCAACTTCGAAGATCTTCCTCAAAGATCGAATGATCGCTGGGTGTTGCGGTTCATACAAATATGCAATTTGATTATTAACGCGGTCCACCGCCAACAAGTACTGCACCAGATCATTTGTCCCGACACTGAAGAAATCTACCTCATCCGCTAAAAAGTCAGCAATCATAACTGCAGATGGGGTCTCAATCATACATCCGATCGAAATATCTTGATCAAACTTAATCCCCTTCTCTTCCAGTTGCCTCTTCGCAGTAAAAAGAAACTCTTTTGCTCGGACAATCTCGCCCACGCCACTAATCATGGGAAACATCAAGCGTACTGGTCCGTGAGCACTGGCTCGCAAAATTGCCCGAAGCTGATCGAGAAATACATCCGGATTACGGAGGCAATACCGAATGGCACGAAACCCCATGAAAGGGTTTTGTTCGTTGTCATGAGAAACACTGGTTACATTTTTATCACCACCAATATCTAAAGTTCGAATGGTAACAAATCTCCCTTTTGCAGCTTCTACAATTTTAACATATTCTTCGAATTGTTCATCCTCACTTGGTATTTGATTCTTGCGAAGGAATATTGATTCGGTTCGGAAAAGACCAATGCCTACACAATCATTTTCTATTCCTTTTGCGACTTCTTCGGGAGAATCCGCATTGGCCAAAAGGGTAAGCTTTTGAAGATCTTTAGTTTGTGCAGGTAAAGCTGCCTCTTCTTCCAGAAGGTCTTTTATCTTCTTTCGACGTATCTTTACCTTTCCGTATCGAAAAAGAGTGGATTCTCTTGGGTTTATGATCGCGACCCCATCAAAGCCATCAATTAGAACAAAATCACCGTTTTGAACCTTATCAGAAAACCCCCGCAATCCAACCACCGCAGGAACACTACTGGCTCTTGCCATAATAACCGCATGGCTTGTCATACCACCTGTATCCGTTGCGATACCTAAAAGTTTTGAACGATCCAAAGACGCGGTATCTGAAGGAGTCAAATCTTCGGATACCAATACTTTGGGTTGTTCCAAAAAAGCGGTACCAGCAGCGGTCTCGCCAATTAAATTACGCAGTAACCTCTTGGAAATATCATTCAGGTCAGCGGATCGCTCTCGCAGGTACTCATCTTCAAGTTTGTTGAAGAAATCGATGTATTTACGAGTCACACGATCCACGCATTGCTCAACATTCTGTCCACTTTTTTTAATCTCGTTTTCGACATCGTCGAGCAATGCTTTATCTTCAAGAACCAATAAATGAGCATCGAAGATGGAGGCTTCCTTTTCACTCAGGTTTTTGGCTACATCGTCGCGGATTTGAAGAATTTGGGACTGAGTAATTTTGAGAGCCTCTTGGAATCTTTCAATTTCAGATTCATGGTCACTTTCCTCAACCTGATATTTCAAGACTTCGACATCATTATGTAAAAACCGAAAAGCGGGACCATGCACAACTCCGGGGGAAGCAGGCAAACCGTAGAAAATAACTTCTTCTTTGGGATCCTTTGTTTTTTCGGCTTTCATCAAAATAAATAGCCCCTCACTATGTATCATTCCTCCCAAAGGGAAAACAAAATCTTTCTTTCAAAATTCAGATAAAGCAAGCGGACTGAACAAAGGCTTCCTCCCCCCAGGCATCTCTGATTACAGCGATAATCTCATCCCATGAAGTGTTCTCACTAGCCAAACAAAAGCAACAGGAGCCACTGCCAGAAAGCATCGGTTGCAGATTAAACTTGTCGACAAGGATCCGAAATAATTCAGGGATGTAAGGATGTTTTAGAAAAACAGGTGCTTCCAAATCATTTGAAAGAAGTTGCTCGTTCATAATTTCTCCTGTTTCCCACGCATTAAGGTGATCATGCACAAGATTTCTTTGTGAATATTTTTTCTTTTTGGCTAAATCTTCATATACAGTTCGCGTAGAAAAACCTACTGGTGGCTTGAACAACAACAGATTTCTACCTTTGATTTCTCTTATTCGAGCTGAAGTTGCGCTACGAATGTCCTCTCCCCTCCCTGTAGCAACACACAAGCCAGAAAGTAAAAAACTAGGACAATCTGAACCAATTTGAGCAGCAATGTGAATCAAATCCTCTTGAGAAAGGGGAACTTTCATCATTGCATTTAGACCAAGTAGTGTAGCCACGGCATCTGAACTACCACCTCCAAGACCAGCTTCAAGAGGAACTTTTTTATTAATAACGATTCGAATCCCAGTTTTTTCTCCGGTAAATTTCCTCCAAATCATAACCGCATCCTCAGCAAGATTCCTGACACTTTTCAAACTTGGTGAGGACAAGCAATCACAACTTAAAAAATTTTCCTCTCCATGTTGTTCAACGGTTACAATATCATAAAGATTTAATTTCGCTAAAACGGATACGATATCATGATAATCATCCTTTCGCTTACCCAGAACAGCAAGGTATAAATTTACCTTTGCCGGTGCAGGTACGCTTACTTGCTGAATCGCATTTTGGAGAGACATTATTAAAGAAGTCCTTTGAAATTAGCTCCAAATTTTAAAAAGTAAGAATTGATTTGGCTCACCCTTCTAATCATACATTATCTTAACTCGTGACCAAATCAAAAACTGAAGTTATCCTTGCCTTAGATGTTGAAACACAAGATCAAGCCAATGATATTCTGGATCAAGTGGGTGATCAATTAACTTGGGTAAAGATCGGCTTACAGAGCTACCTCCGCGATGGGCATAAAATCATAAAACAGTGCATTGAACGGGACAAGAAAGTCTTTCTTGATCTAAAACTCCACGATATTCCTAACACGATGTCAAAAGCAATTGAAAGCCTATCCAGTTTGCCCATAAGCATGCTCACAATCCACACTTGCTCGGGACCTGAAGCTCTTGCCCTTTGTGCTAAAACGGCTGGAAAATGCATGCCCGAAACTAGATTGCTTGGTGTGACTGTACTCACTTCCATGAATCAAGAAAATCTTCGATCCATTGGGGTAATAAATACGACCGAGCAACAGGTTATTGCCCTTGCCGAATTGGCCCAGAGTTCAGGTCTCGGAGGCGTTGTCTGTTCTCCCTTAGAACTTCCGCTTCTACGCCCGAGACTTCCCCAGGAAATAAAATTGGTTACTCCTGGCATTCGACCCGTGGGTACGGAAAAAGGGGATCAGAAAAGAATTATGACTCCCAAGGAAGCACAAATTGCTGGGGCCAACTACCTTGTTATCGGTCGCCCTATCTTGGCAGCAATGAACCCAGCCGATTCCTTAACGAAAATTCAATCCGAACTTTCTACTTAGTCTTTCACGAACATGCATGGGATAATTTTACTTGCTGGAGGAAGTGGTGATCGGATGGGAAGCGATGTTAAAGATAAGCTCTTACATCCCATTTTAGAAACTAATGCCTTTCGTTTATGTTGTAATGCCTATATCGGTATCAAAGAAATTTCTTCGCTTGTAATCGTTTATCGTGAAGAAGATCAACAAAAGCTTCTAGAAAATGAATATGACATTTCAAGAAAGACATTTCATGGGAGCCTTGACCCCATCTATATAGCTGGAGGGAGCAGAAGAGAGGATTCAGTCAGAAAAGGGTTGGAGGCACTTCCCAAGGAATGTTCTTTTGTTCAAGTACATGATTGTGCGAGACCAATGATTCGTACTTCAACCATTACCCAAATGATTCATGAAGTTGAAGACAAAGGAGTTATTGTAGCCTGCAGGCCTGCATCGGACACCATTCGCCAAACCCTTGAGACTGAGCTTTCCTCCGATCAACCACAAAAGACTCAAACTTTAAACCGACAATCCCTATGGCTTATGGAAACCCCCCAAGCCTCCCATAAAAGTTGGCTTACTCAAGCATTAAACAGGGCTAAAGAAAGAAATATCTTGATTACAGATGAAGTTTCCGCACTTGAGTTAGACGATCGTAAAACTGCTTTTTTCTGTTTGGACTATCCTAATCCTAAAATCACCAATATAGACGATCTAAAGCTGGTCGAATATCTTTTAAAAAAAGAAAGGAATATACTATGAGAATTGGACATGGTTTTGACTTACATCGTTTAGTTGATGGAAGAAAACTGATTTTAGGAGGTATCGAAATCGGGCACCCCAAAGGTTTACTCGGACATTCAGATGCCGATTGCTTAATTCATGCCTTAGCGGATTCAATTCTCGGTGCCCTCGCACTCCCTGACATAGGATATTTCTTCCCAGATTCCGACCCCAAGAACAAGGATATCAATTCGAAAGAGATTCTAATTAAAGCACATCAAGAATGCCTTAAGGCTGGCTATACCATAGCCAACTCCGATCTTACCATCATAGCCGAAGAACCCAAAATGGCACCTCATGTCAATAAGATGAAAGATTGCATTGCTCAAATTCTTGGAATTTCAAATTCTCAAATCGGAATCAAAGCTACAACCAATGAGGGCCTTGGCTACATTGGAAGAGAAGAGGCAATTTCTTGCCATGCCGTTACTCTCCTTGAAAAAAATAATTAAATTTACCGTAAAATGCTTCTTATCCAAAAAACCTTTGGATCTCCGCAGCCGCAGAATCTTCACTATCTGATGCATGAACAACATTTTTCATCCGATCGGTTCCCAAATCTCCACGAATGGTACCGGCAGGCGCAGTAGTCGAATCTGTTGGTCCAAGTAAGTCACGAACCCCTGAAATAACATCATCCCCTTCGAGTATAAGTGCCATTACGGGACGGGAGCTCATAAAAGAAGCAATTTCAGGAAAGAATGGGAGATGCGCCACATGAGAATAATGTTCCTGAAGTAAAGAACTATCTAATTGGATCATTTTGCTGGCAGTGATCGAATATCCCTTAGCTTCAAAACGGGAAATGACCTCGCCTACAAGTTTCTTTTCTAAACAGTCAGGTTTTAATAAAATCAATGATTTTTGCATGAGTCAGATCATACTCAAAATGCAAATCAATGCGATAAAAGAAAATTCAGGTATCCTTGGGCGGCGACTTTTCTTTATCTGGTGAACTTGGAACCGCAACCTTATCTTTACCAGAAGATTGCTCAAAACATAACCCTACTTCTTCATTTTCAGAAATGAGGACTTTTATAGGTTTGTTCTTGCGAAGATTTCCAGAAAGAAGAGCTTCTGCGAGATTATCTTCTAAATACCTTTCAACTGCCCTGCGCAAGGGGCGAGCTCCAAACTTTTCATCATATCCTTTATCAATCAAGAATTCTTTGGCTTCGCTGGAAACATCTAAGAACAACTTCTTATCCTTGAGTCTTTCGGAAACTTTTTCCAGTTCAAGCTCAACGATTTCATGCATACTCTCTTTGGCTAAAGGACGGAAGATTACAATTTCCGTGAGCCGGTTCAAAAACTCAGGCTTAAAAGATTTCTTTGCCTCATCCATGATCTTGTCTTTGGTGTTATCAAAGTCATGATCTGCGTCTCCCATAGAAAATCCCATAGAGGTATTTTTCTGAAGAATATGAGCTCCGATGTTTGAAGTCATGATGAGAATGGTATTTCTGAAATCTACTTTCCTGCCGAGGCTGTCGGTAAGTCTACCATCTTCAAGAATCTGTAGTAAGATTTGGGAAACATCGGGATGAGCTTTCTCAATCTCATCAAATAAGATAACCGCATAGGGCTTTCTCCGGATGGCTTCAGTAAGTTGCCCGCCCTCTTCATATCCAACATAGCCTGGGGGAGAACCAATCATGCGCGAAACCGCGTGTTTCTCCATGTATTCAGACATATCGATTTGAATCAAGGAATCTTGATCTCCAAAAATTCTTTCCGCTAAAACTTTTGCCAAATGTGTTTTACCAACCCCTGTCGGTCCAAGGAACATAAAGGAACCAATGGGCCTTTTAGGGTCTTTAAGATCTGCACGAGAACGGCGTAAAGCTTTCGAGATTACTTCAGTGGCGAAATCTTGACCAACGACTTGGCTACGCAATTCGGACTCTAACTTGAGCAACCTCTTAGACTCTTTAGCCTCCATCCGGTTCAAGGGAATTCCAGTCCAATCCGCAACAACTTGAAGCATATCATCTTCATTTACCTCAGCAGTTGTTTCTTCTCGAGACTTTTTCCACTCTTCCAAGACTCGGTCGCGCTTGGCCCGTAACTTTTTCTCTCTATCCCTTGCTTCGGCTGCTTCCTCAAAATTTTGATCTGAAATGGCAGATTCTTTAAGGCTACAAACTTCTTTGATCTCCTCAGATAAATCTTCGATTTCTGGAGGTCTTTTAAGCGATTCCATTCTGGATCTAGCTCCAGCTTCATCAATGGCATCTATTGCCTTATCGGGCAAGTGTTTGCCAGTGACATAACGATCCGTCAATTTGGCCGCTGCGATCAAAGATTTATCAGTGAACTTAACATTGTGATGTTCTTCGTACTTCGGTCTGATACCTTTGAGGATCAGAATAGTATCATCCACCGAAGGAGCCTCGACTTTAACTGACTGAAATCTTCGATCCAAGGCTGAATCCTTTTCAATATATTTTCGATATTCCGCAAGGGTTGTTGCACCGATACATTGTAACTCTCCTCTGCTCAAAGCTGGTTTGAAAATATTGGAAGCATCCATTGCCCCTTCAGCAGCACCTGCTCCTACAATGGTATGCAATTCGTCGATAAAAATGATGATATTTTTAGCCTTTTTCAGCTCGTCCATTACGGCCTTAATTCTCTCTTCAAATTGACCGCGATACTTGGTACCCGCAACCATCAGAGCAAGGTCCAGAGTTACCACTTTTTTATCGACTAAATTCTCAGGCACCATCCCACTTGCAATTTGTTGTGCCAAACCTTCAACGATAGCAGTTTTTCCGACACCAGCTTCACCAATAAGTACCGGATTATTTTTTGTCCTTCGGCATAGAACCTGTGTAACACGGCGTATCTCTTTCTCTCTTCCCACGACTGGGTCCAATTCTCCAGCTTTTGCAATCTCGGTAAGGTCACGACCAAAAGCTTTAAGAGCAGGCGTTTTAAGATCTTTGGATTTTTCTTCCCCTTCACCACCACCTACAACTGAAGATTCTGCTTCTTCAGAAGATGAAAAGTTTGGATCTAATTCAGAAAGGATTTCATTCCGACAACGATCTGCGTCAACATCTAGAGACTTCAAGACCCTGGCGGCTACGCCTTCACCTTCACGAAGAAGACCAAGAAGGATGTGTTCCGTTCCGACATAGCTGTGATTGAGGCCTTTTGCCTCCTTACCAGCTAAGGCGAGAACTTTTTTGACTCTCGGAGTGTATGGAACATTTCCAGAAGGTTTTGCTTCTGGTCCAAGGCCGACTTGCTCATCGACTGCTTGACGAACGGTATCCAAATCCAGTCCCATTTTTTGAAGAACATTAACCGCAACTCCTTGGCCCAAATTGATCAAACCAAGAAGAAGATGCTCGGTGCCTACATAATTATGATGAAATCGATCAGCTTCCTTGCGGGCAAGTGCGAGGACTTGTTGTGCGCGAGGGGTAAAGTTACTCATTGGTTCAGACATAAGTATTTTATAATGGGTTATGAAAGCAAAGTCAACTTACCCATCAACTTTGATCATGGGAGTTTTAGTGAATTTTTGCCGAAGTAATTTGGCTCTGAGGTAATCCCGATCCCCGGGTTCAATTGGCTTTCCAGCAGATAACTGCACATGACCAGGCTGAATCTCGATAAACATGCGATCCGCAAGCGATCGGTAAGAGTCAGGAAGCATTTTGAAATCCGATGCTAATCGAATCAAAGATAATAAATCCATCGCTTCTGAGCTTTGTATGAGATGGCAAGACTTTAATCCTCCGACTGCCCGACTCATTTTGTCGATTAATCTGCGACCATCGTCTTCAAGTAGCTTGCGGCGTGCAAATTCTTCCTGCCTGACCAGATTTTGCAAAGTCTTATCAAGTCGCTCGATGATAGCACTCTCTGATTCGCCCAAGGTTTGCTGATTTGAGATTTGAAAGATGCTTCCGCTGGCGTCCGAACCTTCCCCAAAAAGTCCCCTGACTGCAAACCCAAGTTGATTCACCGCATTGACGACTTTGTCCATGTTCTTGGACATCACCAATCCCGGCAGATGCATCATTGCAGAGGCTCGCATTCCAGTGCCTAAATTTGTCGGGCATGCTGTTAAAAATCCTAATTCTCCGTCAAAAGCATAAGAAATTTCATTCTCTATGCTGGAGTCAAGTTTATCAACCCTCCGCCAAACTTTATTAAAATCAAGGCCAGGTTGTAAGACTTGTATGCGTAAATGATCTTCTTCGTTGATCATTATGCAACAATTCCGATCCTTGGACAAAATAATTCCGGAAGCTTCCTCGACATCCGATAGTTCCCGACTGATCAAATGTTTTTCAACCAATATTTGTCGTTCTAGTTCACTAAGATCATCTACTTCGACGGCGAATGAACTATCTAGATCCTTAATTTCGGTCATTGCATCGAGGCATCTGGTCAAAACGGCACGCCTTTGTGACGTTTCGGCTCGCCCGGGGAATGGAAATTCCCGGAGGTTTCG
>DBVA01000158.1:0-20569 GCA_002308735.1 Opitutia bacterium UBA1276 | reverse complement strand
ACCAAAGGAATATCCTGCATTAATTTTCCCAGCCAACCGGGAAGAAAAAGCATGGGTACAAACGCGACCATGCTGGTAAGGATTGCAAAAGTGACCGGCACTGCAACAAGATGAGTACCTTCTATGGAAGCGGTTAGTGGAGACTTTCCTTTGGTCCCCAAGGTATAGACAGATTCACCGACCACAATGGCATCGTCTACTAAAATTCCAAGAACCACGATGAATGCAAAGAGCGAAACTAAATTAATCGATGCTCCCATCAAACCCATCGAAGCAAATGCACCCATAAATGAAATGGGTAGACCAAGGGCAACCCATCCTGCCAGAGAAGGGCGGAGGAAAAAGGATAGTACCAAGAATACAAGCAATAGCCCCTGCAGAGCATTCCTGATCATCATTTTGAGTCGTCCTTTCAGGTAATAAGAACTGTCTTGCCAAACAGTCATGCTTACCCCGGCTGGAAGGCTAGATTTAACTTCATTTACATAAGCATTAACTTTTTCCGAGATGTCGATTGGGTTTTGTTCGCCGACCCGGAAAACTCGCAAAGTCACTGCAGGTTCGCCTTGGAATTCGGTGTAAAGTACATTGTCTTGAAATCCATCTTTTACATTTGCAAGTTTCCCCAATGGTAGGTTAGAGCCATCAGAAGAGGGTAGTAACTGTATTTTTTCAAATTCCTTGCCGACCTTTGCTTTTCCCATGGAACGGAGGAGGGTTTCTCCGGAAGATGTTCGGGCCACACCACCGGGAATATCGATCGATGATGCCCGGATGGTTTGGGCGATTGAACTGAAACTAAGGCCGTGCTCGCGTAGGGATTGCTCCGGAATTTCAATTCCGATTTCTGGCTTTCGAATACCCAGAATCTGGACTTGGGTGATACCCGGTAAATTGGTCAAGTCTTCAATTGAGTCGTCGGCTAACTTACGAAGTGATTTCTCGTCGCACTTTCCATGAATGGCAAGGGCAAGTACTCTCCTCTTCTGCGTGGCTACTTCGACAGTTGGTTTCTCTGCTTCTGCGGGAAGGGTGGAAATTGAATCCACCCGAACTTTAATTTCGTCGGCAAGGGTTTTTGCATCCGTACCTCGTAGTACCTGCACTGAAACTACACCGTTATTTTCACGGGCATAGGACACTATCTCTTTGATGCCTTTCAGGTCCCAAATTTTTTCTTCAATTTGTTTACAAATTCCGTCTTCGACTTCCAGAGGTGCAGCACCAGGATACTGTACATAAATGTTAACAATATCGAGGTCGAAATCTGGAAAGAGTTCCATCTTCAGCCCCCGAATGGAAAAAATACCAGATACCACTATGATACCCATGAGTAGGTTTGAAGCTACTCCATTTTTGGCAAACCAAGCGATCATGGTTTTGAGGAATTTGAATCCTTGAAATGATCAGCAATTCTTACATCCATTCCTTCGGATATGATTTCGATGGGAGTGATACAAACCAAATCTCCAGGTTCTAGGCCGTCCTTAACCCAGACTTCCTTTTTGTTTCGATGCACCGTTTCGACTTTGCGAGAAAAAAGTTGGTTCTCCGAGTTGACAACTAATACGGTATCAAGTTTACGAAAGGCGGAATCAGGAATTACAAATACTTCAGATTCGCTCCCCAATAAACGCAACTTCACGAATTGCCCGACCTCCAAGGCCTGATGTTCAATCTTACTTGAAAACGGATTTGCAAAACATTGCTCCACCGAGGCAACCACCTTGGTCAGTCGGGTGCGTGGATCCACGACCCCTTCGGAGCGGTCAAGCATTCCCGAATGAATGATGTCATTTTTATCGTTAATAATCTCCACCTCTACCCCCAAGTTACGATTTTTTCCTTGTCCGTCCTTAAAGCCTAAAAAATTCATTTCTGAACGACTGAGTGAGAGGTCGATCTCGCCGGTATCCAAGGCATAAATCTCGGCCAATGCTGCACTGGAACCAGACCCCACTTGTTGACCTACATCCACCATGGTTCGGAGAATTCTTCCTTCAAAAGGGGCTCGAAGTTCAGCACGGGATAAATCATTTTCTGCCTGATGAAGCCGGGCCTTTGCAGCGAGCATATCCGCTTCCGCTTTTTGGATTTGGGGAATCCGTTTGACTAAATCCGAAGCATTGCTCCAATTTCGGTCTCCCCATTCGATTTTGGCTTGCTTGGCCATTTCCCTTTCCTGAAGGAGTACAAGTTCGGTGCGACGAAGATTAGCCCGTGCTTCAGCCATCGCGGTTCGAAGGGGAATATCTTCGATTTTTAGAAGTAAATCGCCCTTTCTAAAAAATCCACCCGCTCGAAAAGATTGTATTTTACTAAGGTTTATCTCGGAAGATGCCTCTTGATCAAAAGGAGCGACGGCTTCAATAATCCCAGAAACTTCAGCGATTAGAGTCGTTTGTGTTCGCGGACGAACGGTGCCGTAATTGATTAAATTCGATCGCAACTTTTCTTTTTTGGCCGCGATTACTTCCACAAAGGGGACAAAGGGAACGATTTCCTTCGCCACGGGAGTGGGACGAATTCGAATAAGTTGCCATGCAAAGCCAGTCATGGCCAGAAGAAGGAAAATGGGAAGTGTAACCTTAGTGATTAAGCTGATGAATGTATTTTTCTGACTCATGGTTCGGTCGGTAGGGCATCGTGCCCCAAAGCAAGATAAAGGTTAATGCGGTTAAGGATTCTCTCCTTCCGAATGCTAAGAAGTCGGCTTTCGGCCTCGAATGATCTTCTATGAATATCCAAGGTTTCAAAAATTTCTTGCACGCCTCTTTGATATCGGTCCCAGCTAGTTTGAGAGGCAGATTGGGCAGCTTTGGTGGCATTTTTTAAGTAGGATTCTTCTGCCTCTAGTCTGGTATCGTTGAAGAGTAAATTTTCAACTTCGTTAAAAGCGCGTAGGGCCATGGCCTTGTAATTAGCAAGTGCCGCCCGTTTTAGTGCCTCGTCTCTACGAATTTGTGCTTTTAATCTACCCCCTTGGAAAATGGGTTGAGTTAAAGAACCTCCAATATCCCAGGTGCGGAATTTATTATCTAGTAAATCTTCAAAATTTTCAGCCCGGCTACCTGGTCCCCCGGTAATTGAAACCGCGGGTAACAAGCTTAGTTGGGAGGCGGAAAGCTGGTAGCCGGCTGCTTCCAATCGTAATCTGGAAGATATCAAGTCTGGTCTTTGCTCTAAAATCTTTGCCGGAGTTGGAGGTGGCGGAGTACCAAAAAGTTCAGGTAATGAAGAAGAATTATGTTCCATTTTCTCATCTGGAAATCCGCCTAAGAGTAGTTCAAATTTCCTCGTAGATTTGCTTCTTTGCCTATTCCTCATGGAGAAGGTCGCCCGGGCACTTTCGTATGCATTGATTGCCAAGTCATTTTCCAATGCAGTTGCCAAGCCATTCTTAAATCGATTGGATATGAAAGCTTGGTTCTTTTCAAAGGTATTCATGGTTTTTAATGCCAGTTGGGATTGTTGGGAACTTTCAATTATTTCAAACCAAGCCTTTGCAACTTTCCCGGCAATCGAGAGCCGAGCACCTTCATAGTCTGAAGTGGCAACATTAAACCGTCTTTCCGCGGATTTCTTTTGGTTTTTTAATTTACCCCATAAATCCAACTCCCAACTTAGATTAATGCCTGAATTAAAGCTGTCACTGGTGAATGAAGTATCCCCATTAGGTAAGTTAAAACCAATCAAGTTTCTTTTACTTCGAGTGCCGGAAACACCCAGATTGGCTTGGGGAGATAAATTGGCACCAACTATCACTGCCTCTTCACCCCGGGCAAGGGTTTGTTCCGCCTGAGCAACTAGCTCGGGGTTCGAACTCCAAGCAATGCGGATAGCTTCATTTAACTCAGGGTTGGTAAAAGTTTCCACCCAGTAAATTGGTTTTTGATCTTGGCTAATATTTTTATCCCATGAAAGCCATTTAGTGGGAATATCTTCCATTGGTTTTGAACTTTTTATGTCTGGCTTGTTGGAAACACAACTCATGAAGATCAAAGAAAAATAGAGAATAAATAAAAGTAGCAAAGAATTTTTCATTTAATATGCCTTGAGTCCTGCTTCGAATCCGTTGGTTACAAAAACGAGGAGACGATGGATCATATCTTCAGCATTCTGATCATCACAACGGCCTCCAGAAAAATCATGCAGCCTGCGGTGCTGAGCCAATGCTCCAAGCATGGAAGAAATCGTAAAATGAAGGTTCCAATAAATGTCGATCTCCTTGGCTTGAGGGTGAGCCCTCTGGAGCTCCAGGATGAAGGTTTCGCACAATTCACCAAAAAATCTGCTGTGCATTTTTTGGATGAAGCTCGCTGGCTCGGTAAAACTTCTTGCTACTAAAAGAGCTAAAGTTTTTCTAGAATGTGAGCTTTTTGAGATTTCTTCACCAATGGGCAGGATTAAAGCCTTAAATATTTCAATAGTTTTAAGAGGTTTACCTCTAGAATCTTCTCGAGCGTTTTGAAGATATTGGAGTCTCTTCTCATTAATTGGTTTGATTCGAGAACTCAACATTTCCAAAACCATAGCCTCCTTGGAGCCAAAATGATAATGAGCGGAAGCGAGATTCGTTTCAGAACGACGCGCAACTTCCCTAATCGTCAAGCCCCCGAATCCTCGATTCGCAAAGAGATGCTCTGCGGACCGAATCAATCGATTACGGGTGTTTTTAGACCGCTTAGGATTGAGTTTAGTTTTAATTGAAGACATTGATCGATGAATTTAAACATTTGTTTGAAATTTACAAGCCTCACACGCAAAATTATTTCGAGAATTACGGAAAATATTACAGGAAAACTAAAACATTAAAGTCTCGGTTTGCATGGATGTTGGATTGCGACATTTGTTAGATTCATCATGACAAAGATCATTTATATGGCTTTGTTCTAGGCTCCTTTGGCGTTGACAATTTCCTAGAATTTCGGTTTTTTTATCCTTTTAACTGATTCCTCGAAACACATTTACGAAGACTAGAAATGATCAAGATTCGCTTGCAAAGACACGGTTCCCGTCATGCCCCCTTTTACCGAATGGTGGTGGCACCTGCCACTTCTCGCCGTGACGGTAGATTTATCGAGGTGCTTGGTACCTACAACCCACAAGCACATGCTCGAACCGAAGAATTAAAACTTAAAATGGATCGGGTTGATCATTGGTTGCAAGTGGGAGCTCAGCCAACGGATACGGCAAAAAGCCTGATCAAGCAAGGTAGACTTAGCCCTGAAGAATGGCTGGATAAAGCTGAGAAAAAAACAATGGCAAAAGCGGATCGTACAAATAAAAAGAAGGCTCCTGTTTTAGAGGAAACTGAGCCGATTGTCGAAGAGTCTGCAAAACAAACAACCGAAGATTCCAAAGCAGAGGTAAAAGAGGAAGTTGCGGAAGAACCTAAAACAGAGGTGAAAGAGGAAACAGTTGAGGCTGAATCAAAGGAAGAGGCCAAAGAGGATGTACCTGAGGCGGAGGTAGAAGAGGAAGTTGCGGAAGAACCTAAAGCAGAGGTGAAAGAGGAAAAAGTTGAGCCTGAAGCAAAGGAAGAAGCCAAAGAGGAAGCACCTGAGGCAGAAGTAAAAGAGGAAGTTGCGGAAGAACCTAAGACAGAGATGAAAGAAGAAAAAGCTGAGCCTGAAGCAAAGGAAGAGACCAAAAAGGAAGCACCTGAGGCAGAAGTAAAAGAGGAAGCTGCGGAGGAACTTGAGGCAGAAGCAAAAGAAGAAATTTCAGAGGATAGCCCGGACGATGTGAAGGAAGAAAAGGAGGGGGAATCTTAACCCCATTCTATTTCTTTTCTTTCCCATTATGTTTTCACTAGGTAACCATGATTCGCATGATGAGCCCAGCTTTGCGTTTCGACGTTTTGTCCCTTTTTCCAAAGTCAGTGGATGGCTTTGCTGAAGAGAGTATTCTTGGAAAAGCGGTAGAACAGGGAATTATAGAAATCAATGCCCTCGATTTACGGCGATGGGCAAAAGGAAAACATAGAGAAACGGACGATCGTCCTTTTGGTGGTGGAGCCGGCATGGTGCTGAAGCCAGAACCCATATTTGAGGCTATTGAAGAAGTCTCGACCGAGCATACCAAAGTTATTTTTGCTACTCCAGACGGTGAACCTTTTAACACTGATATTGCCAAGGAGTTATCAGGAGAATCTCATCTTGTTTTTTTAAGTGGTCATTACGAAGGGGTCGATCAACGGGTAAGAGATCATTTGATCCACCGAGAAATTAGTATTGGTGATTATGTCATTACCAACGGAACCTTGGCTTCTGCGGTCATGATCGATGGGATTGCACGTCATATCCCGGGAGTGCTTGGGGATCCCGAATCACTACATCAAGAGTCCTTTGAGGGGAATGAATTATCACACCCTCAATATACTCGTCCGAATGATTTTAGAGGTTTGAAAGTTCCCGAGATCCTTCTTTCTGGAAATCATCAAGAGATTACCAAATGGAGGCAAATGCAGCGCTCCCTTAAAACCCAAAAAATCCGTCCCGATTTATTGAATACTGAATCTAAAAATTAACTGAGAAGAATTATGAATAATCAACTGCTCGACGAAATAACAAACGAATATTTGAAAGAACGTAAACCTTTTAAGGTTGGAGACGGGGTTAATGTACATGTAAAAGTCCGAGAGGGTGGAAAAGAACGGATCCAGATATTTAAAGGAATTGTTATTGCCCGCAAAGGTTCTGGTATTCATGAAACTTTTACCGTTCGCCGAATTGCATCCGGAGTTGGAGTAGAAAGAGTCTTTCCTGTGCATTCTCCCCTTATCGATAAAGTGGAAGTTGACCGGGAGAGTGTTACCATGAGAGCCAGGATGTATTACCTTAGGGACCGCATTGGTAAAGAAGCTATTAAGGTGAAGGAAAAACGCTTATTTGAAGCCAAGAAAAAAGCCAAGTAAATTTCCGGTTTCCTCGGTGTAATTTACGAAGTTGACAACCTAACTTGTTCTGAGAAGGTTTAGCCTTTTTGGACTCAAGAAAGCATCCAATAACTTTCTACCTTGAGCAAAGGTGAGTTCTGCTTCCTTTGCTGAAAGAACTTCATTGTAGATGGAATAAAGTTTCTTGCCGTACTCAATTTGAGAAAACTGGAGCTTAACTGCCTTTTGGTTCCGTTCAACTACATCACCAGTAGGCAGATCCAAGGGGATTTGTTCCCTGATTCTAGCGGCTTCGATTTTTGAACCACTTAGCTTAGTTAAAATTTGTTTCTGCAAACACTCATCTATTCGACCAAAATCCACTTTTCCATTTTGCACCATGGAATGGTAAGCTTGATCCACTCCGTCTTTGGGTAGGATAACTTCATAACTGTGGTAAAAACCCTCCAGGTTTTTTTGAATGGATGCTCTCAATCTTTTGGGCTCATCTAGAAAGTCGAGACCAACCTCGCACCTTTGATAAAGATTTTGGAGGTTGATTCCAAGATTTTCAAAATCTTTGGTGATCTCTGGAATATTACGACCGCAAAGCCCCTTCCCAAATGTCCATGGCTCGAGAAATCCAAGCCCAAATCCTTCCGCTATACTTGTGCTGACAATCGCTTCTGCGTGAGCGACCATTTCTAAGAAAGATGCGGTTCCTTTCTCACCAAGACCATAGGTTAAGTTTAAGTTAAGCTGGGAGGAAAATTGTTTCCATTGATTAAATTCGCTTTGAAAATTTGGGTTGGTTGGACCTAGGCTGTTGGCAAAATACTTTTCAGGATGAACCAGAGAAAGAAGGGCTAATTCACCTAGGTTTTTTCGGCGAACCGCCCGGACTGGGTATAGAAAGAGATTTTCGGGTAAGGATGGAACCTTTTGATGGGCAAGATTTTCATCGTAATCTGGGATTGCATTGGCAAGAAGATGGGCTTTGCTCGGCGAATCCTCCAGCATTTTTTGCAGGTAAGAAAGGTCTCGGTGATTAAGGGCTGCATAATGAATTCTAGAGGAACTTGGATAAAGAAACTGATAGCTTTCTGACAAGGCTTTGTAATTTCCAGGCCTTCCATCTTCCGCGAAGTCATGAGGGTGCAGTAACATGCGGGCTCCTTTTTGAGCTAGTTTTGAAAGAGCGAGGGGCAAGGCTGGATTTTTCCCTAAGGAATGGTTGTGGATATGCCAAATGTCAGGAACTGAACCCAATGCCATTTGGGCAACATCTTCCATTTCTTTAGCCAAAGTTTCAGCTTGGACTGCGTTTTCTGGAGTTGTGTAATCAAGACCTTGAACCACATGAGCATTGGAAATGCCAGAGCCTTTATACTGACGCCCACTCAGAACAATCGCTTCAATTTCAATGCCGGCATCATTCCATGCCTGCAAAGTGTTTTCAATTACACGAGTTACTCCACCTGGTTCGAGGTGGTAATGAACAATCGCAACTTTCATCGATAAAATTCGATGTTATAACTTTCGTTTATTGGTTCCGGTTCCGGTAACCTTCAATATCAATCATCGGAGGTCTTTCTTCTTCAATGACTTCTTGAATGATCTGATTGTAAACCCCGTCATCAACCTCAAATCTTCGGTAAAAAGTTTCCATGTTTGGCATCTGGTCAATCTTACCTTGAGCATGCAAGCGATTGAAAAAAGTTTGCAAGATTCCAAAGCTCATTTTGCCGAGGGCGTTGGTCGTTTGATTACGATGAACTCGTCGGTCCAAGTCGGTCTGGGCAAAAGCTTCCAATCCAAATTTCTCGTATAGATCAAGCAGGTGTGAGGTTTCAACCCCGTAGCCGATGGGAAATGGGATGACTTCAAGAACCTCACGGCGAGCCGCATACTCACCTGATAAAGGTTGTACAACATTAGTAAGTTCCGGATAAAAAAGGGAGAATAAAGGGCGAATCAAAATTTCAGTTACTCTTCCCCCTCCACTTGAGCGTAAACCAGAGGAATAGTTGAGGGGTCGGTCGTAGAAAGCCTTTACATATTGGACCTCATTTTTTCGAATAAGAGGAGCAATTAATCCATAAACAAATCGAGGATGAATATTTGAAATATCCGCATCGACATAGCAGATTATATCCCCTTTCAATTGATGAATCGCTTTCCACAGGTTTTCACCCTTACCTCTTTTATCCCCCACTTCTGGTAAAATATCCGAGGCGAGGTAGACATCAGCACCAAAATTGCTGGCAACCTCTAAGGTTTTGTCAGTAGACCCAGAATCAATCACTGCAAATTCGTCGATTAAAGGGTATCGTTCCATCAATTCCGAGCGAAGAATCAATACCTCCTTACCAATGGTTTTTTCTTCATTTAGGGTTGGTATACAAAGAGAGATTTTAAGTCCTTTCTTTTCCTTTTCCTCTACTAGTTTTAAGATATCCCAAAACTCTCCATGGTGGAAGGTATTATTATCTAACCATTTTTGATTATTTCCAGTCATGATTCGCAAAGTCCTTGATCGATCGCACGCAAAAGTGTGATCATTTGAGCTATTCCTGAATACAGAGGCTCGAGCTTTATAGATTCATTAGCTTCTCGCAAATTTTCAGCTTGGGTCAAACCAAGAGTGACTCCTGGATGACCGGCTAAAATGATCGAGTTGAGATCGCCCGTAGATGGGTCAACCGCGGGGGTTATTCCTGCCTCGCTCATAATGCTTCTCGTTGTTTTTACTAAACGGTGGGTAAAGGGGATTCCACAGTTTTGCCTTTTGGCAACCACCTCCATTTTTACTTCAAGTCCAGTTTCCAAAGAATACTGTTCACACAATTCGTTTACCTGTGCTTCCATTTCTTCGACAACTTCATCCCCTTCGCTCGAAATCTCAAATCGGAGCATTCCACTCTTCGGAGAAGTGTTGAAACTCGATCCTGAATGGATTTCTCCAAAAACCATTTTGCTCTTGGGTTCTTTGGGCACTGGTATCTCCATTATTTGGCTTACCAGACGAGTAAGGTGGGAAATTGCTCCTGCAGCTCCAAATCGGTTCCAGTCATAATTAGTTGGTAAGCTAAGATTAATTTGGCCTCGTAATGCCCCAAGGCCAGAATAGCTTAGTCTTCCCTGTTCAGCACCTTCAACGCAGATACCGGCACGAATGGGTCGCTGTTTGGTTTCCAGAAAACCGCGAGAGCCCTCTAAGTTGGCGACGCCTAAGCTCTTGGTATTGATCAGGAGCAGAAGATCATCACTTAATTGAATCCCAAGTTTGTTCAGCAATTTAGGCAGTCCGACAATCGCTGCCATTCCAATTGCATTATCAGCGATACCAGGACCGGAGATTGAGTCGGAGCCAACATTTAGAACATGCCTCACTTCTGGTCCAAATACTGAATCGGCATGGGCCATTACCAAAATAGTAGAACTACCAACTTTTCCAGGTAAAATACCGGAAGCATTCCCAAATTCATCAATCTCCGGATCATCCAATCCATTTTCACGAAAGCGATCAAGAGCTAAACGAACGCGTTCTTCTTCCCCGAAAGTGGGAGCAGGAATCTCTCCTAGCAATACAGCATCAGTCAGGAAGGTTTCACGATTTTCTCGCAAACTTTTAATCAAAGAAGGAATATCCTTCAGTAAAGATTCTAAGGTCATGTCCCCCGCCATACTTTGAATAGTCATCCTCTTCGAACTATGAAAATCTCGGGCAAGAAGCCACGTTAAATTTTAATTCTTTTTTTATTGGTTGAAAAAAGGGCAGGTATCCTGCATCACCCAAAGAGTAAAATGTTTCATTTAGTTTTTAAATCATGTCTAAGAATATAGGATTTATTTCCACTCGATTTGCCGGTCAAGATGGTGTTTCCTTAGAAAGTGCGAAATGGGCCGAAGTACTCTGGGAGGATAGGCATGTTAGTTTTTGGTACAGTGGTGAGAGTGATCGTGACCCTGATATTAGCTTTGTTGTTCCTGAAGCCTACTTTGGTTTTTCGGAAAACCAATGGATCAATCAAAGGATCTGGGGAGCTGGGAAACGAGACAGGTTTGTAACTGAGAGAATTCGAGCATTGGCTGACTATCTCAAGTGCACGCTGTATCGATTTGTTGAGAAATACAGCATCGATATTCTCATTCCACAAAACTGTTTGGCAATCCCCATGCACCTGCCCTTGGGAATTGCAGTTACAGAATTTCTCTCTGAAACCCGAATTCCTGCGATTGCCCATCACCATGATTTCTTTTGGGAACGCACTCGCTTTTCGGTCAATTCAGTTCCTGAATATCTTGACATGTCTTTCCCGCCCACGCTTCCAAATATGAGAGATGTGGTCATCAACCAAGAGGCACAGGAACAACTTGCTTTACGCAAGGGCTCTTCCTCGCTGGTAATTCCCAATGTTTTTGATTTCGATAATCCTCCCGATCAACTCGATGGATATGCTTCCGATGTTCGTTCTGAACTTGGTTTGGAAGAAGAAGATTTTTTTATATTGCAGCCAACCCGGGTGGTGCCACGCAAAGGAATTGAGCAAGCGATTAAGTTAGTTAGCCTACTCAAGGATCCAAAATGTAAGTTGGTTATTTCTCACGAAGCAGGAGATGAGGGCTATGAGTACCTTGGCATGCTTGAACAACTGGCCAAGGAGGAAGAGGTTGATATGCGAGTCGTTGCCCACCGAGTTGGAGAAGTCCGGCAACGAGACTCGGAGGGACGAAAAATTTACACACTTTGGGATCTTTATCATCATGCAGACTTCGTTACCTATCCGAGCACTTACGAGGGTTTTGGTAATGCACTGCTTGAAGCAATCTATTTTCGAAAGCCAGTGCTTATAAATCGCTACTCAATTTTTGTTCGCGATATTGAGCCAAAAGGTTTCAGGCTGTTGACTATGGATGGCTTTGTAACGCCTTCCATTTCTAAGAGAGTCGAACAAATTCTTCACGACCCTAAACTTCGGGAAGAAATTGTGAACCACAATTATGAAGTAGCTCGCCAGTTTTATTCTTATTCCGTTGTACGGGGCAACCTTCGTGCATTCATTGCCAGCCTAACTGGATACTGATTCATGAACCCAACCATAAATAATTCCGTGATCAAGCATGTTTCATCTGCTAAGCTAAAAACGATTCGTAGGCGGTTAGCTCATCTTTATGGTGTAAGTCATGCGGATGCTCTTCTTGAGCGGTTTTATCTGATGATTGGTCGTTATGGTGTTGGAGTTGATTCAAGCAGGAAGAATCAAGAATTAACCCAGCGAGATACGATGTTGATTACCTATGCGGATATGGTTTCCGAAGATGGATATTGTCCCTTTAATACCTTGCGTGATTTTTGTACCGCTCGTCTAAAAGGAGCATTTTCTACTATTCATATCCTTCCTTTTTACCCTTGGACTTCTGATGATGGCTTTTCGGTGGTCGATTATCGGGAGGTCGATTCCCGCTACGGATCCTGGGAAGATGTGAGTAAGCTGTCCGAAGAATTTGAACTCATGTTTGATCTAGTTCTCAATCATTGCTCATCGAAGAGTCCATGGTTTAAGGACTGGGTATCAGGGGTCGAGCCTGGAAGTAACTATATTATGGAGGCAGATGTAGAAATGGATTTATCCAGCGTTGTTCGACCTCGAGCTACGCCTCTGCTTACCCCTTATCAGACTCGGGGAGGAGAGCGATTTGTTTGGACTACATTCAGTGCTGATCAAGTTGATCTTGATTGGACCAGCCCGGATCTTCTTTTTGAATTTCTTGATATCATACTTTACTATATTTCAATCGGTTGCCGGATACTTCGGCTTGATGCGGTCGCTTTTCTTTGGAAAAAAATTGGTACAAATTGTCTGCACCTTCCTGAGACGCATCAGGTAATAAAATTAATTCGAAATTTCTTAGATGTAGTGGCTCCAGAAGTTGTAATTTTAACTGAAACCAATGTGCCTCATGAAGAAAATATTTCATATTTCGGAAAAGGAGACGAAGCTCATGCGGTTTATCAGTTTTCCCTTCCTCCCTTGCTCCTGCATGGATTATTGAGTGGGACTGCTTCTCATCTTACTGACTGGGCAAAGAACTTGTCAGCTCCACCCAAAGGTTGTCATTTTTTAAATTTTACTGCGAGTCATGATGGGATTGGAGTTCGTCCATTGGAGGGTATTCTGCCTCAATCTGAAATGTTAAGTTTGGCCGATCAAATCCGCAAAAAAGGTGGTTTTGTATCGATGCGAAAATTAGAAGATGGAACGGAAAGTCCTTATGAATTGAATTCTACTTATCTTTCCGCACTTGCTGATCCAGAGAATGTTGAGCTTGGACAAGCTCGATTCCTGTGTTCCCAAGCTGTTGCCTTATCTATGAAAGGAATACCTGCGGTCTACTTTCATTCACTTTGTGGAACGCCAAATTTTCTCGATGGTGTTAAGGAGACTGGTCAAAATCGAACAATTAACCGGAGGAAGTGGAAACTTTCCGAGTTGGAGGATATCCTTAGTGATGAGACTTCATGCTCGGGGGAAATCTTTGCTTGGTATACCCGAACTTTACGAAGCCGTTCTGCATGCCCTGCCTTTCACCCAGATGCTCCGCAAACCGTTCATGAACTAGGGCCTTCCATTTTTGCTCTGGAGAGAAAATCAATCGACCAAAGCTTGACCGTCTTTTGTTTGTTTAATTTTACTGCCGAAGTCTGCAGTGTATCCTCTATGGATGTGCTCAAGAGTATTTTCCCAGAGGGAAAGGCGCGCGATCTGATTGGTGGGGGTGAGGTTGTTTGGGGCAATGAACCTTTGGCTTTACGCCCTTACCAAGCTCTTTGGTTATCAACGAATTGAACCTTCTGCTATTAGAAGAAAAGGTTTCGAGCTTTTGCATCCAAAATAGTGATCCCAAAGCCAATCACTTGGTCAATATTCTCCGAGTTAAAACGGGTGATCTAATCGATCTTGCAGCTAAGAATGGCCCTAAAGGAAAAGGATTGGTACATTTGGCATCCAATGGTGATATTAAACTTCACATCGATTGGCTTCCGGATCATAAACCAGATTATTATCCAATTTCTTTAGTTGTTGGAATGGCAAGACCTCAAACTTGCCGAAAGATTTTGGATCAAGCGACTTCATTAGGAGTGGATTCCTTTTCTTTTTTTGATGCTGACAAAAGTGAGCCTTCGTACCGTAAAAGCGTGCTTTGGTCAGGAGAGGAGTGGAGAAGGAAAATCGTGGAAGGAGTGGAGCAGGCATTTTCGAGTTCTGTACCTGAATGTAAATTATATCCAAACCTTGAGTCTGCCCTTTCTGATGAAAAGGCGAGGGATCTTGGTATTTCTAAAATTGCCCTAGACAATTATGAGGGGGAACAGGCTCTGAAATCCTTTACTCCTTGTTCTACAAAGCGAATTTGCCTGTGTATCGGGCCTGAACGTGGATGGTCACCTCGAGAAAGAAAAATTCTCGAGGGTTATGAATTCCCGCTTTTCCACCTTGGTCCGCGTGTCCTACGGGTGGAGACTGCAGTTGTCGGATCCATATGTATGCTTGCCAGTGGTTATTGGCCAGAGGCAGAGAATTCAGGGGTATAAAAACGAAAATTTGGAGCTCCTATTTTTTCTTTTCCTAAAACTTTAAAAAGTTTCCAATTTTCAAAACTTGAAACTTCCTCTCTGGGAGCTTCGTGAATCAAAAGGGAATCTTGATGGACGAAATGATGAGTGGTGAGTAAATCAAAGATGCTATTTCCGATTTTGGGGAAGTCTTTGTAAGGTGGGTCCAAGAAGATAAGATCATAGTTATTTTCTTTTTGTCTTAGAAATTCAATCACATCTCGATTCGAGAAGGAAGCGGACTTTTCAATTAAACGGGCACTTTTTTTGACCTTCTCAAAATTCTGTCTTAAATCACTGAAGATTTTACCGTTATTCTCCACGAAGTGAACATGTTTTGCTCCGCGGCTCAAGGCTTCCAGACCGTAGGAACCACTGCCCGCAAACAAGTCTAAAACTCGAGCTTCTCTCAAACTTTGGCTTATCGAGGAAAACAAACGCTCCCGATTGGCTTCCGTAGCTGGTCTGAGCAGTTTTGACTTGGTAACCTTAAGAGGAATTCCCCGAGCAAGCCCTCCGCTTATACGAATCATACTAGATTATTCATGTTTTACTTGTTAATTGCTTATTCTTGCATGGCCCGAGAGAGTTTGCCAAGCAAGCCCTTTTTGTTAGAGATATTGATCCATGGTTCGAAAATTGAGAGCATTTCATGAGTTTGAGTCCTCGGTTCAAGTCGGTGACTTTATAGATCTTTGTGAAAAAGAGAGCTTGCATTTAGCTAGGGTCCTACGGGTAAAGGAGCAACAATTTGTTGAGGTTCTCAATGGCAAAGGGGGGGTAGTTGAGGGAAAGTGTGTACAAGCTTTTTACAAGCAAGTTAAGCTTGAAGTTACTGCAGTTGATTCGGTCTCTCCTGTACAACCTGATATTTGCCTAGGAGTGGCTTGGACCAAGGGAAGGAAATGGGAGGAGATGATCCGTCCTTTGACGGAGTTAGGAGTTTGCCGCATTACCCCTTTACTTACACAAAGAACGGAAGCCCGCGGCCCATCGGAGAAGTTTGAGAGTAAAAGGAGGAAATGGTGCAAGCTTGCAATCGAAGCATGCAAGCAGTCTGGGAATCCATGGATTCCAACTATTGATCTCCCCTCTACTTTGTCTGATTTTATTTGTGATCACTCTTCCTCCGGTGAACTTTGGATAGGATCGCTTGATGCCAATAAAGAAAAATTACAACCCTCTTCAAGTGCCAGTAGAGTTTCTCTTTTGATCGGACCAGAAGGGGGTTGGTCCACAGATGAAGAGAAGTTCATATGTGAGGAAGGAGGGAGGCCATTCTCACTTGGACCCTATGCTTTACGGGTAGAGAGTGCGGCACTCAGTGCTTTGGCAGTTGCGCGATCTGCACATCTTGGTTAGAATTCTTTGCATGCCAGAGTTATCAGGAGAACAAAAACTTCGCATCGTTCTGGAATCCATCATTCGAAAGGTTCCAAAGGAAGAACAGTGCGAAAAGTATGGGATTTCAGAAGCTGAATTCTTGAGTTGGCAGGAAAATCTTACAACCCATGGAGGTAAGATTTTTGAGCCTAATTTTGGAAGGTCGAGTAAAAGAGTAAAAACCATCCAAAAGATGGGGAAAACTGCCAGAATTTTTTTAACTCTAAGTATTTTGATTAATCTCGGACTCATTACAGTTGCTGGAGTTTTCTATTTTACGCAGACCGCTAAAGTTTCTTCAGTCGTGGCCGTAAAAGATTCTAAATTCAGTGAAGATTCCCCCCTTCATTCCGCCGAACCTGATAATGATTTTTCAGAAATGGAAGAGTCTGAAGAGGAGGAATCTTCTTCTGTAGCTTCTTCTCAAGTGGATGAATTACTATCTGGTGCTAAAGACGAACAATCTTTATCTGCAAAAGCTGATTTAGAAACTCTTTTGGCAAAGCCCCTTGAATTACCCACGCCCAAAGTCCTCTCACCCGTTGATGCTCTTCCTGAAATTAGTTCAGAAGTGTCCTTTTTGAATGAAGTCTATGAGGGGAGGCATGTGGTCTACATTCTTGATGTCGGCGACTACGTTTTGCAGGGGGAAGGAGCGGCCCAAAGGTTTGAAAAAATGAAGGATGCGGTCCTTTCTTCCTTGGTTACTTTATCTCCCAATTCTTATTTTAATCTGGTTCTTTATTGGAATTTGCGTGAGACCTCTGCCCTGGGAAAAACCATCCTCAAAGCCAATCGTGATAATGTAAAATATGCAATCGATTGGATTACGGGTCTGGGAAGTTCTATTGAAGACTTGAAAGAAAATCGTAATCAGTTTGTACCCAAAGAATTATTATATTCGAAGCCTCTTTCCGGGGTTGTGGGTCCTTGGTTTGGCCTAGGTGTTGGCATAACCTTTGATCCTGATTTAATTTTTGTTCTTGCGGGAAATAGTGCGGCTTTTCCAATGAATGCGGTCCCCAAGTCTCACTTTAATGGCCTTGATTTGACTCAAAGATCACTTCTTACTAAGGTAAAAAATCCAGTTTCTAACCAATCGGAATCTGCCGTCAGTGATTTAACCCGTCAGACTGCTCGAAAATGGTTGGTTTCGATGGAACCATCGGGTTCCTTGCCAGATAATATTTTCGATATTGAGAAGATTGCATTGAAAAGACTGGGCCTAAGCGATGCAATGTCACACGCCCATTCATCTGTTGCAATCCCCTGGGAAAAAGTGTTCGAGAATTTTTTAAGTAGTTTAGAATTGAACGCACAGATGATTCCCCAAAGTCATTTCTTTTTGTGTCTTCCTCCTCATGTTCGTTGGCCCAATGATCTCTTTAATACGGCCAGTGAATTTGCAGAAAGTTCAAAAGGTACCTTAATCGAAAGTCCGGAGTTTCCGTAATTTTCACCTTCCATGGTGACTGATAAATAAGGTAATTACGCTATTGTATCATTGGGACTGATGAAGCTTTTTCGTTTATTTCTGCTTTGCCTTACGACTTTCGTTTCTTATTTCAGCCATGCCCAATTTGGGAGTCAAAACCTAGTCAGTATTTCTGCTTATTCGGAATCAAAGGTGTTCAAGCCTGGAGATTCGACATGGATCTTAGTTCAAGCTGAAATTAAACCGAATTGGCATGCTTATTGGAAAACATCGGGGCAGACCGGTTTTCCAACCACCATTACTTGGAACTTACCCAAAGGAGCAAAGGTTTCCCCCCTCTATTTTCCAACTCCCCAATACTACGAGTTTAATGGGCTTGGTAGTTATGTACACGAGGGCGTATTATATTTGATGGCAGAACTTACCCTTGATCCAGAATGGGAAATTTCCAAAGCTTTGAAGGTGGAAGGAACCTTCTCCACTTTAGTTTGTGACGAGTCTAGTTGTATTCCATATCGTTCTGATTTTTCGCTCTCATTGAATGTTGGTGCTCAGACGGAGTTAAATCCAAAAGTTTCGAATTTGCTCAAGCAAGCCCAAGCTAAATTACCTGTTCCATTCGATGAGGAAAGCATTAGTTCACTCAAGGTGAATCAAGATTTTATCGATCTTTCCATTCGCAGTGAGATACTTACGGGTCTTGAGTTGGCAGACTTTTATTTCTTCCCGATCGGAGATTTTTTTGAACATGGAACTACGCAAAGTTTTTTTTCTGATTCAAACGGCACAACCATAGGGATTCGGTTGAAAAGAAACTTAGAGATTGCCCCACCAGACCGAATCGAAGGAGTCTTGTTTCATCCTAAACTCGAAAAATCCTTTTATTTGGATTTAGGATTCGAGGAGATCCTTTACGGAGCAAAATTTGATGAAGGGATCACTTTTTCACTAAATTCCAAAGTTCAAGATAGAGATGAAAATCTTGAAAATGATTATTTGCTGCTCCAGATCCTGCTCTCTTTTATACTTCTTGGATTAGCTGCTTGGATTTATGGAAAAACCAACCAGCCTTCGCATTCCAAAACAAAAAAAACCGTGGGTAAACTTCTTTCCCTTCTTGCCCTTGGGCTCGCGGTTTGGATTGGCTTTCCAAAGGAAAATGAATCAAGCAATACTCTAAATTGGGAAAACTGGTCCCCTGAGTTGGAGAAGTCACTTCGTGAGCAGGGAAAAGCGGTATATGTTGATTTTACAGCCAAGTGGTGTCTGTCTTGTCAAGTAAACAAGCGGGTTTTTCGATCTCAAGAAATTATTGAGGTCTTTAGAGCAAAAGAGATTGTTCCTCTCAAAGCAGACTGGACAAAGAGAGGGGCTACCATACTTCAGGCCTTGCAGGCTAAAGAACGGGAAGGAGTTCCTCTTAATATTTATTATCCCCCATCTGGTGATGGGATTCTTTTGCCTGAAGTGTTGACTGAAAAAATGGTTCTTCAAGTTTTGGAAAATGAAAAATCTTACTTGGTTGAAGAAGCGAGTGGGTTTTGGACAATTCTTGGTTTTGCCTTGCTTGGTGGAATCATTCTGAACCTAATGCCATGCGTTTTTCCTGTTATCGGTCTAAAAATCATGTCCTTTGTCAAACAGTCGGGTCAGGACCCTAAAAAGGTAAAAATGCATGGTTTGGTTTTTACCCTTGGAGTGCTGGTATCTTTTTGGGTTTTATTGGGGGCTCTTTTATTTCTCCGTGAACAATTGGAGAATGAGTTTGGCTGGGGCTTTCAATTGCAAGAACCGGTATTTGTTTTTGGTCTTGCTGTTTTCTTATTCATTTTTGCGCTTAGTTTGAGCGGCGTACTCGAATTCGGAATGTCACTTACCGGGGTAGGGGCCAAAATTTCGCGGACTGATGGCTATGGCGGTTCTTTTTTCTCCGGGGTACTGGCAACAGTTGTGGCAACTCCTTGTATGGCACCATTTCTAGGAGTTGCTGTGGGGGCAGCTTTAACGATGGATTGGCTTGGAGCTTACACAGTTTTTACCTGCATCGCACTTGGCCTCTCCCTGCCATACTTGTTGCTATGCATCTTTCCCGCTTGGATTTCAAGGCTTCCTAAACCGGGACAGTGGATGGATACTTTGAAGCAATTTATGGCCTTTCCACTTTATGCCACGGTTGCTTGGTTACTCTGGACGCTACAAAGCCTCTTGTAAGCTACAAGAGGCTTTGCGAAAGTGGGTTAGGACAGCCTGTTTTTTGGGGAAATAGGTATTAAACTTACTTACAAAGCTTCCTCGCCTTGTTCGCCGGTACGAATACGTACGGCTTGCTCAACAGGTATAACGAAAATCTTTCCATCTCCAATTTTCTCGGTCTTAGCAGCTTTAGCTATGGTTTCGATTACTTTGTCGGCAAGATCATCAGGCACGGCAACTTCGACTACAACTTTTGGAAGGAAATCGATGGTGTATTCACTGCCACGGTAAATTTCAGTATGTCCTTTTTGACGACCAAAGCCTTTTGCTTCAATTACGGTCATACCTTCAATTCCTATTTCGGAAAGAGCATCTTTTACATCTTCAAGTTTAAATGGTTTTATGATTGATTTGATTAATTTCATTTTAAAAAGTTTATTAAAGTTTCGGATTAATTCAGGGAGTAACCATTTTCACCATGCTCGGCTTGGTCAAGCCCCTTTGTTTCGTTATCTTCAGAAACTCGAATTCCACCGAGGATTCCAGAAATGAACTTTACGATTATAAAAGTAGCCACAACAGACAACGCGATGGCGGCAAGGCAACCTTGTGCTTGAATCGCAAATTGTTCCTTAGGTGAGTCTAATGCGATTCCGAGACCACCAAAATATTCACTGTATCCAAAATAAGAAACCATCAAGGTCCCTAAAACCCCACCAATTCCGTGGACTGCGGCAACATCTAAAGAATCATCCACTCCAAGTTTGTCCTTAATAAAGCCGCAAGCAAAGTAGCAAACAATTCCAGCGCTGGCACCGATGACAATTGCTCCTAATGGACCGACACTTCCTGAGGCAGGTGTGATGGTGGCAAGACCTGCAATGGTCCCGGTCACGATGCCAACCAAGCCAGGTTTGCCCGTTTTTTTCCATTCGATAAACATCCATACCAAACTCGCTGTTGCTGCGGATAAGTGAGTAACCAACATTGCCATGCCCGCACTTTTACCGGCAGCACCCGCACTTCCCGCATTAAATCCAAACCAACCAACCCAAAGCAT
>DBVA01000067.1:52478-52730 GCA_002308735.1 Opitutia bacterium UBA1276 | reverse complement strand
CCATGTTCGGATATATCAAGGCCTCTTTCTTCTTCTTCTTCACTGACGCGAACACCACCCATTACAGCCTTTAAGATGTAAAATACAACCAAGGCGAATATAAATGCAAAAGCACTAACAAGCACTGCTCCATAAATCTGTGTGCCTAAGGAGAAGTCTCCCTCGCCAAAAAGGGCGACTGCGATGGTACCCCAAATTCCGCAAACTCCGTGTACTGAGATTGCACCTACTGGGTCATCAATTTTGATCTTG
>DBVA01000067.1:51061-52194 GCA_002308735.1 Opitutia bacterium UBA1276 | reverse complement strand
TGGGTCATCAATTTTGATCTTGTCTAAGTAGACAATAGAGACCACAACGATGCCCCCTGCGATCAAGCCAATAATCAAGGCACCCGAAACGCTTATAACATCAGCGTTGGCCGTTATTCCTACCAACCCAGCAAGTAATCCGTTCAATGCCATAGAAAGATCAGGTTTTTTGAGCACTACCCAAGAAATGATGATTGCACCAATTGCACCAGCACAAGCACCTAATGTAGTTGTGGTGAAGACAAGTCCCAAGGCACTTGGCTCAGCTGAAAGAACCGACCCGCCATTAAATCCATACCAGCCAAACATGAGCAAGAATACTCCGATCGCAGCCATTGGAAAGCTGTGTGCAGGAATTGGTTTGATTCCATTTTCGGTGTATTTTCCCTTCCTTGGACCTAGAACCATAACGCATGCAAGGGCTCCGAATCCGCCAAAGGCGTGGACCACGGTGGAACCTGCAAAATCTTTGAATCCAGCTTCGGCTAAAACACCTCCACCCCAATGCCAAGAGCCAGCAACTGGATAAGCAACCCCAACAAAGAGGAAGGTAAATACCATAAAGCTAGAAAGTTTAATCCGTTCCGCTACGGCACCTGACACAATGGTTGCACCGGTTGCAGCAAACATAGCTTGGAAAATGAAGTCACCAAAACCGGTCATAGCAAGACCGAGCCCACCATATCCCCATGTATTTCCACCATCTGCGTTCAAGTCGCCGATCATACTGCCCCAGCTAAACCAACCGTTGAAGTCTCCAGGGTAGTGGGTATTGAAACCGAAAAGAGCGTAAGTGATAACACCAATCGATATGATAAATACATTTTTGAAGAGAACATTGACCACATTCTTCTTTTGACAAAGACCTGACTCCAAAGTGGCAAATCCTAAGTGCATGAGAAACACGAGGGCAGCGGCGATACATGTCCAAAGCATGGAAGTCGTGAAAAAGTCGTAAGCAGGTGCGTATTCTCCCTGAGCTTCGAGCAGTTCGTTATAATCATCAACTGGACCTGCTTCTTCCACCGCTTCCTCAGCGGGAGCTTCGTGGTCATCGGCGTGAACGGGTAGGGCGTAAGTAAAAAGCAAAGCTACCGCGAGGAGTAAGAATTTCCATGGAGCGGCACCTAAGC
>DBVA01000067.1:0-50660 GCA_002308735.1 Opitutia bacterium UBA1276 | reverse complement strand
TGCATGAGTCATGCCAAGAATTTAAAAAATCAAAAAAAAGTAAAAATTTGATCGAATAAGAAGAGATATTTTTGGTTTCAAGCAATCTTACTTTAAATAACTGGAAGGAATCCCTAAGCATCAAATAACTTAAAAATGTCTGATTTAATTTTGCTTTTGATGAGAGTTTCTCCAGTACCAAAACAAAGCTCTTACTTTTGAGAAGTTTCTTAAATTTTCAAATGGATCGAGAAGTAGAAACCAAAAATTGGCTTAGGTTATCTCTGAAAGGATCGAACAGAAAATTCCATTCGCTTCCGAAATAAATATTACCCTTCTTTAATTCTGTTATTCTGCCACCGCAAATTCAACTTCAATGGCTGAATTGCCTCTTGAAACCTGGGGCCGATCTCGTCGTAGCGTGTATACCAAATGGCAATGGATTCGCTGGTTTTTGTTGAATCAGAAAATAGAGGAAGGATACAAGCTCCGGTTAAGAGATTGAGGAGTACAGAAACGGTGACAATTTGAATGCCCACTAAGATTTGAAATAAAGCAAATGGGCTGCCAGACGGCTAGGGAAATGTGAAACTTTAGGCGTCCTCTGCGGTCGACTTAACTTTTAAATCCTTGAGTTGGCGTTCGGTAGCAGTTCCGGGACTATCGGTCATAAGATCCTGTCCTTTTTGAGTCTTGGGAAAGGCGATCACATCGCGTATACTATCTTTTCTCGCGAGGATGGTAACCAGGCGGTCGAGTCCAAGAGCAATTCCTCCGTGAGGTGGAGCACCATACTCAAAGGACTCAAGCATGTAGCCGAATCGACTTTTTACGACATCTGCGGGAATGTTGAGAACATCCTCAAAGATTCTTTTTTGAACTTCTGGCTGGTGAATACGAATACTTCCACCTCCGAGTTCAACCCCATTGAGAACGATGTCATAGTGTTGACCACGAACTTTTTGGGGTTCTGTTTCAAGCAAGGGTAAATCTTCTTCTACGGGTGCGGTGAAAGGATGATGAGAGGCAACATAGCGTCCTTCTTCCTCCTCGAAGTGCATCAGTGGAAAATCGATCACCCAGAGAAATTTCCAGTCTTTGAGATCGCGGAGTGCTTGGCCTCGTTTCTCAAGAATGGCAGCCGCTTCTAAACGAACCCGACCTAAAATATTACAGGAACTATCCCAAGTGCCAGCGGCAAAGAATACGATATCGCCATCTTCGACTTCAAGTTTGGTCTTGAGGGTTTCCTGCTCGGTATCGGATAAAAATTTCAGGATGGGGGATTTCCATTCGCCCCCTTCGGATTTAATAAAAGCAAGACCTTTGGCACCAAGAGATTTGGCTGTTTCCTCCAAGTGTTTAAGTTCTCCCTGGGTAATATTTGCAAGTCCTTTGGCATTGAATGCTTTGACACAACCACCCGATTGCACGGTGCCCGCAAACACCTTGAAACCTGAATCCCTGAAGTCCTCAGAAAAGTCTTGGATTTCCATACCGAAGCGCATGTCGGGTTTGTCCGAACCAAAGCGGTTCATCGCATCGCTGTAAGGCATGCGGAGAAAAGGAGTGCTGATTTCCTCACCGAGAGTTTCTTTCCAAACCGTGGAAAGGAGACCTTCGATCAGAGCATACATATCCTCGCGATCAATGAAGGACATTTCGAGATCAACCTGAGTAAACTCGGGTTGTCGGTCCGCCCGAAGGTCTTCGTCGCGGAAACAACGGGCAAGTTGATAGTAGCGTTCAATTCCAGCCACCATCAGCATTTGCTTATACTGCTGAGGGGACTGGGGTAGGGCATAAAATTTTCCTTCATTCAGCCGACTGGGAACCAGGAATTCTCGAGCTCCTTCCGGGGTACTTTTAAAAAGCATGGGGGTCTCGATTTCAAGGAAGTCTTGCTTGTCAAAATAATCACGAATTGCCATAGAGGCACGATGGCGAAGTTTAAGAGTGCTCAAGTTACTCTTTCGCCGCAGGTCGAGGTAGCGGTAGGTAAGTCGAAGATCTTCACCTACCTTATCAGCGGTGTCGTCCATGGGAAATGGAGGAGTTTTGGACTGGTTATGTACCAGGATGGAATTTGCAAAGAGCTCGATGTCTCCAGTGTCTAAATTGCTGTTTTCTGTTCCTTCCTCCCGGTTGCGGACTTCTCCGGTGACTTCAATGACACTTTCTGGCTTAAGCTTAGGGAAAAGTTCAGAAAGGGTCTGGTTTTCAGGGTCAAGTACGACTTGGGTCTTACCTTCCCGGTCGCGAAGATCCAGAAAGAATACACCTCCGTGATCACGTAAGGAATCGATCCATCCAATTAATGTGGCGGGAGATCCGGCGTTGTCTTTACGAAGTTGATTACAATGGTGACTACGTTTCATGCCTTTAGATAAAAGGTTAATTTTAATACAGAATTGAAGGGGAATTGGCAAGCGGGATGAGATTGGGTCCCCGTTTCCCTGTTATAATTTCTGGAATCGATGGAAAAAGAAAACTTTTTAACTCGCCATCCGGTTCCGTTAAGGCATGGGTATAAAAAGCGATGAATAAAAGATATGTGGTAATCATGGCTGGGGGGCGCGGTGAGCGCTTCTGGCCTCAAAGTCGGTTAAAACGCCCGAAGCATTTGCTCCCCATTGTAGGTGATTCTGCTATGCTTGCCCAAACCATTGAGCGATTAGAGGGCTTGGTTCCAGTAGAGAAAATCTTTGTAATTACCAATACCGAACAAAGAGAGTCTGTACTCGAAACATGCCCAAGTTTACTTCCCAATCGAGTCATTGGCGAGCCGGTCGGGAGGGATACGGCAGCTGCGGTCGGGTTGGCTGCCTTATTGGTGGAAAAAGAAGGGGAGGATGCCGCGTTTGCCATCTTGCCTGCTGATCATGTAATTGAAGACGGGGCAGGATTCCGCTCGGTGCTAGAGAGTGCATTCGAAGCCGCAGAGGCGGATGAACTTTTAGTCACAGTAGGGATCAAGCCCACCTTTCCAGCTACTGGATATGGATATTTACACCGTGGAAAGGAAGTTGTTGGAATTTCAAGCCGATCGGTTTCAATGGTTCAGCGGTTTGTAGAGAAGCCAGATCTTGAAAAAGCTAAAGAATATGTTGCTGATGGAAATTACTTTTGGAATGCAGGCATGTTTGTATGGCGTCCTCGTGTTATCCTTGCTGAGATTGAGCGATTGGTTCCAGGTTTGTCATCCGGGTTGAAAGAATTACGGGCGAACTGGGAAAGCTCATCAAGCCTTGAGCAAGCCATGAATCAAGTATATCCGCATTTAAAAAAGATATCGATTGATTTTGCAGTGATGGAAAATGCGAAGCGGGTTGTAATGTTGGAATCTGATTTTGATTGGGATGATGTAGGCGAATGGCCTGCGATCGCCCGCCATTACCCCGCGGATGAAAAAGGGAATGTGTTTAAAGGACAGGGGGTGGCCATCGATGCGGCCAATAACCTGACCTTTGCCGAAGCAGGGCATTGTGTGACCTTGCTTGGAGTAAAGGATTTAATCGTGGTCCAGTCCGGGGATGCAACCATGGTCTGTCATAAAGATTGTGCCCAGCAAGTGAAGAAACTTGCTCAAGATGTTTCCAATAAACATCCTGGACTATCTTAATTTAGGTAGCTTAATCCAATGCCTTCTTTTCTTGGGATTGATTATGGAACCAAGCGGATGGGCCTTGCCTGGGCTGATGACCTTGGGATTGCCTTACCTTTAAAAGCAATTCGGGGTACTGACTCTGACGCGTGCCTGAATGAATTGAGTAAAGAAATCAAAGAGCGCAAGATTGACCAGATTGTCATCGGATATCCCTTGCACATGGATGGAAGGAAAGGGAAAAGAACAGAGGAAGTAGATCAGTTTGTGAAAATTTTGAAGGCAAGCTTTGCATTGCCAATTCATCGAGTGGATGAACGCCTCACAAGTCATGCAGCTGAGGAAGCATTGGGGAAAAATGCTAAATCCAAAAAAACATTAAAAAGCGGTAAAGTGGATGCGACCGCTGCTTGTTTGATACTGAAAGATTTTCTAAGTAGGGATACCAGAGATAATGAGCTTTCCTTTTCCTAATGCTGATGACTCGAGGCGTACCAGATGGTGAACCAAAACGGTGGAGTTGCCTATGTGCCTACGATGGCACTGAATTCGCAGGTTGGCAAAAGCAACCCAATGGCCATGCAGTACAGGATAAAATAGAAGAAGCACTGGAAAAGATTTTTGGCGGCACTGTCCGTACCATTGGTTCGGGACGTACGGATGCAGGAGTTCATGCGATTGGACAAGTCTTTCATTTTGATGCACCCTGGATGCACCCGCTTCAATCTCTCTTGCAAGCGATGAGAACCTATTTCCCCACCGGGATATCTCCCCTTGAACTTAAGGAAGAGGCGAACGATTTTCACGCTTTGCTATCGGCTCGGGGTAAAAGATATCGGTACCGTTTATTTTTGGGCTGGGCTATGCCCGAAGCCGATCGATTTGTTTACTCTTTAAAAGAAAAAAAAGTCAATCTTGCTGCGATGCATAAAGCTGCAAAGTATTTTATCGGAGAACATGATTTTTCTGCTTTTTCGGTAAGTCGTGGGGAAGATGAAAAACTGGAATCCAAAGTTAGAAAAGTTTGGAAGGTTGAGGTTTTAAAAGAAAAGGAAGAGGTTCAGGTTGTGGTGGAAGGCAATGGTTTTCTTTACAAGATGGTTCGAAGCATGGTGGGTGCGTTGTTGGATGTAGGCATGGGTAAACTTAAGACGGAAGAGATTGAAATTTTTTTAAAATCCAAAATTCGGACGGAGAGGGTGGTCAGTGCCCCGGCTAAAGGGCTTTGCCTGGAAAAAGTTTTTTACCATCTTCCAAACAAAAAAGGATGAAATTCCTCCGAGTACTAGTGGATGAGATTATGGATGTGGTTTTCCCAGGGAGTTGTCCTGTTTGCTCCTCTCCTCCCAAGGTGGATGAAGGATATTATGCCTGCTTGAAGTGCCTCGATCAAGTTGCATGGGTGGGTGGAAGCACATGTAAGTACTGTGGGATCTCGATGCATTCCGTTGAATATGAGGGATTGGTATGCTCCAATTGTAGAAAGCAAAGCTATTCTTTCAATCGGGGAAAATGTATGTTCATTTTAGATGAAGTGGGAAAGGGAGTGATTCATGCAATCAAATACCAGGGTGCCCGTGAAGTCCTTAATGATATGCCCCATTGGCTCGATCGCTGTGCTGGGTACCGCGATTTTTTAAAGGGGGCTCATTTGGTTCCGGTTCCCTTGCATCGCAGGAGGGAATCCAAGCGAGGATTTAATCAAAGTCTCTGGATTGCTCATGCAATCAAGAAGGACTTAGGTTCAGAGGTAGAAGTCGGCGATTTTATGAAACGGACTCGAAATACCCCGACACAGACAAGGCTGGAAAAAAAGGAACGTAAAAAGAATGTAAAAAATGCTTTTGCACTTAAGCCTGGAGTTTGTTTGGATTCAATTTACAAGATCGTACTTATTGATGATGTTTTTACCACTGGAGCTACCCTTGATGCCTGCACAATGGCTTGGAATGAAGCAGGAATCTCCAATGTTGAAGTCGCCACCTTGGGTCACGGATAAAACTTAATTTTTTGATTTATGGCATTTTTCGGAAAACCAAAATATTCAACCGTAAGCGTAAAAGCCAAGGAAGGGGTTCCTAAGGGAGTTTGGACAAAATGCCCAGAATCTGGTGAAATGGTTTTTGCAAAGGAGTTAAAGAAAAACCTCATGGTGGTTCCCTCCAGTGATTATCATTTTCCCTTAGCGGCACCTGACCGAATTGAGTCTCTGGTAGACGCAGGAAGTTTCGTTGAACACGATGCAAATTTGACCTCTACAGATCCTTTGGATTTTAAAGGACTTGCCTCCTATAAAGACAAACTTGAACAGAATAAAAAGAAAACAAAACTCGAAGATGCAGTGATTTCTGGAATCGCAAAAATGGGAGGTTTACCCGTTAGTTTAGCGGTAATGGATTTTCGTTTTCTTGGGGGAAGTATGGGCTCTGTGGTCGGCGAAAAAATTACCCGTGCCATTGAGCGTGGATTGGAAAAGAAAATTCCCGTTGTGGTTGTATCCGCCTCGGGTGGAGCGAGAATGTATGAAGGGATTTTAAGTTTGATGCAAATGGCCAAGACCAGTGCTGCCTTGGCTCGCTTGTCAAAAGCCAGGATTCCTTATTTTTCAATTCTGACAAATCCAACCATGGCAGGTGTTATGGCAAGTTATGCTTCATTAGGAGATGTTATTATAGCGGAACCGAAGGCTTTGATTGGTTTTGCAGGACGTCGTGTAATCAAGGAAACGACCCGAGCGGATCTGCCGGAAGGCTTTCAGACAGCAGAGTTTTTATTAGATCGCGGCTTAATTGATCAAATTGTACATCGGCATCAAATGAGGGATAAATTGATTACCTTGATTGGACATTTGGGGCATGCCCTGCCAAGTAAGTCTCCCAGGAAAACGCGAACCAAACCTGCAGCACCCAAGAAATTACCTGTTTCCAAAATCGCTGCAAAAAAGCCAGCGACCACAACAAGAAAGTCTACGAAAAAGTAGTCTTTATTCTAAAATCTTCTTCGTGCACCCTATGGTTCGGGGTATCTCTTAAAATGAAAACATTTTTGGATTACCTTTACAAACTTCGAAACCAAGGTTCTTCTTTCGGGCTTGAGCGAATGCGGATTCTAGTGGATCGACTCAATAACCCACAGAATTCTTATCCTGTTATCCACGTTGCCGGGACCAATGGAAAGGGATCCGTGTGTGCTATGCTTCATTCAATGTACCAGAGCAATGGTTATAAAGTCGGTCTTTTTTCTTCTCCTCACCTAATTGAGCTCGGTGAACGGATTCAGGTGAATGGGGAAAATATGCCGATGCAGGAAATAGAGAATATGGTTCTTAGAATCCAGCCAATAGCGGAGGACATGGAGGGCGAAAAAAAGGGAATGCATCCTACTTTTTTTGAGATTATGACCGCCGTCGCCTTTTTACGATTTCAAGAAAGTAAAGTTGATTTAGCGATACTGGAAACGGGATTAGGTGGGCGGTTAGATTCGACCAATGTCGTCACCCCTGAATTATCTATTATAACCAGTATTTCTCTGGATCATTGTGAAATCTTAGGCCATCGAATTTCAGATATTGCTAGAGAAAAGGGAGGAATTATAAAAAATGAAGTTCCCGTAGTTACCGGTTGGTTACCTCTGGAAGCAAACCAAGAAATTAAAAAGATATCCAAAGTGAAAAACGCGAATCTTAAAGACCTAAATTTATCCATCGAGCAATGTCCAGAAACCAATTTGGTCGGAAATTATCAACGGAGGAACGCTGCCCTGGCAAGCACGGCTGTGGAGTTGCTCAAAACTAAATTTGCTGTGTCCAATGAAGATAATAAAAAAGGGTTGAAAAGGGTGGTGCTTCCCGGGAGATGGCAGAAACTTAGAGAAAGCCCAAAGATTATCTTAGATGCCTGCCACAACCAAGGTGGGGTTGATTGTTTAAAAGAAAACCTTGGGACCTTCCAACCGCCTTTCAAGGTTTGGCTTGCGGCAATGGGAAGAGATCGAGCCTTTGATTTGATTAAACTTCTTGCCCCTTTGGCAAAAGAATTGGTTTATTTTACTGCGGAGCTTCCAAGAGCCTGTGATTTTGAACAGATGCTAGCTTTAACCCCAGAGCCATTTCATTCAAAAGTAAGAAGAGGAAATTGGAAAGATATTGATTTAGAATTGCAAGAAGCCGAAAAAAATAAAGAGGAAGATTTGTTGGTAACTGGTTCAATTTATTTGGTAGGGCAGGTTCTTTCGGTTCATGAAAACCATTTTCTGCCTACTTCTTCATCCTTACAGGATTATGTGTAATAAAATGGTAATGATTTATCCTCTTTTTATCCTTAAAGAAGACTGGTTTTTAGCGACTTAAAGCCCCTTTTTAAAGCGTGTAAGGATAGGATAAAAGAGAGCATATAGTACAATTATATAGTTGTATATATTAATAAAAATTGCCTTCATTCTGTATTTCAATCTTCATTTAAGGGATAATTTATAGCTTGTTAATAAGTGTTGAAGAATTTGAGGATATCTTTCAATAACTTGAGCTTGGAAAATTCTTGATGATTCGTTTTGTTTAAGTCTTTTACAATTTAAATGTATTTGCAAAGTGCTTAAGTTGTCTTTTAACCAAAAGTTATTAACAAGCCTATATGTAGGGGTCTTGTTCTCATGATAACCCCATATATTGCGTTTAATAAATAATTAATTTCACTATTTTTCATTTTTTTCTTTTCTTTTCACTCAGCATCAGCACTATCAGTTCATAAATTAGATGAGTAGCGATACAAAAAATTTACTAAAATTCAAAACATGGCAATCCGCCTTAATTTCTTCATGATTCGAAGGATTTTGGCACGATAAGGGAGTAAAACAAATGAACAAAACATACGACATAGGTGGAAAAAAATTCGTCCTCGACGAAGATAAGGCAGTACAGGCCTACCAAGAGAAAATGGTAATTAACGGTAGAGATACCATGACTTTTAATCTTTTGCCTCTAAAATATCAGTGGGCTTATGACCTTTACCGGAAAATGAAATCGAACCATTGGGAACCGGAGGATGTTCCTATGCAAAAAGATTTGGAGCAGTGGAAGAGTGCCACAGACCTAAGCGATGCCGAGCGTTGGATAATTATGATGGGAATTGGCTATTTTTCAGCAGCGGAGGGAATTGTCGGGGATAATATTCAACATGTTGTTCGTGAATTAGTTACCGCACCTGAACTTAAACTGGTATTGGGTCGTCATGCACACGAAGAAAATATTCATGCTGACAGTTTATTATACATGATCAGTTCTCTTGGAATAAATCCTCATGAGTGCGAGGCAATGTTTGAACAGGTTGATACAATTCGCAAAAAAAATGAATTCGTGACCAAAGTTTCTAAAGGACTTCGCCGCGACTTGGATTTGAAAATTACCGAAAACAAACAAGAACTTGCCAAGAATATTTTTGTTTTCGGACAGTGTATGGAAGGCACCCAGTTTTATGGTCTTTTTGGCATGATTCTAAGCCTGGCCAGGCAAAACAAGTTTCCTGGAATTGGACAAATGTTTCGCTACACTCTCCGGGACGAGTCTAACCATATTGAACTTTTCCGTAATCTTTTCCGGGTTTTGATCGATGAAAATCCTGACATTTGGACCGAAAGCTTTAAGTCCGAGTTAGTAGATCTTATGAAAGAGGCGGTAGAATTGGAGAAGGAGTTTATTTGTGACTGCCTCCCCGTGAACTCGGTCGGACTCAGTGCGAATGAATTTTGTTCCTACATCGATTACATTGCGGACCGCCGCTTAGTTGGAGTCGGTTTAGAAATTTTACATCCTGGTCAAGAAAATCCATTTCCTTGGTTGGCAGAAATGATGGATGTTAAGAAAGAACAGAATTTCTTCGAAGGACGTGTGACTGAATACCAAAAGTCATCGGCTTTAGCAGAGGTTTCAGATGACGAGCTTTAATGCCGTCATTTGAAGAGTTTGAATTTTAAGAAGAAAAATAAATAGATTTTGGTGGGAGATGAACTAATGCGTAACACGATATTCGAAGAAGATGTATTATTAACCAAGGTTGCGGAAACACCGCGCGAAAATAAGCCACGCTTTGATTGGGCGGATGCCTTGGAAGATAATCGCTTTGAGATACCGAAAGTACGGATTACAGATGGCGCGGGTGACCGTGATTTCCACATCGCTGAGGTGGCAGAAGTGATCGGGGAGGCTTTGACCGACCTGATGATTTCGAGGGAAGAAAACGACATATACACCCCAAAGAACCGGGAACTCGTGGTGGAGTCTGCCCGGATCGTTGCCGACCGCTTAATTGAGCGTATGGCTGAAGAGGAGGAAGGCGGTGCCCCCCGCCTCTCCTTTGACGAACTACATCGTTTGATTGAAAAAGCACTGGTTGAAAATGATGCTTATGATGTGGCTAAAAGTTTGGTTTTTTCACGCTCCAGTGATGGAAGTGGTCTTGGCGGGGATGCGGTTGTTGGAAATGGGGTGGATTCCTCTCAAATTCGTCTAATCCGAAGAAGCGGTCAGGTTGTACCCTGGAATTCTTCGAAGATCGAAGTTGCAGTGCGAAAGGCATTTCTTTCCTTACGATTGGATTCCGAACCAGCGGTCGAAATTGCCGCAAAGGTCACTAAGAATGCAATCGGGACTGGTCAGGCATTCATCAATATCGAAGATATTCAGGATATTGTTCAGGAAGAGTTAATGCGGGAGAAGTTCTTCAAGGTTGCTGAATCCTACATTCTTTACCGGGCTCGTCGCCGAATCGAACGTGAAACCGGAATCAGCAATGATGAAGTCAAGCAAGACTCCATGATTGTAGTTAAGAAAAAAGATGGAACCACTTTTTTCTGGGATGGAATAGATCTCAAAAAACGAATTTCATTTGCGTCGATCGGTCTCGATCTTTGTCTCTCTGTCGAACAAATTGAGGAGAGTCTGAGAAGATCAGTATTCTCTGAAATTAGTGAAGAGGATCTGCAAAAGACCATTATACTAAATTCGAAAACCTTAATTGAGCGGGATGGTGATTTTGCTAAATTTTCGGCTCGGATTCTTTTATCTTATGTTTATGAAGAGGTTCTGGGCTGGAATATTGCAACTAACAGTATTGACGAGTTGAAAAATTTTCACTCGGAGGGACTAAAGAAATACCTCAAGCGAGGCGTTGAAATCAAGCGCTTGGATGCCAAGCTTCTCAAGCTCGATATCAACAAACTTGCAGACGCACTGGATCCTTCTGCGGATTTGGATTTTGATTACCTTGGAATTCAAACTCTTTATGATCGTTATCTTGTGGTGGATAAAACCGGAGATAATCCACTCCGCCTTGAAACCCCCCAATTATTTTGGATGCGGGTAGCCATGGGGGTTTTCGCTCATGAAGATTCACCGGAAGATCAAATCATCTCCCTGTACAATTTATACAAGAGCCGTCGTTTTTGTTCCTCCACCCCAACACTTTTTAATTCAGGAACCCCTCATTCCCAGCTTTCATCCTGTTATCTTTATAAGGTGGACGACACCATCGAATCCATCATGTACCGCGGGATTGCCGAGAACGCCTTTCTTTCAAAATGGGCAGGCGGGCTGGGTGGAAGTTGGACCTCGGTTCGAGGAACGGGTAGTCATATTGCTGGGACGAATGGGGAGAGCCAAGGTGTGATTCCTTTCCTTAAGATGCACAATGACCAGCTATGTGCCGTTAACCAAGGGGGCAAGAGAAAAGGATCCGGCTGTGCATATTTGGAATCTTGGCACTGTGATATCCTAGAGTTTTTAGAACTCCGCAAGAATACTGGAGATGACCGTCGTCGTACGCATGATATGAATACTGCGAATTGGATCCCGGACTTGTTTATGAAGCGGATGGAATCTCGGGGAAATTGGACTTTATTCCGTAGTAATGAAGTTTCAGACCTTCATGATTTATACGGTAAAGCCTTTGAAGAGAAATACACAGAATATGAAACCAAAGCGGAAAATGGTGAAATTTGGTCGCATAATATCCCCGCAATTGATCTGTGGAAACAAATGCTTAAAATGCTTTTCGAAACGGGACATCCATGGATTACTTTCAAGGATACCTGTAATGTCCGTAGTCCGCAGGATCACATTGGAGTCATACATAGCTCCAACCTCTGTACCGAAATTACTCTCAATACTGGAGCTGATGAGACTGCAGTTTGTAACCTTGGCTCGGTCGTATTGGACTCGCATCTTAAAAAAGATGGATCCCTCGATCACGATAAATTACGAGAGACTATTCAAATCGCAGTTCGTGCCCTAGACAATGTAATTGATGTAAACTTTTACCCAACGGACGCAGCCCAAACATCAAACAGGCGTCACCGCCCCATCGGACTTGGCGTAATGGGTCTGCAAAACTCCCTTTTTACCAAAAATATCTCCTTCACTTCAGACGAAGCGGTTGCTTTCAATGACGAATTCATGGAAGCCATTTGCTACTACGCCTACGAAGCTTCGAGTGATCTTGCTAGTGAGCGGGGCACTTACTCAACTTACCAAGGCTCAAAATGGGATCGAGGTATTCTTCCCCAAGATTCGATTGCTCACTTGGAAGAAGAACGGGGTGAAGCCATTGATGTGCCCAAAGAAGGAAAAATGGATTGGGCACCCGTACGGGAAAAGATTGCCAAGCATGGAATGCGTAACAGCAATGTCATTGCCATTGCTCCCACCGCAACGATTTCAAATATCATGGGTTCTTCCCCATGCATTGAACCCACTTACAAGAATTTGTTCGTAAAGAGCAACTTATCTGGAGATTTCATGGTTTTAAATCGTTACCTTGTGGACGACCTGAAGAAAGAGAATCTTTGGAATCGAGAAATGTCTGATCAGTTGAAATATTTTGACGGTGAACTTTCTGCAATTTCTACCATTCCGGATTGGATCAAGCAGAAATACTTAACCGCCTTTGATGTCTCCTTTGAGTATGTAATCAAGGCAGCTGCCCGGCGGCAGAAGTGGATCGATCAGTCTCAATCCGTTAATTTATTCCTTGGCAAGCCAGATATCAAAGTTATGTCTCATATGTATCGAGCGGCATGGAGGCAGGGTTTGAAGACCACCTATTATTTAAGAACCCTAGGTGCTTCCAATATTGAAAAGGCTACGGTTACCTTAAAGCCGGGGAATCCTGAATCCAATGTAGCCAGTGATCCTTCCGCTAAGAAAGAATTTACCGAAGCGGAACAAAAGGCATGTAGCATACAGGCTATGCGCGATGGGGAAGAGTGCGAAGCTTGCCAATAGTTTCAAGTCCTTAGTTTTTTTCAGACTTTAGTCAGTTCTCATGAAAGTTGAGGATCGGCTCAAATTATTTCTCTCCCAAAGTCCATCCTTAGAGGAAGGGGTCTATGTATCTAGCTCCGCAAAAGTTGTGGGCGATGTAAGAATAGGTAAGGATTCAAGCATTTGGTACGGTTCGGTGTTAAGAGGAGATATTAATTACATATCCATTGGAGAAAGCAGCAATGTACAGGATGGAGTGATTGGTCATCTATCGGATCATTTTCCATTAATCGTAGGAAATTTCGTCACCATTGGTCATGGTGCTATTTTACATGCTTGCACCATTGAAGATGAGTGCCTGATCGGAATGGGAGCTACGATCTTAGATGGTGCCCGCATTGGGACCCAGTCTATTATTGCAGCAGGAACGGTAGTGCCTGCCGGAATGGAAGTCCCTCCGGGCTCATTGGTTGCTGGGGTTCCAGGTAAGTTTAAAAAAGCCCTGAAGGATGAAGAGCGGGCAAAGTTGCGGAGTTGGGCGGAAAAATATCTTGTGGTTAAAGAAGCCCATCGAAAGCTCGAGCAAAAGGGCGAAGTAAGCTAAGAATCGAGGACCCCGTTCTCTTCTTCCGCGTTTTCCATACCATAGGTCTGGTATAATTCTTCAACCAAAGAGGCTAGGGCTGGTAGTGGGTGGACATTACCCGCAGATTCCGCACAGCAAGAGAGGTAAGAGCGAATGGCCGGTTCACCGGCTCGCTTTTTATCATTGCTTAAAAGTTTCAAGAGAAGCTTTCTAGCATCATTCCATTCTTCTTGGTCATAGGAAAATGACAGCATCAATTCTTCCCAGTGCTTGCTTTCATCCTTACCTAACTTATCGAACCAATCCATAGACAAATATAATTATTCGGATGCGAATCGCGAAGCAACTGGATAATATTTATCGATTTCGATTGGATTATTGAAAATGTTTTGTCAAAACTAAGAATCCCTCAACCTAGATTGCCTATGACTACTTCTGCTGATCCGAATGAACCCAGTAAAGCAAATCCCTACGCTTCCGAATTGCTAGTCAACCGTTTGATGACGGAAGGCTCCGATAAGGAGACCCGACATTTTGAATTGTCCTTAAAGGATAGCAACCTTCACTATCTACCTGGAGACTCTCTTGGGGTTCTACCAATCAATTGCGAGTCGGTGGTGAATAATTTACTCAGTGCTGTTGGATTAAGCGGGGAAGAGACCATTGAGCTTGGGGAAAAAAGCCTGGTGCTCAAAGTTGCCTTGATAAATCGTTTCGCTTGTACGGTCTTGAGTAAGATTCAGATAAAAAAGTTTAATGAATTTGCCCAGTCTGAAAAACTGGCAAATTTGCTTGAACTTGCAAATAAGGATGCCTTGGTCGAATACATGTGGGGGAGGGAATTGATGGATCTTTTCTTGGAATTCCCTCAACCAGAAATGAGTGCCCAAGATTTTGTGGGTCTTCTTCGTCCGATGCCTCCTCGTTTGTATTCGATTGCCTCAAGCATCTCCGCTCATCCGGAAGAAGTCCATCTTACCGTTGCTGTGGTTCGCTATGAGGGAAATGGAAGAAAAAGAAAAGGCGTTTGCTCTTCTTACTTAGCAGAAAGAGCTGGGGACACGATTCCCTGCTATTTTCATCCGAATAAGAATTTCAAACTACCGGAAGACTCTTCCACCCCGATTATTATGGTTGGCCCTGGTACGGGTATCGCTCCTTTCCGGGCATTTATTGAGGAGCGTAAGGCTCAGGGTTCATCTGGAAAGAACTGGCTCTTCTTCGGGGATCGTAGCAAAAATACGGATTACCTCTATGGAGATGAATGGGAAGCCTATCAAAAGGATGGAATTTTGAATCAGTTGGATCTTGCTTGGTCCCGGGATCAGGCAGAAAAAGTTTATGTTCAGCATAAAATGCTGGAGAAAAAAGGGGAGTTATGGAGCTGGTTGAATGACGGTGCCATCTTTTATGTCTGTGGGGATGCTTCCCGAATGGCAAAGGATGTGGATCAAGCACTTCGTTCGATTGCCCAAAGTGAAGGGGGAGTCAGTGATGAAGATGCGGGATCCTGGGTGAAAAATTTGCAGAAGGAAAGACGATACCTCAAGGATGTCTATTGATCTTTTTAATCCTGTAGCCCTGTCATGGGCCTGGATAAAATGATTCCAATGTGATTCCTTTCTTTAAACCTTCTTGCTTCCACCAACACCTTGCTGGAAAGGTCCCGCAGGAAATCAGGAATTAGAAGGTGGAGGTGGCTCGAAGTCAGGCGGGGGAGAAGGTGGTGGCGCATCCGGTGGATTTCCCGGGTTCCAAGGGACCTCATTTCTCAGATACTTATTTTCTTCTTCATTGTAACCAGAAAAAAAGAGGTTGAGCATACCGTGCACCACCGGAAGTCCAGATTGATCGTAGTTTAGGTTTGATTCAGCAACATATGTAACATGTTGATTGCCATCGACTAATACATGATACCACGCTTGATTCCGATCGGGTTGGGTCTGATTGGATTGGTACCAGTGATCCGGTGCCTGGCAGGAAGGATCAAAATCAACAATTACGCCACGATAACCGTAGCGAAGGTGTTGAATCACATCACCCGGATCAAATTTTGAGGATTCAGGGGGTGGAGCGTAGCCATCGGATAAATTTATCATTAATGATATATAAAATTAACGATCAATGGTTTAAGTAAACATTATCGAGTTGGCAAAGAGATACAATAGATTTTATTGATTTAATTTGTAGTCTTGATCAACTATAGATCTCCCAGTTCCCAAATTTTTTTGGGATATATTACATTTTATTTTTCAGACATTGAATTGGACGCAACCAAGGGATTAAAAATTATAATTTTATTAAGCTTCTCGAACTATTAAATATCTAATTAATAAGGTTTGAAGATTTTAGATTGATCCTTGGATGATACCCAAAAAAAGGGTCGCCCTGCATAAGGGCGACCCTTGGAAACTTTATTTAAGACTTAGGCTTAAAAAGTGTAGGTAAGCTCGATTGCTAATTCATTAACATCGATGGTACCTTGATCAATATCACTGTACTCAATGATAGCACCTAAACTGTCGGTGATAGCATAGTTAGGAGCAATTGTGATTTTGTCATAATCCTCATTATCAATATTAGTTTCGTTACTGCTGATACGAAAGGCAGCACCTAATCTATCATTAAAATCATAATCAAGTAAGAGCAAGTAAGCGTCTAAATCACCAGTTGCGACATTCTCGGTCTGGATTTCAGTGTATTCACCAGCAATGAAAAATTTACCTACAGTGGTAGAAACATGAAAATTCAAAACATCTTCTTCTAGGTTGTTATTTTCTTCATTGTCGAAGTAGTAACCAACTCCAAGATTGATATTTTCAATCCCTGTGTAGGAAATAGCAAGTTCGAGATCAGCATTATCACTTTCGTGCAGTTTCCTGTCGGCTGTTGGATTGTGAAAGGAAGCAACCACGGAATAATTATCACCAGCAAACCCGATGGCGACACCATGTACATCACTACTATCGACATCACCTAAGTTAAAGGTAGAAGCTCTAGCAGCAACATTTCCATTTGAATCTGCAGTTGTGGAAACATCACCGTACGCACGACTGTAAGTGTATAGACCAGCTGGATCTTCACGCTCGTAACCAAGGTTGGATCCATAATTTCCAAAGGTAAAGGATACACCGTTGTCTAAGGAATAAGTGAAATGGGCTTGTTCGATATCCCAAGCGTCAGTACCATCTGGAGTATCACCATTGTCGATATGAACTTCACCGCTTACATCACCGACATTGAAAAGGAAGTCAATTTCGACCTCGTCCATTTCAAGAGTCTGTTCATCACTGGATGTACCACCGTTGTCCGTTTCAGTATTCGTGTAGGAGAAATCAAGGAAACCCTGAATCTTTAAGTTTTCGTTGATATCAACTGCTTGTACAGATGCTACCAACCCAACAGAAGCCAATAAGGCCAATATTTTGTTTTTCATAGTAGTTTGTTTGTTTGTTTGTTTTAGCAAAATTTCCACCACGGGGTAGAAATAAACTTATTAATCAAAATGATGAATTATTCTCAAAAGTCAAGCCGATATAGCCCCTAAGGTTAAACTCGAAAGATTCTAAAAAGGCTCTATTCTAAAATCTTTAGAAAGGGGAGGTATAGGATACCACTCGATCTCGGAAGAAGTTGATCTCTGCCTCATCATCTAATCCATCCGCATCAATGTCACCTGTGTAGGTGTAGATGCGGTCAATTCTTGGATTTTGAGAAATGCTGATATCATCTGGATTCCCTAAAAGTTTTCTTACCTTATGTTCGGTAAGGTTGCGCTTCATTGATTTCCAAGTTTCAGCCTTGGTCCAGGGTCCCTTGGATTTTGCTTCCTCACTTTTTAAATCAATTCGTAATTTTTTTAAAAATGAATTTTTTCCTTCTTCATCTTCCGGAATTGCAAAATTTTCGGTCGTTTTCTTGGTCTGCTCGAGTTCTTTCTTTAACTTGGCATGATCGGACTCAATTTGGCTGATTCTCTTTTCTAATCCCCCCACTTTTTGCAGGATGAGGTCGAGCTTTTTGGATAAATCTGAATGAGAGACCTTATCTTCCGCATAAATGAAACTGGGAATGATGAAGACTAGAATGGTAAGAAATTTCATATTTTAATTGTTTATTAAAAAGTAAAAAAGAAGCAAGGTTGAGTTTCTTTAATACTTTACCTTAATATCATTCACATTATAGCGGTCTGTGCCGAAGATCCGTATGGTTGAAACTCAAATCCAAAAAGAAGTTTTGGATTCCAATGTTACCAATCTTACTGAAGATTATTATCGGCCGATCGAATGAGTACGGATGACAAGGTTTTTAAATATGGTGGCGTGCTGTTCCTTAGGTAGTCCCAGAACCTGTTCAAAAGCGGTAATCAAATTAGACTGCAGATCAATCAGACGACGGGTAGAAAATTTCTGGACCAGGGGAAGCAAACGACCTAAAAACCACGGATTTTGTGAAAAAAGGTTAAGGGTGGTCTTTTCAGATGGGTCGGAGAAATGATCCTGGTATTTTCTACCCATTTGTTCGAGTTGATCCTTTCCAAGGCGTTGCTTGGAATCCAATTCCTTGCCATCGACCAAAACCCGCAACTGAATAAGCAAGCGGTTTCGGTTTTGTAATGTAGCCAGCAGAGGACGGGCATCCTTACCTTGAAAAAAATGACGGTCGATAGCCTCCATGGCCCAGTCCAACTTTCCTGAGAAAAATGCTTCTGAAGCCTCAAAGAAATCTCCTTCCCCAAAATCAGGGACCATATCGATCACCATCTTCTCAGTGATCTCCACTCCCTCTTTTCCAAGATAGGACGCAAGCTTTTTAGTTTCTTCCACCCCGAGACGGGAATGAGCCCCGATTTTACCGGCTAAATATTCGAGGGCACCATTCGAAAAACGAACTCCGAAATCTTGGGCGGTTTCTTGTACCAACCTACGAAAAGCGACATCTTCCTTTTCATTCTTGGCGACATCTTCGTAGACTGAATTCTTTTGCAACCACTTCACAAATCCATGGCTACGATGAACTGGGCAGGCGGAGAAAATAAGCTTGGTTTCACCCAAGTTCTTTAAAAAAGGCTTCAAACTTTCAAGTGCTTCCTTGGATCCTTGGGCAGCACCCGTCTTGGTCTGATTAAGAAAGTTAGCCTCGTTAATCCAGACCAGTTTCCCACCGCCAAAGAGGGAAAGGGTTTCCCCTGCCGATCGGGCCTCATTAAGAATGCGTTCAACATCATCGACTCGATTGGCCCGGCCATCAATAATTTCACGGGATAAATCGTCCGGAAATTCGTTCAATAGCTGGTCGAAAATTTCTTTCGCTTTTTGTCGAACGAGATAATCATCATCGCCTAAAACGGTAAATAAGGATTCCTTAGACATGGGGCCTAATAAAAATCTAAATTACGAACTCGGAAGCAAGGACTTACACTTCAATACTTCCAGACTCTGCAGCTGCAAAGACCTCTTCAATTTTATACTTCCGAAGCTTTCGACGCATCCAGTCCAAAGCGGCGGTGGTTGCCCGCCTGCGATTGGATGCACGGTCACCTCGGAGATGGAGTTGGTTTGCCCAGACTCCAACAGGAGAAGCATAACCTAAGTAAATCGAACCAACCGGGAGCAGTTGAGTTCCTCCAGCAGGGCCCGCAAAACCGGTCACGCTGAGCCCATAATCAGCCCCGAATTTTTCGCAGGCACCAGTAGCCATGGCAATGGCAACTTCTTCGCTAACCGCACCGTGTTGTTCAAGCATACTTTCGGGAACTTCGACCATTTGTACTTTGGCATCGTTATGATAACAAACTGCACCCCCGTGGAAAACTTTTGAGATTCCCGCAATTTCGGTGAATTGGGAAGAAAGCAGTCCGCCGGTGCAAGATTCAGCCACGGCCAGGGTCTTGTTCAAGCCACGAAGTTCACGAAAAATAACTTCCGCCAAAGTACGGTCGCCAAAGCAAACGAAATCGTCCCCCAGGGCTTCCCGACATTGGTCGGCTAATTGATGCAGTTTTTCTTCGGATAAAATATCGGAATCAAGAGAGCTAAGCCGGAGGTCGACCATTCCCGCATGGGCACAGTATCCAAGGATCAAACCATCGACACCGTAAAGTAAAGGTTCGACTATTTCTGCAAGGGCAGACTCGCCAATGCCTGCAGTACGAATTTGAAGGTAGCAATCGATTTCTGGAAAAATACCTTCTTTCTGTAGTCGGGGAACTACTTGGTCTTCGAACATTGGATGCATCTCACGAGCTGGGCCTGGAAGCATCACCAGAATTTTACCATCTTTTTTGAGAAAGAGTCCCGGTGCGGTGCCGTAGGGGTTGGACAAGATCTCAGCATTTTCTGGTCGGTAGCATTGCTTGAGGTTGTTCTCTGGCATTTCCCGGTGAAGGGACTTGAAACGTTCTTGGATCGCCTGCTCAACGGATTCATCGAAGACGAGTTTTTCGTCCAGGGCGTTGGCGATCGATTCACGGGTTAGATCATCAGTGGTTGGACCGAGTCCTCCAGTGGTGATAATGAGATCCGATCGTTTCCAACTCTCAGAGAAAAATAAATGTATGTCATCTGGATTATCTCGAATAACCAAATTGGCTGCCGGTTCGATCCCGTGATGGGCAAGTTGAATACCCAAATATGTAAGATGGGCATTTTCACGAATTCCAAGGAGAAGTTCATCTCCCAAGGTTATGGTTTCTACTCGTATGGGAGAACTCATGTTTGTTATCTGTTCAGGCTGTGTTTATTTTGAGTATTGATTACTTACCAATTTGTAAAGTAGGCAAGAGTCATAGGAATTGCCAATGCAAAATCAGATAAATGAAATGAGGAAATTGGCCCGTGGTCTTCCCCAGACTTCCGGAGTCTATTTAATGAAAGACCGTTTAGGGCATGTTATCTATGTGGGCAAAGCCAAGAATTTAAAAAAGCGGGTAACCAGTTACTTTCAAGGTTCAAGACGATTTATCCGGGCGCAACCTAAGATCGCGGCCATGGTTGAAATGGTCTGTGAAATCACCACCCACCAAACGCAAAACGAAACCGAAGCCCTCCTGCTGGAAGGCAAATTAATCAAAGAATATAAACCCAGGTACAACACCGACTTTACCGACGATAAACAATTTCTGTTGGTCCGGGTAGATTTACAAAATGAGATGCCCCGTTTCCGGCTCTGCCGGAATAAAAAGGAAGATGGGGCCCATTACTACGGACCCTTTGCTCAAGCCGGGATGTTACGATCGACTCTTTCGGAAATGCGAAAAAAATTTGGAATTCTACTCGCGGATGCAAAACCAATAAAACTTCAGGAAGGCCGCTATAAATTATATGATGATGCCCGGGCGGAAATCTTTGCCGGACATAATGAGACTACGGTGGATGATTACAGTAAAAGGGTGGAAGAAGCCTGCTCTTTCCTGGAAGGGCGGGCAAAGAGTTGGTTAGCAGAGTTGAGAGAAGAAATGTTAAAGCGTGCGGAGGCCATGGATTTTGAAAGGGCAGCGGACTTACGTGATATTGCGGATGCAATGGCGAAAACCATTGGAAAGAGCCGGAAATTTACCCGTACCTGGCCCAAAGCGGATGAAAAGGATGGTACTGAATTGGTCAGGTTAGGGGAAATACTGAAATTAGAAAGAGTGCCAGAGTCCATTGAGTGCTTCGATATCTCTCATGTATCTGGAACCTTTGTGGTTGCCTCCATGGTGCGGTTTCAGTCGGGCAAACCAGATAAGCGAGCCTACCGTAGGTTTAAGATTCGTGCCTTTGAGGGAAATGATGATTTTCGTGCGATGCAAGAAGTGGTGGGGCGCCGATATGGCAGGTTGCATGAAGAGGGTACTCTCTTCCCCGAGTTGGTTGTTATTGATGGAGGAATTGGTCAAGTTCGGGCTGCGTTGAAAGCTTTCTTGTTGATGGATGTAGTACCTCCATCCATCATTGGCTTAGCCAAACGGGAGGAGACCATAGTGTTTCCAGATGAGCGCGGAGAGTTGAAGCTAGACTTTCGGGATCCTGCCTTACGACTGCTGCAAAGAGCCCGGGATGAAGCCCACCGGTTTGCAAATCAATTCAATGCGGATTTGCGGAGTAAACGAATTAGGGAATCAATTCTGGACGACTTTACTGGCCTTGGTAAAGTTCGCCGGGAAGCCTTACTGAAGTATTTTGGAAGCTTGGAGAAGATGAAAAAGGCAGGGGTGGAAGAAATTAAGAAAGTGGAGGGCTTCGGACCAAAATTAGCGGCCCGGTTGCATCTTTTTCTCCAGACGGGTCAAAATAGGTAACAAATTACTCATGCGACTTCTTTTTTGGTATCTCATGGTTTTTGGAACCTCCGCCTTCGGGGATGGCGAAGGTTGGTGGAAATGGAGAGGACCCAATGGGGATGGAACTTGGCAGGGTCCAAATATTACTAAGGACTTATCCGATGGCGGACTTCAGATAATATGGAAGACCCCAGTTCACCCGGGCTATTCTGGGGTCACGACTCGAAATGGATTGATTTACTTAATGGATCGTCCTCCGAAGGAGAAATTTGGAGAGGTGGAGCGGGTACTTTGTTTCGACGCACAAAAGAGAAGGATTCAGTGGGAATATTCTTACCAGTCCAAATACGAAAAGCTTGGATATGGGAAAGGCCCGAGATCTTCGGTTACCATTTACCAGGGAAAAGCCTATTGCTTGGGGGCAATGGGATATGCTCATTGTTTGGATGCTTTGAAAGGGACTCTTATCTGGAAAAGAGATTTGAAGAAGGAGCTAAAAATAAAAAATCCTATTTGGGGTTTTTCTGCTGCACCCGAACCTCTTGATTTATCAATCCTTTATCATGTGGGTAGTAAACACACCGGGAATATTTTAGCTTTGGATGCTAAAACAGGAAAAACGAATTGGGCAGCAGGTAACGACTCCATGGCAGGCTACTCTCCACCACTCTTGGTTGAGGCATCGGGAATCAGGCAAATGATTTGCTGGGGGCCCAATAAAATTATGGGTTTACCGGTTGGAGGGGGGGAAGAATTCTGGAGTCTTCCCTACCAAGTGAAGTATGGGGTTTCCATTGCTAAACCAATCTATGAAGATGGCATTCTTCTGGTTTCCGGGTACTGGAATGGTTCGAAGGCAATTCGGGTTGAAAAGAATCGAGGTGCAAAGTTGCTATGGTCCGAAGAGGACGATTTGAGGGGGTTGATGGCTCAACCTTTGTATCGAGAGGGTATTTGTTACCTGCTGGACCGAAGTCATGGTTTGACTGCTTTTGAGTTGAGGACAGGGAGTATTCTTTGGCGAGACCAGCATAGGCTAACTGCAGCGAACCGAAATCCTCATGCCAGCTTGGTTTGGACCAACAAGAAAAAGGGAGATGCACTCTCGCTCAATGCCGAGGGAGAACTGGTTTTTATGAATTTGAGCGGGGAGCAATATCGTGAGTACTGGCGTGAGCAAGTTGTGGGAGAGACTTGGGCCCATCCGGCTTATTCAGGGGACAAAGTTTATCTGCGTGACGATCGATGGTTAGCTTGCTGGCAGTTGCCAGTGAAAAATGAGCACTAGAACCTTCTCTCTATTGGAATAGAAGATCGGTGCATTATTCTATTCCATTTCTTCCTCGACCGGATCCCATCGATTTGCCCAGCGGTTCCAAACTTCAATTTTTTCGACTTCTGCGGTAACCTCATCTTTTTTACAGGCAAAATTGAACATTTCGATGGCAGTACTAGCATTGCCAGCAGAAAAATGTTTCTCTGATACCAACTCAGTATTGGCTTCTCTATACTCGATCCTAAATTCAAGGATCTCTTCTCTTACATCTTTGTTGCTCATAATCGACTGAATAAAATATGAAAAAATATAAATCAACTAGAAAAATAACTTTATTAGTTATTTATTTTTTAACCCCTTGGGTCAGATTATTTCGGAATTAAAGGCTAAACCCAGAAGTTAGAATAGGGGACTTGCCAATTTCGAAAAGTCATCTTTGATTTCGTCTAGTGAAACCGAAAAGTCCGAAAATCAAGGTTGAAAATGAATCGATTCATTTTGTCGATCATGGAGCAAGGCTTCAACTGCTTGATTCTTTCGGGGAAAATATAGAAAATCTTTCCTTTGAAAATAGTGGCATTGCTGGGAACATCACCGAGATCATTCATGGATTTAGAGCAATGATTAAGAATGAGGATTGGCTGAATTTTATTTTAGATGGGGGAGATCCTGAGGGGGAACCGGTGCCAAAACCTGAAATGCGTTCGGTTTTAAGACCTATTGGTCCTGTCTTTATCTATGCTGAAGAGGGTTGTGTCCCCTTGTCCTTTACGATTTCACTACAGGTCTTACCTGCTTTGTTAGCAGGTTGTCCGGTTGTCTTGGCAGTTAATGGAATTCTTTGTGAGGATATAAAAAAAATCATCGAAGGGCTTGAGCATGCGATGCAAAAGGTAGGCTATTCCGCAAAATTATTTTCCATGGTGGAGCAAGCGGATTCAAAAGTATTCACAGAAATTTTTTCCCATTTCTCATTCCAAGCTTTGGTTATGGATACCTCAGAATTAGAAAATAAGAAAATATTACATTCCATCTGCGATGAGATGCTGTCTCCTTGTCCAATTTTTGAAAGGGAACAACATGGCAATATTATGCTCTTGCTTCCAGAATTTGACCAAGAAAAACAATCCGGACTGTTATCTAATTACCTCGAGTTTTCCAAGGGTTGTAAGGGAGCTGGAATTCTTCATCCGAATATTTTGCTTCTCCCGCAAGAACTGGAAACAAGCGGGTTTGAGAATTGGCGGGCTACACTCGCGCAGGAATTTACCCATTTTAATTTGAAAACATTGTCAAATTTTTGCGGAGAACAGGATTTGAATATGGAAGAGAAATCGAATGGTATCCAGGTTTTCTTCTACAACTCTTTGAAAGAATGTTCGGAGCTTTTCAACAGATTAGAGAATGTGCGTCCAGTTCAAATCTTTGGCTCCTGTATCGATGAGAAGGATATGGATGGCTTAATCGAGGAAATTGAGTTTCAATCCAATCTCCTGTCCTTGCATTGTTTTCCAACTGCCAAGGATTTAAACATTGCAGCAGTTACCACAAATTCGACCTGTGCGAATTTGAAAAGTAAACAAGACTTGGAGGCTCGTTTGCTACTTTCCCGCTTCCAACGCCCCGTTTGTTTTCAGGAGGTGCCGGATGCGTACTTGCCAAGCTAGTTTTGTCTGGGTATCAGTAATTAAAAAAAGAATTATGCGGTTCAAGTCGATGCACCTTTTGATTTTGGTAAGTTTTTCTTACCCTCTTTTTGCCATTCCCAAGAAGCAACAAGGTGAATTGCTTGGTATTCTTGATAGCAAGGGAGAGGCTTGGATTGAGGTAATTGAGGATAGTGGGTTTCGAAACCGATACTTAGCTCCTTGGCACGGAGGAAGCCCAAGTAAAGATGGTGGCTTCGACCCTTACATTCTTGGGGTTATAAAAGATACAGTAGTCGGAAACCGTATCCGTTTAAAATGGAGACATGATGGACACTTACGGATTGAAGAGCTGGATGTGGTCTTTCCCAGAGAGAGTAAAGGGGTGTTTACTGGGAAGCTCATCGAAATTGGCGACCATTGGGTTGATTTTGAAAACCCGGAAGATCGGATACCATGGCGTTTCTATCTGCGTTGGATTGGGGGCTACCCTGAAAATGGTGGAGGTTATGACGGCAAGTCCAGAGAAGAATTAGTGGAAAGAAGTGATGAGGGTTTACTTCGTTTCCGCTGGAGTTACGACCTTCGACCCCGTTTTGAAAGCTTGCTGAATCTGGAAGGATATCAAGAGCCCCTTTTTTATGAGGTTGAGGATTTACCCCCCCTGTTGAAAGAATCTGAAATGCCAATTCCCCCTCCCGTTAGCAATCCATTTGATATCGCACCCAAGCCCACGGTTAATCCATTTGATGCCGCTCCCGTACCGTCTGCTAATCCATTTGATATTCAGAGTGCACCAAAGGTTAATCCATTTGATGTCGCTCCCAAATCCACAGTTAATCCATTTGATGCCGCTCCCGTACCGTCTGCTAATCCTTTTGATACTCAGGGTAAACCAAAAGTGAACCCATTTGATGTCGCACCCAAACCCTCAGTCAATCCTTTTGAATCTGCTCCAGCTCAAGCCCCCGTACCATCAGTCAATCCATTTGAGCAGGGGTCTAAGTAAAAGGGGCTTAATAGGGTGAAGATTTCCAGGTGGTCAAAGAAGACTTGCCACGTAGAAAGAGCTTGGAGCCATTATTCATCAACCAGTCTGCTTGTGAGGAACTTCCTTCCTCCCAATCTCTCAGTATCTTAATTCGTTTGGCAAAGATTCTTTTGTCCAAGGTATCCGTAGATTCTTTGCGGGGACTACTCCAAAAAATATCAATAATTTCTCCTCTTTCATTAAGACCAACAATATCGACGGATGCCCCATCTTGAATGTATGCGTCTATTCTTGGGTCCTGACTAAGATCGAGTTGAACCATCCACTCTTCAGTAAAAGGAATGACCTCATCCAGATACGCTTCATAGGTGGTCTTGAGAAATTTTTTGGGCAAAAGAAAGCCATCTAAATTTCGAACCGCAAATTCTTTTATGTGAGAGGACCAAATGGGAACAATTTCATTACCCCTACTATCAATCGTGTAAACCAGAGCCGGTTCCTTATCTTTATTTCGATAGGCCGGGATTTCGAGGATTGACTTGGTTGCCTCATCAATGGCCCGCGAAAACCCGTCTCTGGTGGTGGGATGAATGGTATCCAGCCTGACTTTGTCGGGGAGAATAACAACGAGACCGGAAGCACGGGGATAATAAAAACGCTGTTGCTCAATCAGTTGACCCTTACTGCGGTTCAAATCGGAGAAGAAACCATCTTCCTTTAATAATTCTTCCTGACTGAGTTGAAGATTACCTGGATGAAAAAAAGCACGATAGGGACCGACTGGAAAATCTTGATGAAATTGAGCCTCTAGTCGCAAATGGTTGGTGACCTTGATTTCTTCAGGATCCACTTTTTCGGAGGAAAATAAATTTTTCAAGCGATTCCAAGAAAAATAAGATTTTCCTGACCGGACTTCATATAGTTTCTCAAAGAATCGAGCCTTATCACTGTTAGACGCGGGATAATACAAGGTGAAATTCCCTTCCAATTTGTCATTTATAAAGCTTTTACTGTAAACGATTTCCCCAATTTTTCCATAGGCGGTGAAAAGGCCGTCCCTTTTACCCTTGGCATAGGATCCGCTTAGTTCTGGTAGCCCATTTGTTTGCCAGAATTCGACTTTTCCATCCTTTAAACCATTTACAAAACCGATCTCAAAACGGATTTGTCCGTTGTCATATTTTTCAGTCACATAAGCCCGTTTTCCTTGGCCAAAAGGTTCATCGTCATCAATGGCATAAAGGATTTCATTTCCGAAGTCATCTTTGCGATATTCCACATCATCCGATGACAGTCTTTTTTCTGAACAGGAATCAAATATAGCCAGTAGAAAGAAGCTAGCTGACAACCTCCAAGCGATAGAGTTTTGCATGGATGGAAACATGAGGAGTTTTATATTAGGATGCTCACATCAGAGTCGGCAATGTTAAAACTTATTGATTCCGGGACCGGACTTGTTCTGCAATTTCCATAATATCCTCTATCGGAAGGGTAACAACCGCAGTCGGTCTTCCGGAATCCATCTTATAAACTACCACCCCTAACCACCGTCCGCGATGGTCAAATACTGGAGTTCCTGGTTCTGTGTTCTCGATCACGAAGTATGGGCGGGGTTTTTCGATTACAGCATTAACCCATCCTCTCCGTAGGGTGGATTGGCGATATAGGTTACGACCTAATTTTGAAATTGAAACTACTTCGTTCAGAATTTCAGGAGTTGGAGGGTTTTTAGCACGATTCCAACCTGGAGTAGCAGAGAAGGTGAATTTCTCGGAACTTTCTTCGGTTTCCGTGATTGGCAAGAGGAAGGCCAAATCTAAATCCATGTCTTTAAGAAGTAAGCGGGCCGGAATTTCACTGCCGTCCTGCATTAAGATCAAAACTTCAGTGTAATGAACTTGTACGGATGCTCCAGGGCTACGAAGTCGGGAGATGATATTCGAAGTTGGGTCGACTTTGGTAAGGGAAAGGACCGTAAGGCCATCATCTGCAATGATGGTTCCCAGGGCTTCAAGCTTTTGTTCCTGGGGAGGGAGGCTTCTGCCGCCAACACTTACCTCAACTCGAACGGTGGCCGATACCCAAGTTACACAATTTGCATGTTCTGTGAGCAAAGTGCGCCAAATCGTTTCAGAATTTTTCTTTTCTGCGTTTTTTCCATGACCCAAGATCGTGGTAAATAAAAAGATACAAAGAAAAAATTTCATAATCATTTAGCCCCCTTGATCCCAATCCGGTTCGAGCTCAAGAAAGAGAGTGTGGATGCCCCTGCGGATAAAGAATACTACACTTTTCTTTCGCTGAGTAATCAGTCGATTCATAATCTTTTCGAAGCCTTCTACGGAATCCACGGAATTTTTCTCTACTCGAAGGAGAAGATCACCTTGCCTAAGCCCACCTAAGGCTCCCCAGCCTGCCGGTTCAACATTTTCGATGACGAGTCCGGATTGGTTTAAGTCTAGGCGACGGTTGACACGATCTCCAAAGGAAAGCTCACGAAGGGTAAATTCAAAGGTTTCCTCTTCATACTTGGGGAGTTCATTGGGCGGTTCAGGCCGCTTATTGAGAGTTACCTGCAAATCAAATGCTTCACCGTTTCTTTGACCACTTAGTGTAATCGTGGAGTTGATTTTATATTGCTTGAGCATGTTTCCAAATACTTCTGCGTCTTCCACTCGGTAAGACTGAATGACTTGTCCATCGATTCGAAAAAGAAGGTCATCCCATTGAAGCCCAGATTGCTCGGCGGGAGATTCTGGGAAAACTTGAGCAACTCGAACGCCACGGGTGGTTCGTGGTAACCCCAGAGCGGATGAAAGATCTCGTGTGATTACTTGTGTGGATACACCCAACCATGGCTTCCATGCTTGTACGGGTTGATTTTCTTCCGCTTCCGGACCGATTTTTACAACCGTAAGAAGTTGAGCCAAATTTCTCTCGAAACGAACGATCACGGGAACGGGTTCCCTCTTGCCCCGGGTTAGTTTCCGAGTGGCTTCAATAAGATCCTTGGTATGATCAATCGGTTTTCCATTCACTTCTAAGATTACATCGCCTGGAACTAAGCCAGGCTTTGCGCTTGCTGAGGGCCCCCCCCGGTTCGTGGAGTGAACCTGAACGCCTGTTTTTTTATTTCTTTGAGCTTCTAGGGACGACATCAAGGTAAAGTTTCGGATGGTAAGGCCCCAACTTTTTAGTTCCTTTTCCTTCGCATATGCCGGTTCTCGGTGAGAGGGAGTTATTTTCCATTCTTTTTTTTTGCCATCTCGAAGGCCCAGAACTTTAACTTCTTTATTTGCCGGTTTGGAATAAACGAGCTGGTTGAAAATGGGGATATCTTCGGGGATTGTGGCCGATACTTTTTTTTGGTCGTATTGGGTAATTAAGTCACCCGCCATAAGCCCGGCTTTCTCGGCTGGAGAGCCCGAGATTATTCCAGAAACCAAAATGCCAGAAGTTTTATTTTCAATCAGTGGTTGGCATTCGAGTCCAATCCAAGAACGGGAAACATAACCTTGCGACTCCAATTTCTTAGCCACTGATTTTGCCAGATTAGAAGGGATGGCTCCACCGAGGCTTCCGATCCCGACTTCATTGATTCCGATGATCTTACCAAATCGATCTACCAGTGGTCCACCACTATTGCCTGGGTAAATGACCGCGTCATGCCCCAGCCATCTTACTAATTCTCCGACATTTTCACCATCCAAGCGAAAGGATTGGCTCCCCGCTGAAATCAAGGCAACGTTGGAAATGATTCCTTTGGTGACCGATTGAGATAAACCGGCAGGACTACCCATGGCAAAGCAAGTATCGCCAACCTTTACCTTATGTGAATTTCCAAACTCCGCGATCTTGAGTGGTTCTGAATTGGATCCATTTTCGTTTAAACGGAGGCGTAACAACGCAAGATCAGTCATGGCATCGGCACCAAGCAAATCGGCCATTAATTCATCTCCATTGTGAAGGCGACAGGTCAAACGGGAGGCTTTGCCAGCTACATGATGGTTGGTTAAAACAAGTCCATCATTACTAATAATGACTCCACTCCCAGTGGAGCGTGCTTTCATCATTCTTCCTCCCGACCCTTTTTCTGAAACTACTTCGATACGAACAATCGCTTGATAAACAGCCCTAACTTCATCCGTTAGAGAAAAGTTTGAATGCTCTGCTGACAGTAAAAGATTGAATGCAAAAGCTAACAGGGTAGAGAATAAGAATCGAGAGAAAGGCATTGGAGATAAAGCGTTTCTGATCTAGTGATTCGTTTGACTTGGTTTCATAGAACGGACATGAAAGGAGATATCTCTTTATAAATTCAAATGACAAGCAAACACAAGGAAACTACACATGAGTGAAGAAAATAAATCCGGTTTTTTGTTAGGTGAGCGACAAGGGCAGTTCTTGGCATTCGTACTTTGCTTTGCCGGGGTTCTTGCATTGGGATGCTTACTGACATTCGTGGTCTACATGCTGAACCAAGCTTTTACTTTTTTTTCCGGAGTAATTTGGTCGCTTGCCCTTTCCGGAATGCTTGCAATTTTGCTTCGCCCGATTGTTACTTTCCTGGAAGAAAAAATGGGAATGGGACGATTTATTTCCATTGTTACCCTTTATTTTTTGGTACTTGCTACCGCTGGCTCGGCGACTTGGTTCTTGGGAGGGAAAATTATTCGGCAAACGCAAGACTTTATTGGTTCCGCTTCGGAGTGGCCGGACCGCTTGGAAGAGAAAGGTAAGGAACACTTACCACCTGAAACTTGGGAGTCAATTTCAGGCCAGTTTGAATCTTTTAAGGAATACTGGGGGGCTACCTTAGCTCCAAGTCAGGGAACTGGTCGATTGGATCTCAATGCATCCGAAAAGAAAATATATGTCACCTTGTCTATCGAGGAGCGTACCACCTTTCGTGAACTGGGAGACTTGGAAAAAACGGAGTTTTTCTCTTACAAGACAAAGGCGGATCGCCTTGCTTATTTAGATCAAAAGAGTTTGGAAATGAAGAACCAGACCATGGAGACCCTCGAAAGCAAGGGCGGAGCTATTGCAGAAAAATCAGCGGAGGTTCTAAAATCCGCTTGGCTCGGATTAATGGGTATATTTACCAAAATGACCTACCTCGCAGTAATTCCTATTTATTTGTTCTACTTTCTTAGTTCCAACCGTAATTTACTAGAGGACTTGGAAAAAGAACTTAGGTTCATATCTGCCTCGGTACGAGAGGATATCATTTTTTTAGTGCGTGAGTTTGTAGGAATTTTGGTAGCGTTCTTTCGAGGGCAGTTACTGATCGGGTTATTGATGGGCGTAGGCTATGCCATTGGATTTAGTCTGAGTGGATTGAAGTTTGCCATTACCCTAGGTCTTTTATTTGGCTTATTAAACATCGTGCCTTATCTCGGATCTATTGTTGGGGTGATCGTGACTTTACTGGTTGCCTATTTACAACCGGATGGAATTGCCGAGAGTGGTCAATGGAACTTACTGCTTGGATGTGGCCTCTCCTTCGCCCTCGTTCAATTGCTTGAAAGTTATTACCTGACCCCCAAAATTATGGGTCAGCAAACGGGTTTGCATCCAGTGGTGGTAATTGTTTCAATTTTCTTTTGGGGAACTGCCTTGGGAGGTATTCTAGGCATGATTTTTGGCATTCCACTAACCGCATTTTTCATCATAGCTTGGCGGCTTCTTTGCCGGAAATATTTCAATCGTTCCGCTTGTTAGAAAATTTTGAGAGCAGTAAAATTCATTTTTTTGGAGTTCATCTTTGGCATTAAAGTGAAGAAAATCTTTCTTATTTTCTTTTGTATTTTAACTTTCTTAATTCCAGACCGATTTATATTTTGTAATCAGGATATCGATCAAAATTCCATAGTGGTGACCAGTAATTGGAAAGCCAGTTCATGGTTCGGTTATTATTATGATAATGGATCGGAATGGATTTACCACGAGGATTTAGAGTGGGTTTATCCATCTTCAGAAGATGGGACCTCGGTATGGTTGTTTTTGCCTTCGTTAGACTGGGCTTGGACCCAGCAGGAACATTTTCCCTGGATCTATTTCCATAAACTTCAGAATTGGAGATATTATGATTCTACCGGTGGCTTTTACAATTTTGAGACCCTTAGTTGGACACCAAAAGAAGAATTTGAATTAGAGTTAAAAAATTTAGAGGATGGAACCGGAGGGCAAGAATCCAATAGCACAAACGGAAATAATGGTACTACCGATTCGAATCAAACTTCTAGCAATTTCTTTTTATTGACGGTCCATAGTAGCACTGGAGGATCGGTGATGGGCGGTGGAATTTATCATCCAGGGGATACGGCAACCATAAGGGCAAGCCCGGATACCGGCTATGAATTCTTGAGTTGGGTGGGTGCTGAGGTTGGGGATTCGGTTGCGAAAACTACTTCCATAATAGTGGATCAAAACCTCAGTGTGACTGCTTCTTTTTCATTGGCTGACTATACCCTCGAATTAATCTCAGCCTTGGGTGGATCAGTTACCGGTGCGGGGATCTATGAATATGGGAAATCGGTTTCAATCAGTGCAAATCCAAACCCAGGGTATTACCTAGAGAATTGGACCGGTGCGACCGTGGCAGATTCCACTGCTTTAACGACCACGATTTTAATCGACCAAAATCATAGCCTAAGGGCTAACTTTTCACGAGTGCAACCGATTCTTTCTATTACCCATGGATTGGGGGGTACCGTTTCTGGTGGTGGTTCTTATGATTATGATTCCAATGTTTCGATTATTGCCACCCCTGAAAATGGATATTACTTTCTCCATTGGAGTGGAGCCCAGGTAGCAAATTCAAGTGCGGCAACCACAACCATTCATTTGACTGAAGATTCAAATTTAAACGCTACTTTCGAGGCAAATTCAACAAGCTCACTTTCTAAAATTGATCCTTATGAAATGGTCAGGCGAATGGGAAGAGGGATTAATCTTGGAAATGTCTTGAGTGCTCCTGAAGAAGGAAAGTGGGCCCCTGCAGCTACCCAGCAATACTTCATTGATTTAAAGGATGCGAATTTTAGCAATGTTCGACTGCCCACCGATTTTTATGGTACCCGTACTACTGGGGACACGAGCATGTTTTCCACCCTCTCAGGTACTTCGGCTGATTTTAATGGTTCGATGGATGATTTTGTAGTTTCCTCCGCATACCTCGACCGGATTGAAGAAATAATTACTTGGTCTCTCAATCTAGGCTTAATCACCGTGCTTGACTTCCATGGAGCAAATCTAAAATCAGAATTTCTGCATACTTTTAATCCAAGCAGTAGCGATTATATTGAACCAACTTCAGCTAGGCGGGCTGCGGATTTAGTTAAGTTCCAATCCATTTGGCGGGCCATTGCCAATCGTTTCAGGGATTATCCACCCGAACTTCTTTTCGAGGTTGTAAACGAACCCTATTTCGAGCTTTCTGCGGCAGAAATGGATCAACTGAATGCCCTGATTATTTCAGTTATTCGGGCGACCGGTGGGAATAATGCCGACCGAAATCTGATCCTTGTGGGTGGGGGTGAGAACTCTTACCTTGCACCCCAACAGATCGATGCCTCTATTTTGGCATCCGATGATCAATTGATTGCAACTTTTCATTATTATGACCCTTTTAGTTTTACCAGTTCCCAGAAAGATCAGTACGATGACAATGATTGGGGTACAGTGGAGGATATTGAAAGCATTCAAACTCACTTTGATACCGTCAAGTCCTGGTCGGAAGCCAATCAAATTCCCATCTATCTTGGCGAGTTTGGAGCGGATAATGTAGGGGGCTACGATTATGGCTCGGGTACCCTACGGAAGATAAACTCCAATACCACAGGATACGCAGATGGTGGGCCAGATTCAGAATCCCGTCTTCTCTACCATCAGCAAGTTGCTGAGGAAGCGATGAATCGCGGCTTTGCTTTTTCGGTATGGGATTCTGGTCCTACCTCAAACAAGACAATACATAAAAGAAAGGATTCGAACCTCACTTCTAATTTCGATTTTGCATCGTTCGCGGTGAGTTCCTATGAGGAGCCTACAGTCACTGTGAGCACAGTGGTGGACTCGACTACTTGGGTGTCCGAGATCAAAGATGCGATCCTGAATCATGGGACTTGGCCAGGATGTTACGGACCTTTGGGCGTGATCAAAAATCCTGGATTCGAATGCAGTCCATATGATGAGGGCTGGAGCCTAAAGCTGGTTTCCGGATCGACCGCAGAAATTTTGGATGGCGGAAGCTCGATCTCCCGAACGGGTAACTCAGCCATGCAAATAAAGGTGAGTTCAGACCTTGGTTATAACAAAGTTCTTCTGGAAAATACTGCTTTTGTTAGTGACTTAAACGGACAAAGAATCACGGTTGAATGCTGGATTAGGTCGAGTGTACCTGCCGAATTCAGAATGCAACTCAAAATTACCGAAAAGGAGGGAGTTGACTATGGCAACAAATTCCCCAGCTCGGATATTTTCTCGACCACCACGGAGTACCAAAAGTTTATATTCAGGCACACGGTCAGCAACCCAATCGATGGGGTCCAATTTAAGTTGTTACTCGGTAAAACCCCGGCGACTTTTTTCGTGGATGACTGCTCTGCCGTGGTTGAATAACAATGATCTGGTCATCCTCTCAAAAGATGAATGGCGTTTCGTGATCATTTGGAGATTCTTCCTTTCATAACGGAAGAGGGTAAGGCTTGTACCGTAAATGTGCGCAAGATTGCCTTGTAAAGCACGGGTTTGATGGTTGAAACATAGGAAACTGAAAAATTAATCATGTCGAACAAGGATAAGGATTTTGTACATTTGCATGTTCATTCGGACTTTAGTCTCTTGGATGGATGTTGCCGAATGGATCGCTTGATGGAACGGGCGGTAGAGTTGGGAATGTCTGCAATGGCTCTAACCGACCACGGGAATTTATTCGGAACCGTTTCCTTTGTTAAGCAGGCGGAAAAGCATGGGATTAAGCCTATCATCGGGTGTGAAGGGTATCTGGTTACGGACCATAAAAATGATGAAAAACCGGGCCGCGAGAATCATAAATCTTACCATTTGGGATTATTGGCAAAGAATTTTGAAGGCTACCGCAACCTTTCCAAAGTGGTCTCTGATGCCCATGTTGATGGTTTTTACTACCGACCTAGAACTGACTTGGAGACTTTAGCCGAACATGCAGATGGATTGATCGGTTTCACCGGATGTATGCAAGGATGGATTCCTCAAAAGATTTTGCATGGCAAAGACGGGGAAGCGGAAGAGGCGATGGGGCAAATGGTCGATATCTTTGGTAAAGAGAATTACTTTGTTGAATTGCACAACCACGGTATTGAAGAGCAAGCTCAGTTGGTACCTGAGCTTTTAAAATTGGCTAAGAAATTCGATCTCAAAGTAATTGCTTCCAATGATGTCCACTATGTAAAAGGGGAGGACTGGGCCCCCCACGACGCACTGCTTTGCATCCAGACTGGGTCCAAGCTCGATGACCCCAAAAGGATGCGATATGACGCCCGGGAGTTTTATCTTAAGTCAAGGGAGGAAATGGAGGATCTCTTCAAGGAATCACCCGAGGCCATCACCAATACCTTCGCAGTTGCCGAAATGTGTGATGTTAAGCTTCCATTTGGAGAAAATAATTATCCGGTTTTTACCATGCCTCCGGAGATCTCGAGCGAGGTCGAAGATAATGGTTCTTACTTACTTTCTCAATGTACGGACGGGATGAAAAGCCGCTACGGTCTTGATTATCAACCACCCGAACTTCGGGAAGAAGACACCGAGGACAAAATTCGAGAATTAAGTGAACGTTTAGACTACGAATTGGGAGTGATTGCAAAAACTGGATTTAATGACTATTTCTTGATTGTGGCTGATTTCATGCTTTGGGCCCGGGAGCAAGGAATACCGGTTGGTCCAGGTCGTGGATCGGGTGCAGGCTGTTTAGTCGCATACCTTCTTGGGATAACCGATATTGATCCTTTGAGATTCGGTCTCTTATTTGAAAGGTTTTTAAATCCTGAAAGAGTATCGCCTCCTGATTTCGACATTGATTTCTGTATGCGCCGCAGGAGTGAAGTGATTGAATATGTTCGTGAGAAATACGGTCGAGATTGTGTAGCCAATATTATAACCTTCGGAACCTTTGGTGCAAAAATGGTTATGCGCGACGTGGCTAGGGTTCGTGACCTGCCTTATGCAGAAGCTGATAAGTTGGCTAAGATGGTGCCTGATGACCTTAATATTTCTCTGGATGAGGCACTGGAAAAGAGCCCTGAATTTAGAGAAGAATATGAAAAAAATCCGATTGCCACCCAGATTGTGGATACAGGGAGGGTGATTGAGGGGATGGTTCGGAATGTGGGCACGCACGCTGCGGGTGTAATTATTGCAGACCGGCCCTTGAAGGAACTTGTGCCTCTTACTACTCAGGATGGAGTTCTTACCACTCAGTTCCCGAAGGACCCAGTTGAAGACCTTGGCCTTTTGAAGATGGATTTTCTTGGTCTGAAGACCCTTACGGTAATCGCCGAAGCAGAAAGCTATATCCGCAAAAAGAAAGGTTTTGAAGAATTTCGAGTCACGGAAGCACCATTGGAAGATGAAAAGACCTTTAACCTGCTCAATGAGGCTCGAACCATAGGAGTTTTTCAGTTGGAATCTGATGGCATGCGCCGTCTTTGTCGTCAGATGACGATTTCAAATATTGACGAAATCATTGCCTTGATTGCGCTTTACCGTCCTGGTCCAATGGATTGGATACCGGATTATATCAAGGGGAAAGAAGACCCATCCACCATCAAATTTCCCCATCCATTACTCGAGGACATATGCTCGGAAACATATGGGGTTATGGTGTATCAGGAGCAGGTAATGGAAGCGGCCCGGTTAATTGCCGGGTACACCCTTGGTGGAGCGGATATTTTACGCCGGGCCATGGGCAAAAAAAAGCCGGAGGAAATGGCCAAGCAAAGAGAAATCTTTGTCAAGGGAGCGAAGGATACGAACAAGATTGAGGTAAAGAAGGCAAATGACATCTTTAACATCTTAGAGAAATTTGCTGGTTATGGATTCAATAAATCTCATTCTGCAGCTTACGGAATCATTAGTTACCAAACTGCATACCTGAAAGCGAATCATCCAGTCGACTTTATGGCTGGGGTCTTGGCTTGTGATCTTGGAAACTCAGATAAGCTGTCTCATTTTATCGGCGAGTGTTCGGAAATGGGAATCTCGGTGCTTGGTCCTGATGTCAACGAGTCCGGTGAAAACTTTACCCCATTGGTATCCAAAGGCGAAGGGCTTGGGTCGATTCGTTTTGGTCTGGCAGCGGTTAAAGGAGTTGGGGATATCGCAGGAAAAATCATTGTGGAGGAGCGGGAGCAAGCAGGTGCATTTGAAAGTTTTACCGACCTGGTGGAAAGAGTGGATGGAAAAGCGGTAAACAAAAGAGTTTTGGAATGCTTAATCAAGTCGGGAGGCTTTGATGCATTGGAAGGGAATCGAGCTGCTTTGCTAGCGGACTTGGATCGGGCGATGGGCGAGGCTCAGTTGAGAAGGAAGGATCGCGAGGCTGGGCAGGTCAACCTGTTTGACATGATGGGTACCGATGAAGACCTGTCTAATTCAGGTACAACCAATGACTTTTCTCCGGGCAATCATCTTCCGGAGGTCGAGGAAATGGATGAGTTGGAGAAATTAAAGCTAGAAAAGCAACTTTTAGGGTTCTTCTTGACCGGGCATCCGGTAGATACGCTTGGCGGACTTGGTCCTTTGTTGGATACAATAAAGGGGGAAGATCTTGAAAACCTAGAAGGGAAAAGATCCTTTCGTCTTTGTGGAGTGCTAGGAGAATTGGAAAGAAGGTACACCAAGAAAGATGCAAAACCTTGGGCACGATTTACCTTGATGACCAAAGAGAAAGATTTTTCCCTCCCCATGTTTACCGAAGCTTATGAAAAATTTGGGCACAAGTTGAAAGAAGGGGACATCATGGTGATCGAGGGGGTTGCTTCTCATCGAGATGGTGAAACTCGAATAACGGCAAACTCTGCGTTACCGGTGGATGCTGCGTTGAATGACTTAATCGAAGAGATCACTTGGCTACTTGACCCGGAATCAAAAGACATTGTTTCTTTTTTGGAAGAAATCTTCGTCTTTTCAGATAAGGGCTTGGGCAAAACTTTGATTCGTCTTGGATTTGCGAAGGATAATGAAGATACTGGATTGGTTGCTGAAGTGGATGACCGTTTTACTATGCGAATCACTTCTGAAACTTTTCAGAAGTGGAGGGCAAAAGCACCGGTTAGAGCCGCGAGGGTTAAGATCAAACCACCAGATCCTCCCCAAGAGAGAACCTATTCTAGAAAATGAGAAATTTCTTTGTTGTTCTTCCTACTTGACCAGATTCGCAACTTTGATAGGTTGTAACTTTTTCCTATGACTATTGAAATCAAACTTCGTAAAGGTGAACCCATGGATCGTGCCATCCGGCGCTTGAAAAAGCGCCTGGACAGAGAAGGCGTTATTCGTGATGTTAGGGCCAAAAGATATTTTGAGAAGCCCTCTGATAAGAAGCGTAATGCGCGAAAAGTTGCTGCCTTTACTCAAATGCTACGCACTAGATACGAGAAGATGTAGTCCACATAACCGCAATTTGCGGTTGGATTTTTTCTCGTAAGTTTTCAAATTATAGCATTAACTGATTGGAGTATGTCCCAATTAGCCAAGCGTCACACTTTAAGTTTGCGTCAGCAATGGAGGGTGTTTGATAAACAAAATTCGTCACCAAAAGCTTACCTAGATCTTTGTGGCAGGATGATTCAAGTAGGGGAGTTTCTTTTGGCTCACGATGTGGCTAAAGAAGGCTTAGGAAAGCACAAGAATGACTGGTCACTTTCCCAAAAAGCAGCCCATGCTCTTTGCAAGGCAGGCTCTCCAATGATGGCCACCAAAATTTTAGAGGAACTTGTAACCTCAGGGGTACGAGATGTTGAGACTCAAAGTCTTTTGGCCAGTGCCTATAAAGATCTTTGCGAGTATTCCATTAATCCGGAGAACAAGAGTCACTACGCAGAGCTTGCAATTTTCCGCTACAAAGAGGCATTTGTTGCTCAGCTTGAGGAAGCGGAAAGTGGAGTTGATAACTTAGACAGCCAATATTATCCATGTATCAATGTGGCTTTTATGCACTTTGTTTCTCATAACATTCCCAAAGCTCATAAATACGCAAATTTTGCCAGGGAAATTTGTCGGACTCTCAGAGAGAGGGGAGATGCTTCTTATTGGGTTCTGGCAACGGAAGCGGAGGCAAGTTTGTTACTGGGTGAAATTTATGAAGCAGTACTCACCTATACTGGAGCCGTAAACCTTGAAGAGGCTAAACCCTCTCATATTGCTAGTACCAGGAAGCAAGCTCTACAAATTTCTTCCCTCTACACAGATTCGTCTATCCGCGATAAAATTGCCGCTGCATTTCCAGTGCTGGGAATTGTGGCATGCTCCGGTCATGTGATTGACAATTCAGGGGCCAATCGTCGATTTCCTCCTGAGGCCGAAAAGATCGCAAAGCTAAGAATCGAAGAATCCTTGGAAAGGATGGGGGCCAATTGCGGCTATAGCTCTGCTGCTTGCGGTACCGACATTTTATTTCTTGAGACTATGATTGAAAGGGGAGGGGAAACGCATATTTTCCTTCCATTTGCAAAGGATGAGTTCATTGAGACCAGTGTTAGGAGAGCGGGTGGTGACTGGGTTACAAGGTTGGAGAATGTATTGGATCACGCTACATCGGTTCACTATGTGACCCATGAGGGATATTACGGGGATGACTCGCTTTTTTCATTTTGTAATCAGGTAATGATTGGTTTCGCTGCGATGCGTGGAAGAGGCTTGGACGAAGATCCCCAGCTTCTGGTTTTCTGGGATGGTAAACCCGGATCGGTTGGAGGTACTGGAGAACTGGTGGAATCGTGGAAGTCCGTTTTTAATGAACCTGTCATTATAGATGCCAATGAGGTTTTGACCGATTTGCCCGGGTTGAAAACCGCAAGGGTTGTGGATGCTCCGATAGAAAGTGAAATGTCTCATGATGGATTTGGGGATGACTTGAAAGCATCCCGTTCCGTGAAAACCATGATTTTTGCGGATGTTGCTGGCTTTAGTGAAATTACGGAGGATTTAACCAGTCAATTTGTGGGTGCCTTTCACGGAGGCGTTGCCCAAATGATCGATAAATTACCTAGCCAGCCTTCCTTTGTTAATACTTGGGGTGATAGTTTTTTTGCCGTTTTTGAAGATTTAGAAAGTGCATTGAAATTAGTACTTGGAATGAGGGACTATTTTACGGATGGAAAATGGTCCGAATGGTTGCCCAATGGAAATATGGATGTTCGGATTTCGATGCATGCAGGTCCGGCATATGAAGAATTTGATCCGATTCTTAAACGAAGAAACTTTTTTGGTAGTCATGTTAATCAAGCTGCCCGGATTGAGCCCATTGTTTTGCCTGGTTCCGTTTTTGTTTCTGAAACCGTTGCGGCTTTGATCTCTTTTGGATATGAAGAATATGATTTTGAATATGCTGGGAACATTGATTTAGCTAAAAAATATGGAACCTATCCAGTTTACATACTTCAACGGAAAGGATACTCGGATAAATTAATTTCGTAGGGCGTTGTTATGAAGCTATCCCATTCCATGCAAAGTGCAGCGGATATTCCTTCACCTTTTGAATCTTATTCAGGGGATGGACCATACTCTTTTATCAGCTATGCCCACGCCGATAAGGTAAAAGTCTACCAAACCATTCGGGGATTTAGGGAAAGAGGAATTAATATTTGGTACGACGAAGGGATTCCTCCAGCTGGTGAATGGGTGGATGAACTCGCCCAAGCTATCAAGAAATCCTCCTCCTTCGTAGTTTTTGTATCCCCTCGCTCGGCGGATTCCAGATATGTTCGAATGGAAGTGCAATATGCCCTCAGCGAGAATAAGGAAATTCTTACAATTTTTCTGGAAGATACTCAACTTCCACCCGGTCTTTCATTGTGCCTTCAACAATTTCAGTCCATATCCATCAAAGAGACTAATTGGGCAGAAAATGCCTGCAAAGCCTTGCTGATAAGGCAGGATTCTTACGAGTTAAATCCTCAGGAGCAAAAACAACAGGAGAGCCCTGTAGAAGAAGAAATTGATTACGCTATTCAATTGTGGTCTTTATGGAGTAAAGCTTTGGAAGCTCAAAACCGAAGGTTTGAAAAGAGGCATAACCTAAAGTCAAACCCAAATCACCTAATTCCAGAAACTGTTTCTGAACCCATAGTTCCGCCTCAAATTCCAGAGTTAATAGAAACGGCACTACCGGCACCTACCGAGGACAAATCCAATAAAACAAGACACCCCTTTGCTCTGGATGTCACGATTACAACGCAATCGAAGGAGGAAAAAGCGGAACCCCAGAAGCCACACCTTAATGATTATGCAGGTGCCTTTAAATGGATTCCACCCGGGGAAATTACGATTTTGGTTCCTTACTCCGATGAAAGAAGACTGGTTCATGTGAGGGATGGCTTTTGGCTTGGTGAATATGTCGTTACCCAGGCTGTATATGCCAAGATTATGGGTGCGAACCCCAGTTTTTCTGAATTAACACTGGGTGAAGATTCCGACAATTACCCGGTAAATAACATCTCTTGGCTGGATGCAGTTTCCTTTTGCCGTGCTCTTACCATGCTTGCGAATAATGAGGGTACATTGCCCGCTAAGCATGAGTACCGTCTCCCCACTGAAGTAGAGTGGGAATATGCATGCCGAGCTGGTTCCTTAACTGATTATTACTTTGGAGACGATCCAAGCGAACTTCATAAACACGGATGGTTCCGCGGGAATAGCCGCAAGCAAATGCATCCGGTTGGGTTGAAATTTGCCAATGACTGGGGACTATTTGATCTATACGGGAATGTTCGGGAATGGGTGGGTAATTCATTTGTCAATACTCTACTTAATGACAGTGAACAAGATGAGTTCAGAATTAGCAGGGGGGGTGCGTACATGAAACCTGCTGTTGAGTGCAAGTCATCGTCTCGATCCACAAACTCCTTGCATCACCGGTTCCGCAACCTTGGCTTCCGAGTTGCCCTGGCACCTTCTCCAACTTTGTAATAAATTCAAGATTCTTGCCTGTCTAAGAGGCTTTTCCCATTGTCTTCACCGACAAAAAAATACATGTTTTTGGAATTTATGAACAAAAAGTCGACAGCCCCAGAACAGCCAAGCCAGAATTTGGACGGTAGCGATCAAGTTGCAGTCCGCCAAGATAAGTTACTGCGCATGCGTGAGGAGGGGGTAGACCCTTTTCGTACCAATTGGGATCAAACCCATGTTTCAACCGAAGCGATCAGCTTGTTGCCGGAGGATGAAGAACAAGGTCCGGAAGTCTCCGTGGCTGGTAGAATTGTCGCCTTTCGTCTAATGGGAAAAGCATCCTTTCTAAAAATTTTGGACCGCTCTGGCAAAATTCAATCGTATGTTAGAAGAGATGAGATCGGAGAAGATCAATATGCATCCTTCAAGAAATTAGACCTGGGTGACTTTATTGGAATTCGTGGACCCCTTTTTCGAACCAAGACGGGGGAGGTCACTATTCGGGCCAAGGAGTATAAATTGGTATCCAAGGCCCTTCGTCCTTTGCCGGAGAAGTGGCATGGTTTAACCGATAATGAGCAAATCTATCGCCAACGATATCTTGATCTGATTGTAAATGATGATTCCCGGAATCGTTTTCGTGGGAGAAGCCAAATCATCCGGGAGATTCGTGAGTTCTTTTGGAGTCGGGATTTCTTGGAGGTTGAAACTCCGATGCTTCAAGCGGTTTCCGGTGGTGCTGCTGCCCGTCCATTCCGTACCCATTTCAATGCTTTGGATTGTGATTTTTCGATGCGGATTGCATTGGAACTTCATCTCAAGCGTCTTTTAGTTGGTGGTTTCGATCGGGTATTTGAAGTCGGTCGAGTTTTTAGAAACGAGGGCCTTTCCAGACGGCATAATCCTGAATTCACCATGCTCGAGGCCTATCAAGCCTATTCAGACTATCGTGGGATGATGGAATTAACCCAGTCCTTAATCCAGCATGTTGCGGATAAAGCCATAGGCTCTTTAACCATCGAGAGAGCCGAAGGGGAACCCATTGAACTTTCGGGCCAATGGAGAGAAGCAAAATATAAAGACCTTATTATCGATGCGGTTGGGCAAGAGGATTGGTTTGAGTTAGCAAAGAGTGAAAAGCTTAAAAAGTGCAAAGACATGGGGATCGAGGTAGACCCAGAATTGGAAGATTTTGAAGTTACCAATGATGTTTTTGAAAAAGTGATTGAGCACACTTTGATACAGCCCACTTTCGTCACCCATATTCCTCGTGAACTTTGTCCCCTTGCTAAAATTACGGAATCAGACCCCTCGACCATTGACGTGTTTGAACTTTGCATTAACGGGCAAGAAATTGCGCCCGCTTATTCCGAGCAGAATGATCCTGATGTCCAACGGGAAGCTTTTATGATTCAGGCTGGTGAGGAAACGCAAGAACTGGATGAAGATTTTCTGACTGCACTTGAACACGGAATGCCACCAGCAGGGGGCATGGGCATGGGCATTGATCGACTGGTAATTTTTCTAACCAATGCCGCAAATATTAGAGATACCATTCTATTTCCCACCCTCCGTCCATCTTAGTCGCAAAGATTATTAGAATTTCAACCCATTCTTAAAAGCTTGTGGGTAAGCCCAAGACCAAAGATTTTATCGTAATTAAGCCGATCTGGTGGAGGCAACTTGGCTTCACATTGTTTTTATTTATTTGTTCCATTTACTTCGCATTTATGGACTTTCTTGGACCTCTTGCCGGTTGGATTATTACGGTTTTGGTACTGGTAATTTCGATCCTTAATTTTGCGGACCAGTTGCTTACCTGGTCGAGGTTAAGAATCGACCGGGATGGTTTCGATTTAAGAACTTGGTGGGGAAGAAAAAAAGTACCTCATCAAAATATTGAGAGTATTGAATGGGAAGAATATATGAATCGCAAGCTGATCATCTTGAGGTTGAAGAGCCCAGTCGGGGACAAGGAGGAAAAAAAAGAAATTCCTTTTCCCTGTGCCTTTGGCAGACCGGTTGATGAAGTTATCAAAGTCTTAAGAGATGGACTGGATAAGACTCCAAGGCGATCCCTCCCAAAGTCAAAAGAATAAACTAACCAGTTTTGATACTTGGTCTCCTAAAAAGAATTGGAACGGTGTAGGCCAAAGCGATCACAACAACCTGAGAAACAATAAAGGACATCAATGGGTTAAAAGCCTTGTCCATAAAGCCATAAGAGTGAAGCCCGACCCCTAGCATGTTGGTACCAAACCAAGACCAAGCAGTGACTACATTTCCAAAGATGGCCAGGCAAGAAATTCCCCGGATCCGGGCAACACCTGACCATCGGGCGTGGAGAATGATTGCATTCCAGATGACAATCAGCAAAGCACCATTCTCTTTGGCATCCCAACCCCAAAATCGACCCCATGATTGATCTGCCCAGATTCCGCCCAACACGGTACCAATCAGGCTGAAAAATAAGGAGAAGCATGTAATTCCAAAAATCATCGATCCCAGAGTTTTCTCAACTCGTTTACGAGAGGAGGAAAGAAGGGTTGATAATTTACCACTGCTGTTTGGAGAAGTAGTGACTTGAAAAAGGAGATAATGCATCACATAGGCTATGCCCAAGAATCCTGCCAGAAAGGTGGTGGAGTATCCAATGGTGACCGTGACCACATGAGTGGCTAACCAAAAATTGGAGTCTAGCACCGCTCTCATCATTTCCATGGTGTCACCCGTTGGATTAAGGGAAGAATCCAGGCTTAGGTTGTGAGCGATCACCAAACTTCCACAACCCACTACCGCACCCATCGCGGAAGCGATCCCAAGCCTTAGGTATTTTTCAGTAAACCAACAAAGTAAAACCGCACCCCATCCAATGAAAAGGGCGGATGAATAGAGGTTAGTAACCGGTGGCCTGCCTTCAATATACATTCTCCCCAGCAAACCAAAAGTGTGAGCGAGAAGAATGATCAAGGTCAGTTGATAAGCAACATTTCGAAAGCTGGTCGCGTGCTTTGAATTAAATTTTGCACTATCGGAAGCGAGGCAGAGCCAAGAAAGACAGGCAGAGACAAAAACAATAATGTAAGCCAGGGAACTTCGGTAAAAAGGTTCGAATTCATTGTAAGTTTTTTCGAAATTAATCTTCCCAACCTGGTCAGGTGCACGCTCTTCACAGGCGTTACGAATTGAAGCAACTGCGGAGTTAAATCGGACTGGATCTTTATCCAGGAAAGAAATCCTGAGGTCTTCATAAGATTGCAGGATAGGGTCAACATCTCTGCGAAGCTTGATGGCCTCAGCATACTGGGCGGCGAATAGGGCACTCGGGTTCATTTTTTCGGTTTCATAAATGAAATCGATTTTCTTTCTTAATTCATTTGGCTCGGTTAAAACTAATTCTCGGAGAAGGGAAGAAAACTGAACAGGGTCGAGGTTTCTTTTTTCTTGGGAATCCAGGGGTTCTTCGCCCACCATTGATTCACCCAATTTTCTCCATTTTTTCTTGGCATCCCCAGGCTCTGGAGGGACCGGGAAAAATTCAGACCATAGATTTGCCCTGGAATAATGGTCGAGCATGAACACCACCTTGGCGAATTCATTACTTCCCATTCGGATCGAATCTGCTTCCTTAGAAATAGCCTGGGTCAGGTCTCGAAAGCGTTGGTATTCTGAAACTTGATCAGGGTCCGTCTCGGGGTTGAAAAACAGATCTTCAATACCCAGGTCGGCAATCATTTCACTATCAGAGGGGGGAGCAGGAGGGGAGAGGGTATGCTTAAGTTTTCGGTAGAGTATTAAGCTTCGGTAGAGGTCGATAATATTCTGATCAAAACTATCCTGTTTTTCCCTTTCCAATTTGCCCGACTCCCGGGCACTTTGATCAATCTGTTCTAGATAGGGTTCGAGGTCATTGTACGAGTAAAATTTTCCATCCTTTGCAAACTTTCGATTCAGCAGACCAAGGACTTGATCATGATCGACCACGAAAGTCTTTAACTTGTCTGCTTCTTCAGGATCAAACAAGACATTGGCAAACCATTCGATCGCTGGGATTTTAGTACCACTTTCATCGAGGGCAGTCCTTTTGTTACGAAGGACCAGCAAGGTGTTGCGGGCTACACTATCCATTGGCTTGACTCTTCCACCCCGGAGGACTGGGATATGGGAGAATCCTTCCAAATCGATAGATTCCGTTTCAGGCTTGGATTCAGGAGTGAAAAAATCAAAAAGAGACGACCTTGTAGATCCCATCGGCAAAATCGCTAGATAAAGACCCAGGCAGAAAAGAAAACCTGGTAATATGGGAAATTTAGTCAGGAACTTCATACCGCAGGAGCCGCTTTCGCTTGTTTTCGTAGAAAGGAAATTAAATGGAAACTAAATTGCCAGAGGAGTCCGACCGAGACCAGAATACAGGCAATGTAGGGAACCAACCAGCTGGGGTTACGAATTACTTGGAAGACGGAGTAATCAGCTGCTTTATTCATTTGGTATTGATAAAAAGTCTTCCCTGCATGTCGAAGAGGGGTGTTCATGTAAACCAGTGCCTTTCGCTTCTGTCCACTTTCAAGATTGAGGTTGATATGGCTCTCGAAATTATGAGGAATATCGGTGCCTTGATAAAACTCGTTTTCAATTCCAAGTAATTCGATGGAGAAGGGTAGGTATTCGCGTTTTGCTCTGAGTTCCATCCCCCATAACCTGCCGTCATGTCGGATGGGTTGAAAAGAAAGACCCGCAAGTTTTGGATGGATTAATTCCCACCTGCTGTTGCCCGCAGGATGTGCTACCGCGGTCCATGTTCCCAAACTCTCACTTTGGTCCAGTAGTTCGAATACCGCATAACTAAAATTGACACCTTCTGCGCTAAAATCTTCCTCGATTGGGGTGATCGATAAATTCGATGAGACTCCAACCCCGCGGTCCACCCCAGCGGTTATATTTCCTCTATTCTCTCCACTCTCTTTCAGGTCAAAATTACAATTTGGGCCAAAGCTCTTGACCCGAACCTTCAGGGGAAATTTTGGGGTATTCAAGGTGCGTCCCACTTCAAGCATTTCCTCGGGAATTGCTACAACCTTACTTTCGGAGGCATCGGTAATGTCCGTAAATACCAGTTCGACCCCATGGAAGCGTTCCAAATAATTACTGGTTTCTCCCTTGTTGATTTGCATTCTTGATTCAACTTGAATGGCTTGCGTTACCATTTGACCAATTAAAAGGAGGATGATCCCCAGATGAATGATTTGAATACCCATCTTCTTGTAGGTCATTTGGAAGCGGGTGATAAAAGCCGCGATCAAATTAAGGATTAACAAGCCACCGAGCAAATATCCTCCCGGAATCGGGAGAGGGATGAAATTTAGAAATGATCCACCCCAAAATTCAGTGGGGTAGTACCAAATACCAAAAAAACTCTCAAAGTACTCGGCCTGGGCACCACGAATTCCGATCCGAACCTGCTCGAGGGTGGCAACAAAGATTAAAATCATCGATAAGCTAAGGAGGACCAGAGTAAGCCGAACTGAGGACAAAGGAACCAACCATGGAAAAGCCTTTTTTCGAACTCCTAAGGAAAAAGGACTTTTATTTTTTCGAGTATTAGCACTCATGGATTAAGGTTAATATGGAAAATGTGGGTCAATGATCATGAAAACAGACAGATTCCAATAAAGTAAGAAAATTTTCTTTCTCAACTCTTGCCAGCTCAGAATCGCCGATAAGTTTAAAGAACCAAGACTGGGAAGGTCCGAAATAAAGGGCACCGTAGACCGATTTTTCTTCATTTTCTGCAATCAATAACTGAGCCGATTTTTCGTCTAGAATAATTTCGGAAACATATTTTGATTGAGAGTCGGGATTGACCTCGGGCAGATTTACCTGCCCAAGCCAACGGTTAATATTTGGAAGCAAGCCACCAACATCTCCCGGAAATGTGGTGATTGAAAAATCTAGCTCCTTTCCATTTTCGTCTTGTACTAGAAAACTACCAACTCGCATCGAGGATACCTTCCCCGGTAACCAATGCTTGGGAGTCTCCCAAGTTGGATTTCCACTTGCTGTGGGAACTGGGGGGGTGGTAATGCGGGCATAGCCGCCCGAATTTTCTTTTCTCCAGCCCGTGCAATGATGGAACCAAGGAAATTGGTGAAAGACTCCATCTCCTCATTAATGAGCTGGGCATCAGCGATAAAAGGAAAAAGCCAGGTATCATGTTCATTTCTCAAGATTGCCAGGAGGGCGGTGCTCGGATTTTCACTCTGTACTCTTTCGGTTAAGCGAATCCAGTCGAAATTTTTACCCTCAATTTTTTTTACCTGTAGTACCTGCTTCAGAGTTTCTTGATTAAATCCCTGGTATCCAAGTTCCATACCAAACATATTGGTAATCTCCAGAGATGAGACCGCTTCACGAAAGGGCATCACTCCAATTCTTCCTTTCGGCCCAGAGTCTGTTTTAACATGAAATGAACCGGCAAGAGGACCGGAAAGTTCCGGGTTTTCACCCCAGTGATCGGGCAACTTCCAGACAATCATCGGACCATCATATTCGGGAGTGATGGAATAACTTTGAATTTCTGGGTCTTCGCTACAGGAGCCAAAAAAAGTCAGGATTCCCAAGGAAATACAAAATTTTCCGAGTGTGTTTGGGCTAAAATTAGAGCGGCACATCTAAGCTAATATATGTAGGCTACAGGTGACGAAGGCAACCATCAGAGGGAGAAATCAGGCATTACATTTGAAGAGGGCGACATCACCATCCTCGAAAATATATTCCTTTCCTTCCAGTCGAAGTTTACCATTTTCACGGGCCGCTTGCATCGACCCGGCGGCAATCAAATCAACATAAGAAACCACCTCTGCTTTAATGAAGCTCTTCTCAAAGTCGGTATGGATCACCCCTGCGCACTGAGGTGCAGTCATTCCTTGCTTGAAAGTCCAGGCTCTTGCCTCCTTCTCTCCTGCTGTCAAATAACTAGCCAGTCCAAGCAGTTGATAAGAAGCACGAATGAGGGAGGTAACCCCTGAATCTTCCACCCCCATCGCCTCTAAATATTCTTTCGCATCCTCGTCAGAGAGATCGGATAATTCCTCCTCCATTTTTGCTGAAATGATGCAACAATTTGCATCCTGTTGTTTACTTGCCCACTCCTGAAAGCCCGCGAGGTTCGGGTTTGATTCAGGATCAGCAACTTCATCTTCCTTTAAATTGCAGGCATAGAGCATTGGTTTCGAGCTCAGTAGGCAGAATGACTTCATCCGAAGGAGTTCATCTTCATCCATCTCCAATAAATTCGCCGGCTTTCCCTGGTCTAAATGAGGCATCAACCGCTCAAGCAACTGTGCATTGGCAGCGGCTTCCTTATCCTGCCCCCGTGCTTTCTTTTCATTTTTTTGAAATTGGCTGGTTGCCGATTCGACATCCGCAAGTACCAGTTCGGTCATGATCACTTCAGCGTCCGCAATCGGATCAACTCTACCCATGTTGTGAATGACATCTTCATCCTCAAAGCAACGCACCACATGCACGATCGCATCCACCTCCCGTACATTAGCCAGAAATTTATTCCCCAATCCTTCCCCTTGGCTAGCCCCCTCAACCAAACCGGCAATGTCCACCATTTCAATGGCTGCCGGAATCAGCGTGGAGGTACCCACAATCTTGGCAAGTGGTTCAAGACGGGAGTCAGGCACCTGCACGACTCCAACATTCGGGTCAATGGTGCAGAAAGGATAATTGGCTGCCTCCGCCTTTCTTGTTTTGGTCAAGGCGTTGAAGAGAGTACTTTTTCCCACATTGGGTAAACCGACGATTCCTGCTTGTAGCATAATAGTAAAAAACCAACCAGTATGTCCGAGCCCTTGCAGTTGGTCAAGAGTGCTTGCTCTGAAACCTGAAAGCTTTGGAATTGACGCTATCATCCTGATTCATACCCTTGTGATTTCATTTGTGGCGATAGTAGCTCAGTTGGTTAGAGCACTGGTTTGTGGTACCAGGGGTCGCGGGTTCGAATCCCGTCTTTCGCCCCACTTTTTCCTTTTTTCAAGTTGGTATTAGATTCTTCGTAAATGGATCTTAATTTTGCCTTCGCTGAAAAGTTAATTGGCCTGATCGAATCAAAAATCTAGGTTTTCGCACTCAAAGGAAAAAAACTGAAAGCTAGAGGATGGGACAAGTAATCCTAAAGCTTCCCTTCAAGGATTCGGGAATACTCATTTATTAGAGAAATTAATTTTTATAAAGAATCTGATTCATTGACTACTTTGTGCATGATCTTCTAGAGTAAACTAATGCAGGTCTTCGTTCATATCGGCGGGAAGAACTACGGCCCTTATTCCGTCCAGCAACTACGCTCCTATGTCAAAGCAGGCAATTTAAAAGAAGATCAACCAGCCTGCTACGATGGTAAGAACTGGGTGGGTATCCGTGAGATTCCTGGTTATGTAGTCGTACCTATCAAGCCAGAGGTAAAACCACAAACCGGCGCCGATGTAGTACCCAAGAAAACTAAGAAGCAACGACGCAAGAAGTTGATAATTGGCTGCCTGTCGGTGACGGCTGCTCTGTCGGTGGTGATTCTATCTGTTGCTTGGGCAATGGATTATCTACTGGAGGAGAAAATGGACGAAGGGATGCTCTCCAAAGAGAATCTCTTCATCCTTACTCCCGATCAAATTGCAGAAGTGTATGACGGGGATACCTTCAAAATCAACTTACCCCAGCAAGTTCCGATCTTTGGAGATAAATTGTCTATTCGCCTTGCGGGTGTCGATACCCCCGAAATGAAGGGTACGAGCGACGAGGTGAAAGCATTAGCGAAACAGGCTCGGGAGCTGACTGAAAAGGCACTTCAGGGTGCGGATCAGATTGAACTGCGGAATCCACAGCGAGGGAAATATTTCCGGATTGTAA
>DBVA01000098.1:7999-9015 GCA_002308735.1 Opitutia bacterium UBA1276 | reverse complement strand
GAGGGAAATATTTCCGGATTGTAAGCGAGGTATGGATCGATGGAGAATCCCTTGCCGATCTGCTAAAGGAAAAGGACCTGGCCAAGGATTATGATGGGGAGGGTCCTAGACCGGAGTGGTGAAGAAATAAAATTTTTTTCAGTATTTCATCCCCCGATAAAACGAATCTCGGAATTTAAGATTCTGGTCGTCAAAGGAAAACCTAATCTAATTTGACCCTAGGAAAAACCTTGTTTAAGATAGTACATGAGCGTACGAGTCAGCTTTTATCTGATCACTTTGTTTTTTTTGGGATGTGCAGGAGACTTGGACGATCAATCCACGAAGCAGGATTTAAATGAAGATGAGACCGTTGAATCCAATGATTCGCTTCGGCTCGATCCGCAAGTGAAAGATGAAGTGGATGAACCAATCCCTGCAAAAGCTTCGGAGGTAGCAAAAGAAAAGTCGGAATCTCTTCAAGCAACCAACCCGGAGGCACTGCCTAAATCGGAGACTCTTACTTCACCCGAGGTTCGGCCTCATTCCAATGAACCGAAGAATTCCTTGGTAGAAGATGAAGAGCTTGTGGCCGAGCCAGCTCCGGTGGTTGAAAAATTGCTTGAATCCGAAGTTTCGCCCTCTGCTTCGCCAGAGCCGGCCGAAAAAAAGATCGATTTATTCTATCCAAGTCCCTCTTCCGAGTCCTCTACACAAGAGTCTGGCAAAAGTATCCGCCTCCATCGGGGAATGCCTGCCCTGAATCTTAGGTATTTGAAGTGAAACGGATCTGATCGTTCGGTTCTAATTTGTAAGCCTTGAGCCTTTCTTGGGTCTCAAACCCAATAATTTTCTAGTCCGGCTAATCCTCAACCACCACCTTGCCGAAATACGGCACGGGTATCGACACCAAAAGACAATCTAAGGGAGCAGGAACAAAGCAACTGCGAACCTCATGTTTGATAACCAATCATTGGCAATCGGTAAGGTTAAACTGAATTACACCATCCTCGTGTTCTCAATCTTAATAAAATGAC
>DBVA01000098.1:1472-7694 GCA_002308735.1 Opitutia bacterium UBA1276 | reverse complement strand
GAGTAATGGGATATATCAATCAAGATAAAAATGCACATATTTCAAAGTCGAAAGAGGCTGTTTGGAGAAGGGTTTAGGTTTTGGATTGAAGCTAAAAGAACAGAAATTTTGTTCTGATATACATCCTTAAAGCTTATTCGAGCCAATCGGAAGAAGATGCATAGGAATTACTGTTTTATTACAAAAAGTGGGTGCAATACATGTTTTAAAGAATGTAGAGTATGCAAAAACAAAAATTAAATACACTAATGAATAAGCAACATTAATATGTAATAAAATAACAGATTATTTTATGTATTATTAGTTTAATTATGCAACTTTTTAGATTAGGGTGATGTCTTATCTTTAATTATCGAACATGTACCTCAAAATAATTATTGCTTCAGCTTTTGCTTTCGTAGCCATTTTTAGCTGGTATTTTCAGCAAGATAATCAGTCCCAAATTTCTGAATTGAGATCGGAGATTATGACACTGGAAACTAAACTGACTGAAGCAAATGCTTCCATTCAGAAACATTTCAATTTTATGACTTCGGTTTGGAAAGGAGTTTCTGAAAATTCCCGAAATTTTGCGCCCCGTAATCACAAGCATCCCATCGATTATTCAACCAAATTCCATGAGCATGTTGATTATTCCTCAAGCAGTCATGGGCATGATTACGCCGACGGAAAGCATCAACACTCTGAGTACACCCCAAAAGGGCACCATCATCCAGAGCACACGGAAGAAATTCATTCTCATTCGTTCGACCATCGACTTTCCCTGGATCCTGTAAGTGGGCTACCTGATTGACTAGGGAAGTTAAACGCTCTTACTGGGAAATACTTACTAAGAAGTTATTAATCGAAACCAGTGGAACCGTAAAGGGTCGGGTATTTCTGATTTATTCCCCGCAGGATTTTACGACTATCTTCATTTAGAGGAAACCTCCAAACTCCAAAGCCTGAATGAATCAGTCCATCCTTTCCCAGACTCCAATACCCGTTTTGATACTTTCCTGTTTTCCAAATCTTTTTGGCTTTCCTTCGATTGTCAGAGATCTTTTCCAACTCAAATTCATACCTGTAACTCCAATTATCACTCGTTGTGTTTTTCCACTTGTACATGGGGATTCTCTTCAATATCTGATCCGTGGAAAGAATTTTATCTTGGGATTTAAACTTGGACACATATTCCCTGTCTGTACTTGATATTCTTTCCAAAGGTAAGCGAAATCTTTTCCCATCTGATCGCTCGATTTCGACTCCAATATCACTTGCCCCCACGATCTTAGCTTCGACCACTTTCCCATCTGAACTTGTCCAGAAGCGCAAAGAGTCAAAATTCAAATCTGATGCATTTCTTGAATCAAGCATAAATTTATCCAAAAGTATTCGATCCTGTTGAGACAAATTATAAATCGGTATTGCAAATTCCTTTCCTTCTTTGAGAGCAACCACAATTTTTTGATCATCTACTCTTAAAAATTTCGCTCCAACTTTGGATCCTGATTTACTAGTCCAAATTCTGAAATCTTTAATACTTGTCTTGGGAACAATCTTGGGAGGAACAAATTTTTTTATAGCCTCGGCTCCAAATCCTTCCAGTTCTTCCTGCGAAAAAGTTTTTACAGAGCAAATGAAAGTAAACATAAAAACTGCGAGTTTAATTTTTAATTTCACGAGAATTAGTTTTTGGTTAAGGCTTTAATGTTTAAAATTAGTGGTATTTGATAACCTATGATTTGTCTAACTAAAATATCAACTTATTTTTTGAACTTTCCTTCTAGCCTATTTCGGATGGACTTTCTCACCTTTTCTCCGGTCAAGTCGAGAAGGGTGACGATGACCAGCATACAAATCAAGACGAGGGAAAATTTATTCCAACTATCCGCGGATTCCGCATAAAGCTTGAGATGGAGGCCAATACCACCGGCTCCGACATAGCCAATGATACTGGCCGAACGGACATTGTATTCGAGCATCCAAAGGCAATGACTCCAGATTACCGGTTTTAAGTTGGGCCAAAGTCCGTATTGAAATGCCTGCCATCGATTGGCTCCCAGGGATTGCAGGGCTTTCTGTGCCTTAAGATCTGCCGATTCAAAAGCTTCACTGAAGAATTTGGCAAGGTATCCGACACTGTAAAAGCTTAGGGCAATCACACCAGCCAGTGAATTCGATCCAACCAGAACAACCGCAAGAATTGCCCAGAGCAGGCTGGGGATGGTGCGAATCATATTTAATATCATCCGGGTAATTATTACCAACCATGCCGGGCTGATGGTTCGGGCGGCAGCAAGGGATAGAAAGAGGGAAATGAAGGATGCAAGCAAGGTGGAGATTGCAGCAATCTGGATGGTCTCCCAAAGCCCTTCCATGGTCTGGCCAAGGATGGACCAATCGGGCGGGAAGAATTGATCCAGGAAGCGGAGAAAGTTTCCAAGGTAGTCCAGATTTCGGCCTGAGCCTTCCAATGCGGGAAGGGAACCCAGGGCGAGGAGTAAAAAGAGAATGAAGGTTATACTGGGAAGATCAAACCGGCTGTGCCACGGAATATTTTTGGTATCGTTCTTCATGGGACGAGGTTACGAGAGCTCTTCCACTTTCCACTGTTCGGGGTTCGTGGAATCAATTCGAATGACTTTATCGGAAAATTCTTCGACTTGTTTGGGATCATGTAAGGAACAAATGACCCCAGCCTGTTTTTGCTTTGCGAAATCCTTAAGTAAATCAAGGGTTTTTATGGACCAATCGGAATCGAGGCTGGCCACGGGTTCATCGGCCAGAAGAATTAAAGGCTCGGCCAGAAGGGTACGTACAATCGCTAGCCTTTGGCGTTCTCCCCTAGATAGGGTCGAGGTCCACTGGTTGACTTTTCTGGAAAGACCAAGTGTGTCTAGCAGTTCGAAGGCTTTTTCTTTTTCTTCTTTGGGAAAGCCAAAAAGAGTATCCGTCCATACATGTCTCAACAGGGAACCACTAAGTGCGTTATTCAAAGCTGTCGACCCCTCGGCTAATTCAAGGTCCTGGTGGATCATGCCAACGGGGAGCTTGGATTCGGCCCCTATTTTAATGTTCCCGGATTCGGCCTTGGTCTCTCCATTGATCGCTCGAAGCAAAGTGGTTTTACCCGAACCTGAGCTTCCGATGATGCCGATGAATTCTCCTTTCGAAAGAGAGAAGGAAAGGTCGCGCGCAAGCCAGCGATCTTCGATGCGAAGATGAAGATCTCTTACTTCGAGTAAACAGCTTTCTTGGGGCTTCAAGTTTGAAGGTTTATGGTTTTAACTTCTTTTGGAATGCTAAGGCTTCACGGGTTACTTCTAGATGCTTGTCCTGGTCTACAACTATGAGCTCGCCGTTGAATATACGATCCCTAAGTTCCGGATTTCCTTGGTTCATGGACAACAGGGCATCCTGGAGAATTTTCCGATCACTTTGGGAAAGGGTAGACCTGGCGCAAAGGGTGTGGGCAGGTACGGGGCCCTGTTCCTGGACAATTCGAAGTTGAGCTTTCTGGGCATCGTCCAAGTATTGATTATTTCCCTTGAAAACATAGTCGCTAACCGCGGCCGCTTCCACTTCTCCACTCAATACTTTTTCTACGGCCGAAACATATCCAGTCCCGTATAGGGTTAGGGAGAAAAAGTCGGTCAGAGACTTTTGGGATCCGATTAAGCCTTTTTTCATCATGTCCCAAGTCGGGATTAAATAACCAGATGTGCTGGATCGGCTGGCAAAGGCAACGGGTTTACCTTTCAGCTCTTCTATGGATTTATACTCCTTATTCTTTTTAGAAAGCCAGATACTTTGGTAGTGGGATTGTCCGTTTTTTAAGTGAACCAGGAGGATGTCCGCCGTCTCTTGACTCAGGTTTCTAGCCGCATCCGTGGAGCTTAAATATCCCAGGTCCAAAGTTCCGTTGCGGAAGGATTCAACCACTACACTGGAATCGCTTGGAATCATTACCTCCACGGGTCGTTGTAATTCCGCAGAAAGATAAGCCTCAAGATCTTGTTTTTCAACGAGCATACTTGCAGGTTGCTTGTTTGCCTTGAGGGCAATGACTACTTTCTTCAGGCTAAGTTCGGAATTATTTTCCTCCACTGGGAGATCGGTATCAGGATCACCGCAAGAAAAGACGCATAAAGAAAAAACTAGAAATAAAAGGCGCAGGCTTGAGATGAAGATGGGATATTTTGAATTTGTCATAAGGAAAATGTTCTTATTGATACCCAGTCTCAATAAGGGAAATCGCTTTACGGGTCAATGGGTGAATGAAAATATAGGGGGGAAACTTTTTTAAATTTCCAGTTTTTTCTTAATGACTTCCAGGGTAAATGCAGAGGGAGAGCCCTGCTTTTCCATCCACTCCGCACAGGCGAGCTTTAATTCTTTTCTCTTGTTTTCACTTTTTGCAAGTTGAAGAAGTTGCTTGACCACTTCGCTGCGATCTTGGGCCTTAATGGCGGCTCCATGTAAAAACATATCGGTACAAGTTTCATGGAAATTCTGATAATTTGGTCCAACCACTAAGGGGATGCCTAAAGCAATCGGCTCGATTGGGTTTTGTCCGCCTTTATTTGGGGGTAGGGTCTTGCCCATGAAGCCAAAATCAGCAACACCTACCAGGCTTGCGAGTTCTCCGGTTGTATCCGCGAGGTAAACCACATTTCCCTCCTTGGCAATTTTGTCTCTGGTTCTTACTTGAAAGGGGAGTTCACAAGTTCGCAGGGTGCCCATTACTTCTTCTCTTCTCTCTGCGTGCCTCGGAACGAGTAAAAGCCTGATGTCGAGGTTCTCCAGACGCAAGGTCTGTACAATTTCAATGAGTAGTTTTTCTTCGCCCTTCCAAGTTGAGATTCCAGCTAAAACGATCGAGCTTTCTTGAAATCCAAATTCATCAATCAGTTGATTTCGCTTGGAGCTTGTAAAACGATTCCGGTCGACCGAATCAATTTTAAGATTTCCGGAAGTATAAATTTCTTTATCAGAAAGTCCCAATACCTGCCATCTTGCGTATTGTCTCTCGGATGCAGTTACCACGGTTAGATTTTCCGGAAACAGGAGGGAATGGAAGCCTTTTAATTTAATCAGCCTGGAAAAAGTCCGATCGGATAACCGGGCATTGATGATGAATATTGGAATCCCTCTATTTCGGGCCTGTTGAAAATGTTCGGGCCACAATTCACTATCAACCATTACCACTAAGTCTGGATCAATCTTTTTCCATGCTTGGCTGGAAAAGAGAACCCAATCCAGAGGAAAAGGACCATAGGCAGCCAGTAAATGACCAAATTTTGACTCCGCGAAATTCAAACCCGTACTGGTAGTTCCGGAGAGAACGATTTCAATATTTTTCTCCTCCGATAAAGAATTTAAAAGTTTGGATATGGAAGACACTTCCCCTACGCTAACCGCTTGTATCCAAATTCTTTTGGCCCCACTTTTTTTCGGACCCAATTCAGGCCATCTGCCCAAACGGTAAGCGATTTTATTTCCGTATCCACCACGCCGAAGCATTCTTCTCAAGTAGTAGGGAGAAAGCACAATTGCGATGATAGGAAAAAAAATGCGGTAGAATATGGACAAAATAAATTGGATAATAAGCCTTTCTTTACCATTGCCAAATACAGGGAGGATACGAGATTATTCAACTCTTTTTGACTTTATGGAGACTACAGACCGAATCACCCAACTTTTTTCCAAATGCAAGGATGCCAACCGAGCTGCTTTCATAGGCTATGTGTGTGCATGTGATCCTGATTTCGACACCTCGCTTGAAATCTGCCGTACCTTAATCGAAAACGGCGTGGATCTTCTGGAGCTTGGGGTTCCTTTCTCGGACCCACTCGCGGATGGCCTAACCAATCAATTAGCGGCTCAAAGAGCCTTGGAGTCAGGCTGCAAAGGTGAAGATGTACTGAGATTGGTTGGAGAAATTCGAAAGTTTTCCGAGGTTCCGATCGTTTTCTACACTTATTATAATTTGATTTTCTCGCAAGGGGTTGAGGATTATGTAAGCAAAGCAAAAGATGTGGGTGTGGATGGCTTTCTCACCCTTGACCTTCCTCCTGAAGAATCCAAGGAGCTTGTGGAAGTTTCTCAAAAATTTAAAATTAAAAATATTTTCATTATTGCTCCTACTACTCCAGAGTCTCGAATTCCGAAGGTGGTCGAGCAAGCCGGTGGTTTCATTTATTATGTTTCAAGAGAGGGAGTAACCGGGGCGAGAGATGA
>DBVA01000098.1:995-1189 GCA_002308735.1 Opitutia bacterium UBA1276 | reverse complement strand
GGAGTAACCGGGGCGAGAGATGATTTAGCCAGTGATTTAGATCAGCGGGTATCCGCGATTCGTGAGCATTCTGACTTGCCGGTGGTGGTCGGCTTTGGGATCTCGAGCCCGGAACAAGTTCGGGAAGTTGCCTCCTGCTCGGACGGGGTTGTTGTGGGGAGTGCTTTAGTCAATTGTATTTCTGAGAACTTGGG
>DBVA01000098.1:447-689 GCA_002308735.1 Opitutia bacterium UBA1276 | reverse complement strand
AATTCTTCTCTCATTGTCCAAAAGATTGGAGAGCGTGCTCGTTTGTTGACTTCGGGATTAGCCTAATCTCCCTAATAGGAGGTTTTGCAATGAACGGATCATCTCCCACTCTTTATTTCATTGCCGGGGTTACCGCAGTCGGGAAAACGAAAATAGCACTTGAGTGGGCGGAAGCAAACCATGCGGAAATTCTGTCCTGTGATTCGATATCCATTTATCGTGGGATGGACATAGGCTCGGCC
>DBVA01000098.1:0-161 GCA_002308735.1 Opitutia bacterium UBA1276 | reverse complement strand
CGTGGGATGGACATAGGCTCGGCCAAGCCAAGCCTGAAGGAACAAAAGAGAGTTTCTCATCATGGTATCAATCTTTATCCAGTCGATAAGCCTTGTGATGTCGGACAATATGCGAGTTACGCCCAAGAAAAAGTAAGGGAGATCCAGCAACGGGGAAATGC
>DBVA01000069.1:0-2989 GCA_002308735.1 Opitutia bacterium UBA1276 | reverse complement strand
GGTAGGGTATCCAAGTGGCTAAAGGATGCGGACTGTAAATCCGCCCGCTTCGTGCGTTCGTCGGTTCGAATCCGACCCCTACCACCATTCATCCATTCGCCCATTTTGAAAACCCGAATACTAAAGGCAATGAAAAGTTCATGGACCTCATCTTTTTGTTTCCCACAATGAAACGAAGTAGAAAATGGTTGGCTATTGTTCTTGGGGGGATCATTTTATTTCTTTTTCAACTTTGTTCTGGCAGGTTTTAAACGATGTTGAACCCAAAGTCGTCTGGAAAGAGAATTCTCTACGGTTTGGGCCTTGGCATTATCCTCTCGGTAATCCTTGCGGAATATGCGAGTGCATCCTTTTTCAGACTCTATCATGATTCCTCTTATTTCCGAAGTTTAACAGGATGGTCTCCCAACAAATTATCTGAAATTTTCCTTAAGTTTTCCTGGGCGGTCACCTTTTTAGCAAGTTGGTGGATGATTTGGAAACTAGACTTTCTCTTGTCTTTGCAAACTCCAAGCTCACCAAGACCAAAAACTCGGCAAAAAGAAAAACCGCCGGTTTCCAAACGAGAAAAGAAGGAAAAAACAAAAGCCAGTCAGGGTGAAGAGAAAGAGGTAAAAAAAGAGACGGATGAAAAGAAAAAGAAAGAAAAAATAGATTTTACGAGCCTCGAAGATTTACGGTTTGGAAAAATTCTGGAAATTGAAGATTTACAGGATTCCGAAAAAATAAAAGCTTCTTACCGTAAGAAAATTGCCCAGTATCATCCAGACCGAGTTGGGGCAATGGGTCCAGAAATTCGTGAGGTTGCTGAGAAAAAAGCCAAGGAAATAAACGAGGCCTACGAACATTTCAGAAAGAAATTTAAATCTTTGAAATAAGATTCAATTTTATCGCTTTGAAAAAAGTTGGTGCTTGAAGACCACCTGTAACTACATACCATGAATAGCTTTTTTATTGAATTATGACGACCAAACCTTCTTCACATGAATTCCAAGCCGAGACTAAACAAGTTCTCGATATCGTAGTAAATTCTCTCTACAAAGATAAAGAAATCTTTGTTAGAGAACTCGTTTCAAATGCCTCAGATGCCCTCGAAAAATTAAGGCGTCTCCAGCTTACCGAGAAAGAAGTGGGTGATGATAATTTGGAACTGGAAATTAATGTATCCACGGATGACACCAAAAATCAATTAATCATTCAAGATTTTGGCATCGGAATGGATGAGGAAGAACTGGTCCAAAATCTTGGTACCATTGCCCACTCTGGATCAAAAGACTTTCTTGAGGCCCTAAAATCAGACGGAGAAAAGAATGATGCTCTTATTGGTAAGTTTGGAGTCGGATTTTACAGCGTTTTTATGGTCGCTGATAAAGTTCAGGTTTTCACCAAAAACTGGAAAAAAGAAGCATCTGGATACTGTTGGGAAAGTGATGGCAGCGGAACTTATCAAATTGAAGAAGCCGAGGGGCAAAGAAGAGGTGCCAAAATTATTATTAGTTTAAAAGATGATTTTTCTGAGTTTGCCAAGGAGGATAGAATTAAGGAAATCATCAAGAAGTACTCCGCGTTTGTTCAGTTTCCAGTTTCCCTAAATGGTGAAAAAGTGAACACGGTCGATGCCATTTGGATGCGTTCTAAAAAAGACATAACCGATGAGGAATATGAAGAGTTTTACAAGTTTCAGAGTAATGACTACGAAGCACCTCTCATGCGGATGCACTTTAGTGCGGATGCCCCTTTGGAGATCAACTCCCTTCTGTTCGTCCCCAAGAGAAATATGGAAAAGATGGGGCTCTTTCGAAATGAAAATAAAGTCGCACTTCACTGCCGAAAAGTATTAATTGAAGAGGAACCCAAGGGCCTATTTCCGGAATGGTTGCGCTTTTTGAAAGGGGTGGTTGATAGTTCCGACCTCCCGCTCAATGTCTCCAGGGAAACGATGCAGGACAGCGAATTATTGAAAAAACTTAACCAAGTACTGACCAAGCGATTTCTTCGATTTTTGAATGAACAATCTCAAAAGGAGGAAGAAACATACCTTGCATTTTGGAATGAGTTTGGCGTTCTGATCAAGGAAGGAGCAGCCACTGATTTTACCTACAAAGAAGACTTGGCCAAACTCCTTCGATTTGAGTCTACTGCTTTGGACGCTGGCAAGTTAACTGGATTGGATAACTACATGGACCGCATGGCAAGCGATCAGGAAGAAATCCTATTTTTATTTGGCAAAAGTAGAGAATCTATTGAGGCAGGCCCGTACTTAGAAGCGTTGAAAGCTCGTGGTCTAGAAGTACTGCTTTGCACTGAACCCGTTGACGAATATGTGATGCAGACCATTCGGGAATACAAAGAGAAGAAAATTCTTTCGGCTGATTCCGATGAGGTGAAACTTGAAAAAATCGATCAAGAAGAGGAAGGTGAATCCCTTGGTAAAAAAGACATCAAAGCCCTATGCAAATGGTTGAAGGAATCCCTGGATGATAAGGTTTCTGACGTGGAGACTGGAGATCGACTTATTGAAAGTCCTGTCTGTATCGTTGGCGGAGATGCCATGGGTGGAGCATCTGCCCGTCGGGTTATGAAAATGATGCAAGGTCCGGAAGGGGGAATGCCAGGAATGCCAACGCCATCGGTTAAGCTCCAGATTAATCCCAAGAATTCAATCATCCGGGGTCTTTCTGAACTCAAAGATAAAGATGAACCTACGGCGAAGTTGGTTGCCAATCAATTGCTTGATAACGCCTTGGCTTCTGCCAACTTACTGGATGACCCTAGGGAAATGATTGCTCGAAGTTATCAGGCACTTGAAAAGATAACTGCTAACTAATCCAATCGGTCTTGGCTTAAAATTATCGATTACTAAAAAAAGATATTGCGCAACAATGCCAAGAGAGGGTATGGAACATTCTATGAAGGTGAGAAACATTTCTTTCTTGCGAGGTGCTGTACTTGCATTTTCGTTTGCTTTTTTTGCGGTTGGTTGCGGTCC
>DBVA01000191.1:3861-5206 GCA_002308735.1 Opitutia bacterium UBA1276 | reverse complement strand
AAATGAACTTGCCTCCATGATGAATGTCGCCAACTCCTGGAGGGTCGATGTTGCAGCAGTTTTCTCTCAATTAGCCTACATTTCATTGCCAGAAGCCGTATCCGAAGATGTTTATCACAAACGAAAGTTGGAAACGGAAGTTAAAGAAATCGTAAAACGATTACCTGAAGAGACTGCCAGCATAATTGATAAGATTCCCGGATTGGAGGAAGTGGGAGAAATCTTAAACAAGATTGATATCCAACACCGCTTCGAGGAGGATGACCCTGAGGGTTTGCGGCTTGCGGCTTCGATTCTCAAGGTGGCCTTGGATTTTGACTTTTATGAGGAACAAGGCCACGCAAGAAGCATAATCGTCCAAACCTTGCTCAGCAGAGGGCATGATTACGACCCTAAGGTTTGTGAATGCTTATCGGAAATTCTAGTCGTTACTGAACAAACTTATAAGCTTGAAGAACTGACCATCAAAGAACTTGATGTGGGCATGAGACTTGCCCAAGATCTAAGGCTCGACGAGGATGGTTTTTTGGTGGCCTCGTCTGGGGCGGATGTGGACCGTCAATTGCTTAAGGTTATTCGAAATTATAATTCCTGTTATTTGGAGAGTCCATTTCCTAAAAAAATTCAGGTTACCATACCTGTTGACGCCTAATCTGAAGAATCCGGAGTTCTCAGCTTGAAGGTAAGAACACATCTCCTCATTTTGGTTTGTTCCGGATTTGGAGGAGCTTTGGTTCTTAGCCTAATGGCATTTCTCACGATTAACCATTACAGAACCAGTAGCGATGCCCTCAATAAAAATCTAATCGATTTTAGGAATCAGAAAATTTTTGAGCGATCTCATACTTTTACTCAAATGACCAAGGAACTTTTTCTCAGAATGGAGTCCCAAAGGTTTAGAGTAAATCAGGCCCTCATGGGTGATGAAATGGCTCTTATTAAAGAGTCGTATAACCATTACGCCGATGCATTTGTTGAAGACAGGGAGTATTATGAACATGTAAAAAAAATAAAGTTGTCCGATGGTTCAACTTTGCTCGCTTACCTTGCTGATGGATCTTTTAAGACTAGAATTTTGAAACTAGAAAAGTCTTTGAATGAACTCTTTGAAAAGCAAATAGAGATACTTACCTTTACTAATCATACCAGCGAATTCAATCGGGTAAATAGATTTTCCAATAATTTTCTTCCTAATCAAAAGAATTTTCTCTTGGAGAAAAGTAAAGAAATTCCTCAGGCGAGAGAAAATTTTCTCAAGCAGCACAAGCTGAAACCAAAGGATGCGGAGGGGAAAGTGTATACAATCATGCAGTCCAAAATGCAAAAATTACATGCTGACTTCAGG
>DBVA01000191.1:1381-3503 GCA_002308735.1 Opitutia bacterium UBA1276 | reverse complement strand
GAAGATCAAACTTGAGCAGGAGTTGGACTTAAAAATACAGGTTGATGAATTGGAGGAAGAAAAAGCCAACAGCATGCTCATTTTAGGGCTCTTAGCCTTTGCATTTTTGTCAATTATTGCATTCGTTTCGTTCAGTACCTATAAGACCTTAGCGAATCCAATCCGAAAACTTGAACAGGCTGCGACTAATTCCCTGGATTTAAACATGCCCTTTACCATGGTGGAAATGGGCCCTTTTGAGATTCGCTCTTTGACAAGAAGATTACAGGGTCTTGTGATTGGATTGGAGGAGACGGTCAAGGCAAGAACTTCATCCTTGCAGAATAAAACCAATCAATTGCAGAAAGAAATTCAACAAAGAAGGGAGTTGGAGACACAACTCGTACATGCTCAGAAAATGGAGGCAGTGGGTCAGTTAGCTTCGGGGATTGCCCATGAAATCAATTCGCCCTCCCAATTCGCCAACGATAATATTCTTTTCCTCAAGGATGCGGTGGATGGTTTCATTGCCCAAATTCAGGGAAAAGAAGAGGCTCCAGATGAAAAGGAACTTACTTTCCTTGCAGAGAATGCTCCTGAAGCCGCCACCCAGGCCGCGGAAGGGATTTCCAGGATTACTACCATCGTAAAGTCGATGAAGAATTTTGCTTACAGGGACGCAGCGTCGGCCAAAAGACCGAATGAGCTAAACCAAGCCATTCGTTCGACCATTGTAGTCGCCACTAACGAATGGAAATATCATGCGGAACTGGATTTGGACTTGGATGAAAGCTTACCGATGGTTCCCTGTAACATTGGTGAAATCAATCAGGTAGTTCTCAATCTAATCGTAAATGGAGCTCATGCGATCAGGGAACGGTTCAACGGTGAACAAAAAGGTTTGATTGTCGTTTCAACCAAACATTACCCTCAGGCGGATTGCGTCGTGGTTATGATTAATGACAACGGGGGGGGAATTCCAAAAAAAGTTCAAGACAGAATTTTTGAACCCTTCTTTACCACCAAAGAGGTCGGAGTGGGAACTGGGCAAGGCTTGGCGATTGCACACAATGTGATCGTTAAATCCCATGGTGGCCAAATTTGGTTCGATAGCAGACAGGGAGATGGAACAACTTTTTATATCAAGCTTTTCCTGAAAGAAGCCTCCACTTAATCTTCTGAAAGTATTCTCCTTGATGCACTTTTCAATTATAGCGGTCATAGCAACCAGTGTTCTGCTCCTATCTTCATGCACCGAAGTGTTGGAAACAGAGAAATCTTATGGTGAAGGCAATGCCAGTTACTTAATTCCCATAACCAAAAAAGAAGATTTTTCGGACAAGCAAATTAAGGATTTAGAAACTTTGGGGTATCGGTTGATCAAAGCTGGAGAATTTGAGATGGGAAGCCCGTTGAGCGAACCGGGCCGTGCCCCTATTGAGAAAACTAATGATGTCACCCTTGATCTAAATAATGAAAAAATTATAACCACAAAGATTACGAACGACTTCTTTATGGGAAAATTTGAAGTTTCGAATGCAGAATGGGCTTTAGTTTGGAAAACAAGTAAAAAGATACCTCCTAGTTTGCCGGTTGTAGAAGTTTCTCACACCCGTGCAATGTCTTACTGTAAAGAGCTTACCATACTTCTGAAGATCATGAACGTTCTACCCAAAGGACTTGTTTGCCGGCTTCCCACCGAAGCCGAGTGGGAGTATGTATGCCGAGCGGGCAATACAGGTGTTCATGGTTTTAAAATGAATGATGCAGATCAGGCAAAATTTAAAAATGTTCTAAGCACAGATGATGCAAATATGGCTAAGCCATCAGGAAGCAATAGAGAAAACAACCTTTATGGAAATGATCCTTCTAAGTATTCATACAAGCTATTTTCGATGAACCGGTGGGGGATTTATCATATGCATGGCAATGTCCGAGAGTGGTGCTACGATTACTTTACCAAACGTTATTCAAAAGTAGACGGAGAGGAAGAGGAAGAGTATTTGTTTGATCCTGTGGGTAACCTAAATGGAAAACATAGAGTTTTACGCGGTGGAAGCTACCGATCTTTTTGGACTCAATGCAGAGCCGCTGCTAGGGATTCAGCAGTGCCTTATGAAATGATGGATGACATTGGATTCAG
>DBVA01000191.1:0-990 GCA_002308735.1 Opitutia bacterium UBA1276 | reverse complement strand
GCAATGTTGATGCCAAGACACTTTCCGTTTAGGTCAAATACCGGACCGCCCATGGCCTCCTTGGGAAGGGGCAGGTCATGCTGGAAGATCATGGGAAAATTATCCTTTCGCTTGGACACCGGTCCACTCATTTGCATATTTCTGTTGAACAGCTCGAAGGTGACCGAACGGTGCCCAAGGGTTACCCTAAACTCTTTGGTTTCATCCTTTCGGAGAATGGATAACACCACCACATCTCCTGGGTCCTTATCATTAATAAGGGTAACGATTTGGTTATTTTTCGAAACATTTCGCCCGTCCACTTTGGTGATTAAGTCTCCTGAAAGCAGTCCAGCCTTATCCGCGGCTGCTTGTGGAACCACTTCGCTAATCGGTATCCCGCGAGGGGACTTGGAGCCAGGACCTAAGATGACCCCCATGACCCCACCTTCCCTCTCAATTAGACGGGTTTTTCCACTAGCCACCCCAACCCTAATTTCTTGGAGCTCCTGGAATGCGGCAAGTACCCAAGAGCCGTTTTCCAAATCGGTGAAATCACTCCAACGGACTGAAGGAAATTTATCGTCTTCTCCGAGTAATTGATAAAGTGCCAAATCGGTGGGCTCATGTCGTTTGCGAATACGAAGAGCGTATCTTTCACCATTGGCAAGTGAAGCTTCGCGGGCACCAATGCACGAGCTCGCCTTGGTCAGAACAAGTCCCCTTGGGTCGACTAAAAGTCCCAGTGCGATGAGCTTTCCGTTTCTTTCCAACCGAACGGTAGTCTGAAGTGCTTCGTCCCTTGCATCAGCAAAGGCCATTTGTGTGGTTGTTCCGTTAAGCCTAAATTCATTTCCAAGAAGTTCCGACTGGTTTTCATCCTCCAACGCCCAGACTTGAAGAGTTATTAACGATACAGTCCATAAGAGTTTTTTCATTCTCCGGATCTCCTGGCCAATTTTATTTCTGAAGAAACAAGGTTACCCTCCCTTTCATAAGTTATGCGTACGA
>DBVA01000009.1:0-3100 GCA_002308735.1 Opitutia bacterium UBA1276 | reverse complement strand
CCTAAACCATTTTGTGTTTCATAACGCCCCTCGGGTTTTAAACCCAAATGTTGGATACTAATAAATTAATGTAGATGCCGAATACAAAATCCACTCGAGTCAATTTTGCTGGCGCAAAGCACTCACCCAATTACCCAGATTTCCTCGATATTCAAATCAAATCTTTCCAAGATTTTTTCCAGTTGGAAACCAAATCTGACGAAAGAATCGAAGAAGGTCTTTTCAACACGTTCAAAGAAAACTTTCCGATTACGGATACTCGAAATCAGTTTGTGCTTGAATTTATCGACTATTTCGTTGATCCACCTCGTTATTCTATTCAAGAATGTATCGAAAGAGGTTTGACTTATTCCGTCCCTCTCAAAGCAAGATTAAAACTGTTTTGTACAGATCCAGAACACGAGGATTTCGAAACTATCGTCCAAGATGTATTTTTGGGGACAATTCCCTATATGACCCCAAGTGGAACATTCGTAATCAACGGGGCAGAGCGTATTGTAGTTTCTCAATTGCACCGTTCTCCTGGTGTCTTTTTTGGACAATCTTTCCATGCCAATGGAACCAAACTCTACTCGGCAAGAGTTATTCCTTTCAAAGGTTCATGGATTGAATTTGCTACTGACATCAACAGTGTCATGTATGCTTATATTGACAGAAAGAAAAAATTACCCGTAACTACCCTTTTTAGAGCCATTGGTTACGAAAGTGATAAAGATATTTTAGAAATATTCGATCTGGCAGAAGAGATCAAAGTCTCTAAAACTGGATTGAAGAAAGTCCTAAACCGCAAGCTCGCTGCCCGTGTTTTAAAAACATGGCACGAGGATTTTGTGGATGAGGACACAGGAGAGGTGATTTCCATCGAACGAAATGAAATCATCATCGACCGTGATACTCTGTTGGAAAAAGAGCATATCGAAATGATCCTTGAAGCAGACGTAAAAACCATACTATTGCACAAGGAAGATGCCCATATGGCCGATTATGCTATCATTCACAATACACTGCAAAAAGATCCTACCAACTCAGAAAAAGAAGCGGTAGAACACATCTATCGTCAGTTGAGGAATGCTGAACCACCAGATGAGGATACCGCCCGTGGTATCATCGACAAACTCTTCTTTTCGGATCAGCGTTACAATCTAGGCGAAGTAGGGCGTTACCGAATGAACATAAAACTCAACCTCGAAGTTGAGATGGACAAGCAGGTTTTGACCAAAGTTGATATCATTACTATTGTCAAGTACTTGATTGAGTTGATCAATTCCAAAGCAGAAATCGATGATATCGATCACCTTTCCAACAGAAGGGTAAGAACTGTTGGAGAACAACTTTCATCTCAGTTTGGCGTTGGATTGGCCAGAATGGCTCGTACGATTCGTGAGCGAATGAATGTTAGAGACAATGAGGTATTTACACCTATTGACTTGATTAATGCCAAAACACTTTCCTCGGTCATCAATACTTTTTTCGGAACGAATCAGTTGTCCCAGTTTATGGATCAAACCAATCCATTGGCTGAGATCACTCACAAAAGAAGATTATCAGCACTGGGTCCCGGTGGTCTCTCCAGAGAGCGAGCAGGATTTGAGGTGCGTGATGTTCACTATACTCACTACGGGAGACTTTGTCCCATTGAAACGCCCGAAGGTCCAAACATTGGATTGATTTCTTCTTTAGGAGTATATGCCAAAGTAAACAACTTAGGATTCATCGAAACTCCTTATCGCAAAGTAAATGATGGGAAGATCGACTTGGAGAACACCATCTACCTCAGTGCAGAGGAAGAAGAAAATCAATTGATTGCCCAAGCGAATATTCCTTTTGATAAGGCTGGAAAAATCACTTCTGAAAAGGTAATTGCTCGTGATCAAGCGGATTTCCCAGTGGTAACCCCCGACGAAATCAACTATACGGATGTAGCACCTAACCAAATTGCTTCTATTTCGGCTTCTTTGATTCCTTTCTTGGAACACGATGATGCCAACAGGGCTTTGATGGGATCTAATATGATGCGTCAGGCAGTTCCCCTTTTACGTCCAGAATCTCCCATTGTTGGAACTGGATTGGAAAGACAAGTTGCTTCTGACTCTAGGGTATTGATTAATGCAGAAGGAGACGGAGTGGTAGAGTATGTTGATGCCAACAAGGTAACCATCAAATACGATATGACAGAGGATAGGAAATTGGTAACCTTTGATGGTGATACCAAGACTTATAATCTGATCAAATTTAGAAAAACCAATCAAGGAACTTGTATCAACCTAAAACCCATTGTGAAAAAAGGGGATCGGGTTGCCAAAGGTCAGGTACTGTCTGAAGGTTATGCCACTCAAAGTGGAGAGTTGGCCTTGGGAAGAAATATGAAAGTGGCCTTTATGCCATGGAAAGGATACAACTTTGAGGATGCCATCGTAATCTCTGAGCGTGTTGTTCGACAAGACATATTTACTTCCATTCATATAGACGAATATTCAATCGATGTACGAGACACTAAACTCGGAACAGAAGAATTGACCGATGATATTCCAAATATCAGCGAGGAAGCTACCAAAGATTTGGACGAAAACGGAATGATCCGTATAGGTGCAGAGGTGAATCCTGGAGATATTTTGATTGGAAAAATCACTCCCAAAGGGGAGTCCGATCCCTCTCCTGAAGAAAAGCTTTTACGCGCTATTTTCGGAGACAAGGCTGGAGATGTAAAAGATGCTTCACTCAAAGCACCACCATCCCTCAGAGGTGTAGTTATCGACAAGAAATTGTTTACCCGCTCGGTTAAGGACAAGAGAAAAAGAAATCAAGACAAGCAAGAACTTGAAGTCTTAGAAGAAAAGTTCGAAGTCAAATTTGAAGAGTTGAAAGGCATATTGATTGAAAAGCTCTTTAATATTGTCAACGGTAAGACTTGCCAAGGGGTACAAAATGATCTTGGGGAAGAAATTCTACCCAAAGGAAAAAAATATACCCTTAAAATGTTAACTGCGGTTGAAGATTATACTCACTTGACCAAAGGGATTTGGACCACCACCGATGCAACCAACAAACTGATTGCCGATTTGATTCACAATTACAAGATCAAAGAAAACGATCTTCAAGG
>DBVA01000140.1:0-3061 GCA_002308735.1 Opitutia bacterium UBA1276 | reverse complement strand
TCTTTTAGGCCCTAATTACCCCCCAGTAGAAAAGCTTTTAACCGTAATTTTTTATGTAGAAATTGATGTTCTTCACATGTTTGGGCTTCTGTTGATAACTTCTCTTTGACAGCAGATAAAGTAAAGTCAGATTGATAACGAACATTTAACATGAGGAATATGGATGGACGAAGATTTTCTTCACCTATTTGATGAGTCACCAGCTTTGCGCCTAATGAGAGGTCGCTTAGGCTACTTTGTAGTCGGTTTTTTCTTCAAAACCTTCAAGAACTGGGGGGTTGTAGAGGCTTCGGAAGAAGAACTTGCGGCAACCCTAGCGGAACATATTGAGCAAGTTCGAGAACTTGAGGATTTCGATGCTCCCAAAAGATTACCTCAAGATTATTTAGAAGAGTGGTGTGATGAAGAACATCGTTATATGACTAAGACCTACGACGAGGATAAAGAAGAGTATGTCTTTCGTTTAACTCGTCATTCTGAAAAAGCTCTTAGTTGGCTTCAAGATTTGCTTTCATTGCAACAACGTGGATATGCGACAACTGAATCTCGTTTCAATAGAATCCTGCTTGAAATGGAAGGCTTATCCCATGGAGTAAATGCCGATCCTGAAGCACGAATTCTTGATCTTTCCCGTAAAAGGGACGAAATAGAGGATGAAATTCAAAGAATTCGAAATACTGGAGAAGCTCCTATCTTTGGAGAAGATGTCATCCGCGATCAAGTGTATGATTTATCTGATTTAGTTGAGCATTTCCTCTCCGATTTTCGAGCCATCGAAGAGTTTTTTAAGGATCATGCCCGCCAGATTTCCAAACTCTACGCACAAGGAGATGCCTCGAAGGGAGATATCGTTGAGCATGTACTGGATTCAGACAACGAACTTCGTTCTTGTGATCAAGGGAAGAGTTATTTCGGGTTTCGTTCCATGATGACAAATCCAATTTTGGCTCGGCAATTTCGGAACTTGGCTGAGCAAACCGCCGACATTGCTCGGAGAAGAGGGCTTGATCCTAATAAAACTTTCTTGAGTTTGAGTGATCGTTTGTTTGGAGAAGCTAATTCAGCCCATGGTGCCTATGGCCGAATTTCCCGTAAACTTAGGCAGGTCGTAGGGGATCATGCCGGTGGTGGTGGCAAGCTGGTTCGAAGGACTCTGTCAAGTATTAGAAAGCAAGCATTTCTGCTTCGACATCAACCCCCAGAAGATTGGGATTTCGAAATCGATGTTAGGCCCCAATTTTTTGGCTTAATGGAATCCGATTTTTGGGAACCGAAAGCAGTTGAACCCTTTGCTCCCCTAACCGTAGCAAAATCAGATGATAGCGTATGGATGAACGAAATCTTAAATTCGGTCGGTGAACCCTTGGATCTTAAAAAATTCCGTCGACGGGTTGAAGATGTTTTGGAAGAAGAGGAAAAGATTTCTTTAACCGAGATGGTGGAGAGGTTTCCCCTTGAAAGGGGAGTGGTGGATGTAGTCTGTTACCGTGTGGTTGCCGGGGAAGACAGTAGGCATTCCATATTGAATGATGAAATTATAAAAATTGATTTAAACCGTCCATCTCAACCCCGATTTGTCGAGGTTGAACAAGTAATATTCCAACGTAACATTTTATGAACCCTGCCATTACTTATCGCCATGTGATCGTTCGTTTGCTCAACGGCCCAATTTATCAAGAAGATTTAGACCTCTGGGGCCGGTTAGGAGCTGAGTGGGATCGTATTAAAAGCCATTTCTTTGACATGGGCCTAGAGGTCGCAAGGGACGATGCGGCTGGTTACGCATTTGTTAGACAAACTGAAGAAAGTGAAGAGGAGTTAGAAGATTGGGAAGATGTTGCCTCGGCTCCCTTACCTCGGGTGTTGCGGCGTACGCGTCTATCATATCACCAGACAATTTTTATGGTTATTTTACGAGAAGAATTAATGCGTTTTGAACAAGAGCAGGAAGAGGGCGACCATCTCTATCGTTCGGCACAGGATTTGCAGGAAATTATGATCCCTTTCTATCCTGAAATGCATGACGAGAAAAAGGTACATCGTCAAATATCAGGGATGATTACAAAATTCGAAGAATGGGGTATTCTTAAGAAAGTAAGAGACAAGGATGAAGGCTTGTACCGAGTCGAACGGATTATTAAAGCTAAATTACCCCCTGATAAGTTGGCCGAGGTTAGGGATCAAATACGCAGAAGGTCGCCTGAGATAGAAGAGGAGATGGGAGAAGATGATGTTTGATTCACAGCTTGAACTAGAATTCTCACCTGACAAGTCAACGGCAGGCTATCGCTTGCATGAGTTGTCAGTATTAAATTGGGGTACTTTTCATAATAAAGTTTATACGATGCGACCGGATGGACGGACCTGTATGATCACTGGTCGTAACGGAAGTGGGAAATCTACGATTGTGGATGCCTTGCTTACGCTTTTGGTTCCTAATCGGGTAAGGAATTATAATGTTGCAAGCAGCCAAGCTGGCAGTCGCGAAAGAAATGAACGAGACTATGTATTGGGAGCTTACTCAGAAATTCACGATGTAACTACGGGCCAGGGTAGAAAAGAAACCCTGAGGAAACCTGGTGAGTCTTACACTGTACTCGTAGCTCACTTTTATAATGAAGCCTATAAGTCGGATGTGTGTATTGCTCAAGTTCTCTGGTGTTTGCCGAACGGAAAGGTCGATAAGATATATATTGTTGAGAAAAGGAAAATCAGCATAGAAGAAGATTTTAATGAGCTTGGAGACATTGATAACTTGAGAAGAATTATCAAAGAGCGAAACCTCATAACCTTTGACTCCTTTACTGCCTATCATAAGAAATTTGAGTCTCTGTTGTTTATGGATGCAGATTTGGGAACGCGTTCCCCCATGTCCATTTTCAATCAGGCAGTATGCATCAAAGATGTAAAAGATCTTACCCAGTTTATCCGAGAACATATGCTGGATGATGGTGGTTCCAAAACTAAATTATTAGCTTTGCAGGAACGCTTTGATGATTTACGCAGTACGCATCGCAGGATCGAATCCGCCTCCTTCCAATTAGAACAGTTGGACGAAATT
>DBVA01000219.1:0-10756 GCA_002308735.1 Opitutia bacterium UBA1276 | reverse complement strand
TATCCGGAAGAAAATCTTTTCGCTGGGAAACTAAGCAAAAATAAGAACTCGGTCTCCTACGAACCTGGAATCGAAACAAAAAGATTGGATAGCTGCCGTTCCATGTTGCTTGAATATATTCCTGCTGAAAAATTATTCACCTGTGAAATGAGTCAGGAAAAATAGAATTACTGTGTAGATTCTCCGATTGCCTTTTTGTGCCCATTAATTTAAGCGTACATTTTTGCCACCTTAGCTCAGTTGGTAGAGCACTCGCCTTGTAAGCGAACGGTCGTCGGTTCGAATCCGACAGGTGGCTCCACTTTTTTCTCTTAAATTCCGGGAATTAGTAAAGCTATTTTAATTTAAGAATCTAAATGGATACGATTTGACCATGTTTTGAGATATTGCTTAGGTGCAGTGATGAAGCTTTGGGTTCCCCTATTTTTTGTAATTTTGATTTTTTCCGGCTGCACGGAGGTGGAAGAAAAGCAGGAAATACTTAAGTCGGAACCAACTCCTAAAGTAATTGAAAAAGAAGGAATGGTCTTCATTCCTGCCACGAAATATATCCGGGGTAATGATAAAAGAGCTGGAAATGGAGAAAAATATCCAGAAGAAGGACCAGCACATGAAGTTGAAGTTCATGGTTTTTGGATCGATAAGTATGAGGTCACAAATGCTGAATTCAAAAAGTTCATTGATGAAACTGGATATGTGACTTTTGCTGAAAAACCCCTCGATAAAAACTTGTTTCCCAATGCCCCGGAGAATCAACTCGAACCTGGGGCAACTATTTTTTCTCCTCCACCGGATAGTATTAATCCTTGGGATGAAAATAACCCTTGGGACTGGTGGTCTTACACCGCAGGAGCAAGTTGGAAAAAGCCATTTGGTCCAAATTCATCGATCTATAATTTAATGGACCACCCAGTGGTATGCATCAATATAGATGATGCCAAAGCCTATGCGGAGTGGGCAGGAAAAAGATTACCAACGGAAGCGGAGTGGGAACTTGCGGCCCGGGGAGGTTTAAAAAACAATTTGTACAGCTGGGGCAATGAACCAAAACCCGGTGGTGAATGGATGGCTAATTGCTTTCAAGGTAAATTCCCTTCAAAAAATTCTGCTCAAGATGGATACCACTACACTTCACCAGTCGGCTCATTTCCACCCAATGGCTTTGGACTCTATGATATGGCGGGTAATGTCTGGGAAATGTGCAGTGACTATTTTCATCCTTCATACTACACCACTTTCCTCAAGAATCCCCACCCTAACCCGAAAGGACCAAAATCTGCAATTACTCAAATAGAATTGGATCACTTTAGGTCCACGGGGACATGCCCAGCCAAGAGACCTGGCACTGATGATTTGATGTTTCTGCATGTGGCCAAAGGAGGATCTTATTTATGCCACTGGGATTATTGCCTAAGATATCGTCCCGCGGCCAGAAATCATTCCGAATCTTTATCGCCCACCAACCATACCGGATTTCGTTGTGCCAAAGATTTGGATTAAAATTGTGGGTATTTCTTTAAGGTTAAGAATGAATTATGATAAAATATTAGATTTCAACTAGTTTATAGATGAGAAACAATCGCTCCCATTTTTGAAAACAGAAGATTATCTTTTAAGTAGTTAATTTGTTATTCATAGATCGTTAAAACCAGAATGGTATCGGGCCCTAAAAAAGCTACCATAGAGGGCTTTATTTCTAACTTCTAGGGGAATTTCCCCTGAAATTTATGAATTTTTTTACCTTTTTTTCACTAAAACGAAAGATTTTCAAACCATTCGGAATATGTATGTGAACCAAGGCCTAAACTTTACGCAACAAAAGAAAAACTCTTGCCAAAACATGATCAACCGCACAGATTATAGTTTATGAAACTCCTTCTTTCTTTTTTTTCTCTTTTTGCACTCACTTTTTCTTCAGCGTTTGGCAGCGCTGAACGTGATTTCCATTCTAACAATGGCCAGAAAATTAAAGGAACCGTTCAAAAATTCTATGAAGACGGTGATATTTTGCTTAAAAGAAGTAAAGACAACCAACTTTTTCGAATAAGCTTGGATATTTTTACGGAAGACGATCAAGCCTTTGTTCGAAACAATTTCGCCCCGAATCATGACGCACTTCCAGAATTTCAGCGTCCTCTCTCACCCTCAGTCCTGCAAGCTAATGCAAGGTTTATCGACAGTTTGATTGAGAAAAAATTGAATTCTTACGGCTTGCGTCCAAACAAGATCGCAAGCGAGGAGGTTTTCCTTCGAAGAGCATATCTAAAAGTAATTGGTCGTATCCCCACTCTTGAAGAGACCAAAGAATTCCTTGAGGATAGAGACCGTTCTTCGAAAAAATCCGCTCTCATTGACAAACTCCTCGGAAGTCATGGGTATGTAAGCCATTGGTTCCATCTTTGGGCTGACATTCTTCGTGCAAAAGAAAATTTAGGCAATCGGGTTTCTGGTAGACCATACATGGACTACATTCGTGAATCTATTGCCACCAACAAACCCTATGATGAATGGGTCAAGGAAATGCTCTCATCTTCAGGTGCTATGTGGGAAAGAGGCAATGGTGCGGTTGGATACTTTGTTCGGGATCGCGGAATGCAATTAGACAATATGTCCAATACGGTTCGAATTTTCTTGGGAACTAGCCTTGAGTGTGCCCAATGCCATGATCACCCCTTTGATCGTTGGACTCAGAAACAATTTTATGAAATGGCTGCCTTTACCGAAGGTGCGGGCAATATCAGGATGCGAGGTAGTGACAACATCAATGCTCTTAATCGCTTGTCTAGAGACGAAGAGAGACGCCTTGCCCGTGGGGATGATAACGGTGCCTCTCGGCGACTAAGCAACGCTTCCAGAGATATTCGGGAACTTGTTACCACCGGCTTGGCAAGTATGGGTAAAGGCGAGATAAGATTACCTATCGATTATCAATACGATAACGCCAAACCCAGTCAAAAGCTTACAGCTACTACGATTTTTGGCCTCGCAGCTGAACTCGATGAGAATCTTGAAGTTACAGGCTCCCGTTCCTCTTATGCCAACTGGGTAGCATCCGAGTCAAATCCACGCTTTACAACCGTTATTGTCAATCGTTTGTGGAAAGAAGTATTCGGTTTAGCTCTGATTGAACCACTGGATAACATGTTTGATGATACCATGGCTACAGATCGTACTTTACAATTACATTTGGAAAAAGTCATGGTTGCCCTCAATTTTGACCTTCAAGAGTTCTTGCGAATTTTGTACAACACCCAAGCATTCCAGCGTCAAGCACCCAAGCCTGATCTGATGGCAAGAGATGCTAAAGATACAATCATGCCCCCTGATGTAAAATGGGTACTTGCTGGTCCCAATGTACAGGCACCCACACGGGGTAGTATTCCTTATTTTTACCAAGGTCCTCTCATGGAAAGAATGTCCGGAGAGCAAATCTGGGATTCTCTCGTTACTCTCAACTACCCCGATGTAGATACCCGTCAAATCAAAAGAGATGATAAATACTCAAACTATGAGCATTATTTAGAGCTATCTGGTGAAGAGCTATTCGCCATTGCCATGAAGCGTGCAGGATTACAAATCGGTGCGGAAGTCAAAATGCCTGAAAAAAATGAAGGTATGGCAGCGAAACTTGGGGAGCCCATCAATACGGATTGCCCACTCAAGCCAGGACGAGCGATCGATCCCAGTCTCAAGGCTCTTAATGAAAAAGGCGAAACCATCGGTTTTTGTTGCCGTTCTTGCTTAAATCGTTTCAAGGCAAGCCAACCCACTCCTCCGAGTACTGCGGCCGCGAAGCCTGCCACCCAAAAATTTGGTAACCCAATCAACTCTGACTGTCCGATTAAGCCAGGCAGACCAGTTGATCCTTCCCTCCTTGCGTTTAACGACGAGGGGGAAACCGTAGCTTTTTGTTGCCGTTCATGCGTCAACAAGTTCAAGCAGCAACAAATGCAACCACCTGCAACTGCGAATAAGTCCGCTGCTACAACTCAAGGTTATGGGAATTTTGTTAAGGATCGAAATTCGGTCCGGGCAACCGAAGTAGGATCTCCAGCACCAAGTGGTCATTTAATTCGAGAATTTGGGTCTGCATCCCGGGATCAAATCGAAGATAGCCACAAACAAGCCTCTGTTACTCAAGTTTTAAATCTCCTTAATGGTTATGTTGAAGAATATCTTCTCAAAAATGATAAAGTTCGCATCCTTAATCTCGTTAAAGAAGGTAAAACCGTGGATTCGAAGATAAATAATGCATTTCTCGCTGTTTTAAACCGGGAACCTTCCAGTTCTGAACTTCGGAATTTTAAGGACGCAATTCGTTCAAGCGAAAACCCTGAAAAAGATCTCATCTGGGTACTGGTTAATAGTCACGAGTTCCTCTTCATCCAATAATTTGAAATCCACTCATTTAAACATAGAAACAATCAAGGTCATATCATGAATCCATCACTCAACTCAATTGACGAACTCGGTCGTAGAGAATTTATTGCTAATGCAGCCAAAGCATGCCTAGGAGTAGGATTGATGCCTATGGCGGGTTCATACATTCACAATAGCGTAAAGGCTCTCACTCCCGGTGCTAGGCCAGCTACTGCCCGCCATGTTATTTATCTCAATATGTCCGGTGCTATGTCCCATTTGGACACTTTCGGACCTCAGGTCAACAATCCTGAGATCATGGGTGATGTAAAAACCATCCCAACAAGCGCTGATGGCGTATTACTCTCTGAGAATCTTCCCCTCACCGCTAAACACATGCATAATTCGGCCATCATCAAGACGATGGTGACTAGCCAAGGTGCCCACGAGCAGGCAAGTTACTTGATGCACACCAGCTATTTAAAACGAGGCACCATTGTTCACCCGACTTTTGGAAGCTGGGTTTCAAAACTTTCTGGTCCGATTAACCGAACCATCCCGAGAAATGTTAAAATTGGTGGTGGAAGAGGCAGTGCCGGATTCCTGGAAGCAGAGCACGGAGCATTGCCCATTGGTAATCCGAAGGAAGGTCTCGCTAACAGCACTATGGCTGACTATCTAGACCATGAAAAATTTGGTAGCCGGATTTCCATGGCCGAAAAAATGAATGTTAACTTTACTGCTCAATACAACCAAAAGCAAGTAAGGGCTTATTCCAAATTATACCAAGATGCGGTCAAGTTAATGAACAGTGAAGACTTGAATGCTTTTGACATCACACAGGAGCCTGAAGCCATGCATGAACTTTATGGTACCACTAATTTTGGACAGGGATGTCTGTTAGCACGTCGTCTTATTGAAAATAAAGTTCGTTATGTTGAAGTTTCCCGTGGCGGTTGGGATACACACGACAACAACTTTGAAGCCGTGGCCAATAATTGTGCTGATATTGATAAAGCATTAAGTGCCTTGCTTATTGATCTTGAGATGAGAGGTCTATTAAAAGAAACCCTCGTTGTACTAACCTCAGAATTTGGTCGTACTCCAAACATTAATGGTCGTGATGGTCGTGACCACTGGCCCTACTGCTTTACAGCATTCATGGCAGGTGGCGGTGTTAAGGGAGGAACAACCTATGGCGAAGTGGACAAAATTGGTCGCTCTCCAATCGCTGGTAAACCGATCAAACCAGAAGATTTGAATGCTTCTATCGCTTACCTTCTTGGATTACCTTTGAAAGATGTTCAATATTCACCTTCAGGACGTCCTTTTACAATAGCACACAACGGCGAACCTCTCTTCGACGTAATCGCCTAGAACTTTGCGAGATGATTAATGATTAAGAAAAACTTCTTTTTATTCTGTTCCTTAATCATTTTCACTTCACTTGCCTGTGCTAGTGAACCTTTCAGAGTATTCAAAACACCTACAGGTCAGTCTTTGGAAGGACGGGCGGTTGGCTATGAGGGGCAAACCTTCATCCTTGCTGACAGGTCTGGAAAACTTGTACAGGTTCCCTTGAAAGCATTATCAGTCGAGGATCAAACTTATCTGATCCGAGCTGCTCATGCTAATAAGATACCCAAGGGTAGACCATCCTCAATCCCTCCACCGCCTTCGCAAATGGCAGCTCCCTCTGGTGTGATCAGCAAGGTAATATCTAAAGGGGTTGATTTTCATACGGAAATTATGCCCATTCTTGAGGCTCGTTGCAATGAGTGCCATAAGGCACCTTACGAAAAGAATGGAAGGACTATGAAACCCAAAGCAGGGCTAAGGTTTGATAGCTACGAATGGCTAATGAAAGGTTTTGGAGACGATCCGGTCATTGTTCCTGGCGATGATAAAGGAAGCATCCTTATGGAAGTTGTCACTTTGCCTTCAGATGATGACATGATCATGCCTCCCAAAGGAGATCCATTAAGTAAAGATCAAATAAATTTGCTAAGAAACTGGATTCTGGAAGGTGCAACCGAGAAACCCACGGACAAAGTAGTTACTGCATCTTCTTCTCCTGCATCCTCTGAAATTGTTGATGAACAAGATATGGAGATAGTTCATAAGCCCTCCCCTCCCAAGAAGGTAACTTTTCGTCCCGGTTCCTTTTTTGGCCACATTCCTGTACCTCTTGGCGTAAGTCCTGAAGAGGCACTCGCAAAAGCGGTGGGTGCAAAGCCGAAACCGGGCGAAGCTATTGATTTCGACCGGCATGTTTTACCCCTTCTTAAGGAGAACTGTAATAGTTGCCATCATGCTCCTTTTGATAGGTCAGGTAGATTAGTTAATCCAAAGGCGAGCTTACGATTTGACACCTTTGCCCAAGTTATGAAGGGCAACTTAGATGGCCCAGTGGTGGTGGCAAATGATCTTGAGAAAAGCCGTCTTTACTCCGTGCTTAACCTGCCAGAAGATGATGATTTGTTTATGCCACCCAAAGGCGGTCCCATGGATGAAGATCAAATCGACATCATTAAAAGATGGATTATGGAAGGAGCAAAACCCTCCAAAGGTGGAGTCTCTGCAACCAAAGGAGGTATACCTGCTCCAGACGAACCGGTTAGTTTCCACAACCACATCCTTCCCCTTTTCGAACAAAAGTGTATGGAATGCCACGGTGCCCCATTTGTAAAAGCCGGCAGAACAATCAAGCCTCGTGCAGGCTTGCGATTAGATACTCATGAATGGGTTTTAAAAGGGAATTTGGACGGTCATATTGTCACTCCCGGGGACCATACCGACAGCACACTTCATCGAGTTATTACTCTTGCAGATGATGACCCGGAAATTATGCCACCCAAAGGTGGTCCGCTTTCAGAAGATGAAATTACCATGATTAAGAGATGGATTTTGGAAGGTGCATCCGAACAACCTGCGGCGGAAGCTGCGGATCCCAACGCTCCTCCAAAGGTCAAAAAAGTCGAGACTGTGGTAGCTACCATTGATAACAAAACCTCCATACTTGATCAACTCGCCAAACGGGCTTCAACTCCCTCTAGGTCTTCCCTTCTGGCAGCCGAGAAAACGGGGGCACTGGTTCGTCAACTAGCAGAAAATAGTTCATTGGTTCGTGCGGAGTTCTCGTCCTTTGCCAGCGAAGTTAAGGATGAGAATATGGGTGCTTTTAGTGGCATAAAGAATAATATTTCCCATTTGGATGTCTCCAGAACCAAAATTACAGACCGCTCCATGACCCTTGCTGGTAGTTATCCTAACCTCAATTGGATTAGTCTTAGAAATACTAAAATTACGGATAATGGTTTAAAACCACTTACCAAATTACAATTCCTTCAGTACATCAATCTTTCGGGTACTCAAGTGACCGATAAAAGTATCACTACTTTGGCTTCGATGAAGTCACTGAATGAAATTTATCTATGGAATTCACAAGTTACTGAATCTGGAGTCAAAAAACTAAGGGAATCTCTCCCTGACGCTAAAATTATATTTTAGATTCTTCCTTTTCCCACCTGTTCTATACGGTATCCGGAATTTTCTCTTGAGTTGTTCTGAACAGAGATTGCTGGTAGTATAAGTCTATATGCTTTTAATCTCATTAAACAACGGATGAAGAGAAGATTTCAAATTGATGAAATTCGATCGGAGTTTCCGATTTTGCAAAGAAGTAATCGTGGTAAACCTATTGCTTATTTAGACAATGCAGCTTCTTCGCAGAAACCACATTGTGTGATTGATTCCATTTCAAAGTATTATCAGAATTTCAACTCGAATGTTCATCGCGGCATTTATGAACTCGCAGAGGATGCTGAGAAATTATACGCGGATTCAAGGCAAGACATCGCGAATTACTTATCTGTTCATCCGGATGAAATCATATTCGTCCGTGGTGCTACAGAAGGATTAAATTTAATTGCTCATTGCCTTGGGCAGGCGAAATTAAGTGCAGGGGATATTGTTATCCTATCGGATATGGAACACCACGCGAATATTGTTCCCTGGCAAATGATCTGTGAGCAATTGGGTGCTAAGATCGAAGTTGTCTCCATTCTCCCGGATGGAAGCTTGGATATGGAAAGGCTTGAAGAACTTCTCCTCTTAGAAAACTCGAAAATTCTATCCCTTTGTTCTATTTCAAATACCTTGGGAACCGTAAATCCAATCAAAGAAATCACTTCAAAAGCCCATGAAAATGGAACCTTGGTGGTTATTGATGGTGCTCAAAGTATCCCTCATGAAAGGCCTAATCTAAAGGATTTAGATTGTGATTTCTTTGTATTTTCGGGACACAAAGTTTTCGGGCCTATGGGCATTGGCGTTGCTTATGGGAAAGCAAAGCATCTAGAGGATTTACCCCCTTATCAGGGTGGTGGAGATATGATCGATCAAGTCAGTTTTAAAGGTACTACTTTTGCTCCATCTCCCCAAAGGTTTGAGGCGGGTACCCCCAATGTGGCTGGAGCAATTGGACTGGGTGAAGCAATCCAATTCCTTTCCCAGTTTGATATGCGAGAGATTCATGAGCACGAAATGAATTTATTGAAATCTGCCCGCGAAGAGCTTTTGAAAATCAATGGTTTTCAAGAACATGGGACGACTTTGGACAAAGCGGCCGTTTTGTCCTTTTCTATTGAATCAGTCCATCCTCATGACTTGGCCTCGATCCTCGACGCTGAGGGTGTGGCCACTAGAACGGGACATCATTGTTGCCAGCCATTGATGGAAAAACTGGGTACTGAAGCTACCGCACGGGCATCTTTTGCATTCTACAACACGGTTGAAGAAGTACTTCGATTTACCAAAGCGACCGAAAAAGCGGTTACTATTCTTAGATAGAAAATATATCTATTCCATCAGCCATGGACTTCGTGCATTGGCAGTGATTTCTTGATCAAGTTCAATCATACGATCGTTTAGTTTTTGGACCATTTTAGGATTTTCACTCACCAGATTCTTACTTTCTCCTAGATCAGTAATGAGATCAAAAAGCATCTTCTCCTCCACCATTTTTTGTTTTTTTCTCTTCATTTTTTTCAGGAACTTCCATTTCCCCTGTCGAATTCCTTCAATCTCACCTCTTGAGGTATAATAAAGGAATTCGTTTCTGGGAGATTTTTCCGTCCCCATGAGCAAACCTTTGGCATCTAAACCATCAATCTTATTTTCTGAGGTTAATTTTTGTCCAACCATAGATGCAAAAGTCGGAAGTAGATCAATCGTACCCAGTAGGTCTGTTGTAATCGAGCCCTTGGGTATACCAGGGCCACGAATAACAAATGGAACTCTTTGCCCACCTTCAAAAGTGGTACCTTTTCCATCACGTAAAGGACCAGCAGAACCTCCATGGTGGCGGAAAGACAGCCAAGGTCCATTGTCCGTGGTGTATATAACATAGGTTTTTTTCGCTATTTTAAGTTCATCGAGTGTGCGAAGGATTCGGCCAACTTCTGCATCAATATGTTCGATTGTATTAACATATGCATTCTTAGGATCTGGGTCCCGTAATTCATCCGGTACATATAATGGAATGTGTGGCATGGAATGGGGAAGGTATACAAAAAATGATTTTTCGGCATTCTTTCGGATAAAATCAATCGACTTGCTTGTACATCTTCTGGTTATCGTTCTTTGATCTACCGGTAACTCGATCATTTTATCATCTTCAAAAAGCGGAGTTTTCCATTTGGTTAGGGTCGACTCCGGGTCTGCCCAAAGAATATCCATTCCATCTGCTCCTCCCTTTGGCTTTCCTTTGTTATCGGGATAATTCATATCATTGGAGTAAGGAATTCCATAATAGGTATCAAAGCCATTTGAAACTGGAAGAGTTTCAAGGTGATGACCAAGATGCCATTTACCAAAACAAGCGGTCGCATAACCCAAAGATTTAAAATAATCACCCATGGTAAATTCACTAGGATTCAGTCCTTTCTTGGAGGCAGGAAATAGAACATGCTGATGCATCCCTACCCGCTTAGGATAGCAACCGGTTAAAAGTGCTGCCCGTGAAGGTGTACAGACCGGAGATGCAACCATGAAATTGGTAAGCTTTCTTCCTTCTTTTGCAATACGGTCAATATTTGGCGTCTTTATTTTGGTTGAACCAAAACATGACAAATCCCCATAGCCTTGATCATCGGTGAAAATAAGAATGAAGTTCGGTTTTTCAGCCAAGCAAAAACATCCAAAGATTAAGAGGGAGCAAATATAAATACTAAATAATTTCATCCCAAATATTGACTATAAGATCCTAATTTCAGCAAGTATATTAACCAGAGTTCTTTCTTTTTTTTAATGTATTAGGACTTCATGGTTGATGGAAACTCGAGGAAGAATAAAAGATACAAAATCATGAAAAAAAATATAAATTTAATTTTCTCAC
>DBVA01000083.1:44878-49588 GCA_002308735.1 Opitutia bacterium UBA1276 | reverse complement strand
CAATACTCCAATCTCATCCTGTGCTGTCAAAGTAATCAATCCACCCGCGGTAAAGTCGACTGTACTGTCGTCCGCCCCATCGTTGATCGAACCCGCAGTCGCAGTAAGTGAGATCGTACCTGCCACATTGATTCCATCCACTGAGTCCACAGTCCCAATGATAAAATCATCGGCATCCACATAGGTGAGATTACCGCTATTGGATGCAGCAAGGGTGGCAACTTGGTTGCTTGCATGGCTAAGGGTAACATTTCCCGCTCCTTTGAGCAACAATTCGCCTCCGCCTAGAATTTGATTAGTCTGAGTGATGTTAGCGGAAGCACTGTTAAGAATAAGAGCTTGTGAGGATCCCATAGTCACAGAGTTTGCCGAACCTACCACAAAAGATGCGTCTCCACCAATGACTTCTAAATCCCATGTTCTGGCGGTACCATTAGACAAATCGATTGCTTCCCCTCCACCAATTGTAATATTACCGGTTGTCGAACTTCCAACCGTTACTTTTGTCAGGTTGTTAGAAATCCCGGAAAGTGTAGCGTCATCAAGATTGTAAGCCCCCCCACCGGTTCCGAGATTCAACGCCCTATCTGTTGTATTTGGAGCAAGAGTCAAGGTTCCCCCGGTTGCGGTCAAGGCATTCCAGGATACGCCCCCATCAGAGAGGAATGAAGGATTGTTCGATCCAGCGGCAAAATCAGCGTTGGAAGCAATCGCTCCAGTACCGGCATTTAAAACGATTCCCGAAGTGGCAAAAGTGACATCTGACCCGCCCGAAGAGTTACTCAGAATCGAAAGGTTTTCATTTCCAGTGGAATCCGAATCCGAGGAGATGTTGCCTGATAAACTAATAGCTTCAATTTCGGTGGTGTCGTTGGCGGCTCCAATGGTAACCAACCCGGATGCACTCACATTTCCGCCCGATGCAATGGTTAACTGGTCACCCGAACTGTTCGCACCTTGCAAAACTACGGAAGTGGCGGAGACAGGGGTGTTTATGGTAATCACATTTCCATCCACGGTGAGGGCATTGATTCCAGAAACGGTATCGGTACCGGAACCGTCGCCAAAGGTAACATCCCCAGCAGTCGCAACATTTATGTCCAAACTATCTGCAGTCCCAGTTAGTGTACCTCCGAACGAAACATCATCAGAATCCGTCCCACCTGATATGTTAAGAGCTATGTCGGAATTGAAGGAAACAGGACCAATGTAATTTTGAGCACCGGTGGTATTGACATTGGCTCCAAGAGTAATTGTCCCAGTGGTTCCAGTGGTCAATAAACTTGTAAGCGGGGTACCTCCACCCACGATTCCGGTAAAAGTAACCCCACCCGATCCGGTTGTCACCACGAGATTTTGAGCGTTGTTGAGAGTATCGGAAAGAGTAACCAGGTCGTCCGATGTGGTAATGGTGGAATCAGCAGCTAATAAAACCGGTCCATTCAAAAGAACAGTGCCATCCGAGTCGACATTTCCGGTTAGGGTTATGTTTCCGGTGGTTCCGGTGGTATCCAAACTGGTTATGTTTACCCCATTTCCGATTGTGCTACCGAAAGTTGCTCCACCTGATCCGGAAGCAATGGTCAATGCTCCGGCACCGGAGACATCGCCACTAAAGGTGACTAGGCTATTGGTGGTGGTTAGGGTTGGAGAGCCCGAAAGTGTAACCGGACCGGTGTATGTTTGGACACCCGAGGTGGTAATGTTTTGACCAATTGAGACGGTTCCGGAAGTACCCGTAGTTGCCAGACTGGTAAGAGGGGTCGCACCGACTACGCCATTGAGATTAATTCCACCAGTACCAGCATCTAGAACAAGAGCTTGCCCTCCATCCAGGGTGTTGGAAAATGTAATGTCTCCCGCTCCGGAACCCGAATCGACGGTTAAACCGGCACCGACAGTAACTGCAGGTACAAAGGTAATCGCAGCATCCGATGTGGTCACTCCGGCGTTCAGGGCAACAGCACTTCCCCCAAACTGAAGACCGGCATTATTAGCGGCAGTAAGTGCTCCAGCGATGGTAACGGTCCCGGTGCTAGCGTCACCAACGATGATCGTACCGGTGGTTGTAACTTCGTCCAAGTCAAGGTTAGCGATATCCAGTGTTCCAGATCCTGCAGCCAGACTCATATTCTGAGAACCACTTGAGTCCTTAAAAGTGACATTTCCAGAACCTGCAGTGATTGCTCCAGCACCACCAGCAAGAACAATATCAGTATCCGCAGCCAGAGAAATCGCTCCTGCGGAACTTCCGTTTGAAATACTACCGGCCGTGCTGGTCAAAGTCCCAGTACCTGCATCCAAAGTAATTCCATTTGAGTCACCAGTGATGGTATTGGTGTTGGTAAGCCCGACTCCGGTAATGCCCAAGGCACCCCCGGCAGCAGTGATATTTCCACTGGTTGTCACAGCACCACCAGCTACAAGGTTTAGAGCACCTGCGGTGGTTGAAGTTGCTCCAATGGCCACATCATCGGTTTCAGCCAGATAAATTCCACCCGTTCCTGAATCCGAAGCTAGGATGGTGGTCGCAGCAAGATCAATATCATTGGCGGTGCCACTTGCTCCAATACCGCTTGCAGAAGATAAAGTAACGGTAGTGCCGGAAATATTTTCGTTTCCACTGCCTTCGTCCGCAGTAATGTCCGTGATGGAACCGGCAGAGGCGGTAATGTTAGTCGTGCCAGAAGCATTGGCAATTTGTCCGAGAACAACATTAGAAGCACTCGTAATGGCGACTGCTCCACCGGAGGCAGTATAGACTGAGCCATCTACCATCGAGACATCACCTGTGGTGGCATTTACGGTAATGGTACCTGTACTTCCAGTACTTAAGTCTCCAGTAGCAGTGTGAGCAACTCCGTCGTCCCCAGTCAAAGAGATGTTCCCGCTACTCGATGAAACGGCATTGGAAACGGTGAGGATTCCGTCTAAAGTCGATACTTCTATATCGCCAGTAGATGAGGAGGTGGACGACAAGGAAACAGCAGTAGAATCTTGAACATAAATCCCTCCACCACTTGCGTTTGTCAAAACGAGGGTGCTAGCGGTAGTATCAATGTCAGCTGTTCCGCTCGCTCCTATTCCGGAAGATGCATCCAAGGTGACTGATGAAGCAATTACATTCACCGACGAATCGTCACCAGTTGTCGAATCCAATATTGAGCCGGCAGAGGTGAGCGTAACATCTGCAGTACCATCAGTACCGGAAACATCAATGGATGCGACCGTAATATTTCCACTTGTTGCTTCTAAGTCTAATCCTCCGTTCTCCAAGTCGGCAGTAACAGTACCTCCTTGGTATTTGCCCATGTCAACACCACTGCCATCTTGGGTCGTAGTAAAATTCAAGGCATTTGCAGTTACATTCTTGGTAAAAGATTGAGCCCCAACTGAATTGGTTGTTATTGTTCCACCTGATTGGAGAGTGGTTCCTATGCTTATACCTCCGTTACCCGCATTCAGATTCAGGTCACCGGTAATGTTCACCGTTCCTGAACCACTGGAACGAATTTGATCCACTGCGGTAAGAGTGAGAGCATTTCCAGATGAATTGGTTATTGGAGCTTTAATGACCAAATCACCACCATCAGTAGTAACACCGTCTCCAGTTGTGGTTGCGGTGCTAATCACAAGATTACCCCCAGATAGGCTGGTATCAATGGTTGTGGGAGTAATCAAGGAATATCCATTGCTGGATCCAGCACTTGAAAGTGTAGTGTTAATTTCAATATCGTCTGGATCGATCAAATAAGTACCATTTTCTCCATTGCTAGCTAAAGTACTTACCACACCCGACAAAATAATATCCTTACCAGAAGTTTCTACAAATCCACCATTACCCCCTAATTTTCCACCGATGGCGGAAATCACTCCGGAAAAATCAGTTTCACCATCCGACCATACGATCACTTTTCCTCCATCTCCTTCGACTTTTGCATCTGCTAAAATTGTCCCCGAAATCAAATTATTTTGGGAATGTGAAAGGTTTTCGTTTTCCCCTTGGTAATCCCCACCTATCAAGACCTCTCCCCCTCCAGTCTCACCGGAGGCATCGATGGAACCAGGAACGGAAATACTATCTCCAAGGATAGCGACACCACCACCCTTGGTGGTTGCTGATGCAACATCAATGGTACCAGAATTCGATGAGGATCCACCCATTAAACCGGATAAATCGAGAGTAATTTTTCCACCGGCGGCCTCCCCTACTTCCAAAACCGCATCTCCGGAAAGCAAGGCTACATTTCCCCCGGGTGCAGTAATAGAACCAGAATTATCAACATTCCCTCCGATGAGAGCGGCAAATTCATCCGCTTTGATTGAACCAAGATTCATCACCGAAGCTTCAGAATCACCATTGAAAGAAATATTACCGGAAAGGAATGCAGAATCAGCAATATCGAGAGAAGATGCGATCAATGCATGGACATCAATCTGGGCATCCGAACCGAATAAAATTCCATTTGGATTGATCAAATAGAGATGGCCATTCGCATTCAAGGATCCATGAATTTCAGAAAGGTTGCTTCCAACGACTCGGGATAGCATCGCGGCATCGATATTTGGTTGGACAATGTCAACCAGGGCACCGTGCCCGATGTCAAAACTTTGCCAATTCACAATAGCGGATTGAGAACTTTGGATGATACGCATCGCATCGGAGGAAGGGTTTTGCAATTCAACCTGACCATGAACCACATCGGCCCC
>DBVA01000083.1:14430-44513 GCA_002308735.1 Opitutia bacterium UBA1276 | reverse complement strand
AAGCTCATAAAGAATGCCCGTGATGTACCGAACATAGAATCCTTAACGATGCGAAGGGATTTCCTGTGACGATTAGTCCAGATACGAATAGATTTTGAGAAGGAGTTTTTTGAATTCTTCATAAGTGCAATGAAGCAAGGGTTGAATTAGAAGCGGAAATTTATACTAAAGTGAGTGCGGGCATCATGCATCGGGGTATTGAGCGTATCTGCCAAAGGAACCCCTACCTGCAAGGATATGTCTGCGGTTTCATCAAAGTTACCAATCAGACCGGCACCAAAGCTTTGCATCCCAGTAGAATCATTGACCGAAGCCATGACCCCTTCATTGGAGACATATCCTGCGTCATAAAAGAAAATGTTTTGGACATTTCCATCCAGTCCAAAAATTGAAGTCTTTTCAGACATCATGGAATATTCCAGACTCATGCTCATTCCAGTATCCCCGTACGCCTCCCGTTCACGATAGCCTCGTACGGAAGCGATACCACCGATTGATTTCTTGAGACTGGTGGGAAGTGGTTCACTTGAGGCTTGCCCATCCAGCTTAAATTTAATCCCTCCCTTGGCACCCAGGAACTCAACGGGCTCGACAATGGCAAAGGAAACCTTGGGTACCCAAAAGCCTTTTTCCAATTCTGGATTTTGAATATTCAATTCATTATCATCCGAACTACTCAAATCTGAAACCGCACCTAGAGACCAAAAGCCATCTCCACGAAGTCCAAATGGGTTGGCAAACTTTCCCTGCAGACCAATTCTGGGAAGAAACAAGGTGAGATCTTCATCACTGGCCAAGAGTTTGTTATTCCCCAGAAAGATTTGGCTGCTTAGGTCGAGATAACTGAATCCAAAGCTGACTGCTAGAGAATTCGGATCGACTAAGCCGATTGGATATACTGCGGAGTAGCCAGCAAAAAAACCATCCCCAGCAATATCCATATTTAAAGTGGATGAAGTTACATTTTCATATTCCGAATCGGAATAACCAGCATAGACCGTTTGGGTAAAATCACTGGAACCAAATTGATAACTGGCAAAATAAGAGGAAAGTTGGGAAGCATCTTTTGGATCCAAAGAATAGGATAGATTCAAGCGGTCATTGGGCATAAAATTCTCCCAGATTTCCAGTCCGACCCGGGTCCGCCAACCAGAAGATTGCTCGGTTCCATCATTTGAGATGCTGATGTAGGGGCTTAAGGGCAACTGATCCTCAACATTAAAGTCCGCATTGACTTGAATTTCTCCATCGTGGCCCCGAACTGGCTTGAGTTTAGAATCGACTTGCACGAAGCGGTATCGATTCAAGCGGGAGGTTTGGTTGTAGAATTTTGAATAATTGAAAGGCTGGCCGGTTTCCCAATCCAAATGGTCAAGAATTCCGTCCTCATCGAGATACTCGTTACCTGCGACCTTTGCCTTACCCATGAATCCAGGCTTTACCTGCAGAGTAGTAACCCCAGCGGTCTTGGACACTGAGACCTGAACAAAAGTATAGCCCTGAGCAACCAAGTATTCCTTCAAGCTTTTGGAAAGCTCGGTATCGCTGAGGTTTCTATGATCATCCAGGAACTCAAAAATGGTCGGCTTGAGTTGTTCGGGAGAAACAACACGGAAATTATCTTGAGCATGTATCGACAAAATCGAAAGCAACAAAAGAGTTAGAGAGCTTATGCAGAAGCTTTTCATAATCTAAGAAAGGGTAATTAATATTATCGTTCAGCATAATTCATAATTTCCAGATGCTTTTGGCAATACTTTATTCTTGTTAATTGGGTATAATCATTCAAAAAAAGAATTATGTTAGTACATACAGTATTTTTTTGGTTAAAATCAGATATTTCAAGAGACGATAGAGATTTTTTCTTTCAAGAAGTAAACGCCTTGGCCGAAATAGAATCAGTCAAAGGTTTTTATTGTGGAAAACCTGCTTCCACTCCTCCTCGAGAAGTTGTCGATACTAGTTACGACTGTGGACTTACGGTAATTTTATCTGATATGTCTGGTCACGACGCCTATCAAGATCATCCAATTCATCATCGCTTTATCCAAAATTGTTCTCACCTTTGGGAGAAAGTCAGGATTTACGACGCAGATTAGTTTTCTAACCCCGAAAGCTTATCCGTTTGCCGTTTTATCTGGCGATTGATTCGCCAAAAAGCGAACCAACCCATAGGCCAGAACGACTGCCATGGGACCGATTACAAATCCTTGGGGCCCATAGGAAAGAATTCCGCCTATGATCCCCAAAAATAAAAGGAAGCTTAGCCAAGCCCCTTGTTGGTGCAACCTTTGGCCCATACCGGCCCGGGCCCGGCTGATCAGGTAATTAAGCAATAAGCTAAGAAGGGCTAGTATGATTGCGGTTATAGGTTTTCCCTGACCCCAAACTAAGGAAGAAAGCGGCAACCAAACCATGGCACTTCCGACCACGGGTACCAACCCTACAAAAGCACCCAGTAAAAAAACGGGGAGAAAAAAGAAGCCACCAACAAAATGAGCGACTAAAGCAAGAGCGACCCCTCGAATTAAAGAGGTAAGCACGGTATCATTGAGTAAACGGAAGGTAATCTTGCGATGCAGTTGAAACCAGGAACGAATTTCTGAAGAATGAAATCCACCCAAAGCAAGAGTCCGCTCCAAAAACTGTCTACCGTGGGCGTAGAGGAATGATAATGCAATCAAAGCGAGGGCAAGCTCTGCCACAAAGCCACGAGTACCTTTAAAAAGGAATTCCATAAAAGTTCCCGAGAACTGACGGGTATCTCCTACAAGGTTGGAAACGAATTGCACCGCAACCTTTTCATCAATGGGAAGTTTAGGGTAAATAGACTGGATTTCACGCACTCTTTTAGAGACACTTTCCAGAAGAAATGCTCTTCCATCGCCTTCACCCAAGGCAATGGACCAAACCATATCAAGAACCCCTCTTCGAGCATCCGAGGCTTCCCATAGTAAGAGAAAAATGGGGGATATAATGACCATGAGGAGTACAAGGGTGGAAAGAACGGCACAAACTTCTGACCTTCTTTGATCCGGAAAGCGGGGAAACAGGTTTTTACCAAGCTTGTCGATAGGCCGGAAAAAAATCGGGTGGGTAAGGGCGGCCAGAGATACAGCAAAAAGAATAAATTCGAATAACGGACTAAAGGTTCCATAGAGGGGAATGAGCAGTACCAATAAGGCAATAATTAAAAGCCCGCGCCTTTTCCAAAGATTCCAAAAACCTTTTCTTTTGGTGGACAGGAGATCAGGAGAATCCCCTAGAGAATCATTTTCTACCATGTATCGATTGCTTAATCATTCCCTTGGAGCATAGCAAGATGCTTTCTTAAAAACCTACCGGTTGAGGAATCGGTTGTAGATAACTCCGAGGGTGAGCCTTCAAATACCAACTGCCCACCCTGCTCTCCACCACTGGGTCCAATTTCAATCACATGGTCGGCCAGGCGGATTACATCCAGGTTATGCTCAATCACCACCAAGGTATGTCCCGCATCCCGCAATTTAAAAAGTAAGTCCATTAGCTTCTGAACATCGAGCCAGTGAAGACCCGTGGTTGGTTCATCGAGCAGGTATAATACTTTCCCCATCTGGCGCCGGCTAAGTTCCAGGGAAAGCTTGATCCGCTGAGATTCCCCCCCCGAGAGAGTATTTGAAGGCTGACCTAGCTTTAAATATCCCAAACCAACCGCATCTAGGGTTTCTAATTTTGCTAAAATCGCAGGATGCTTGACGAAAAGCTCCTTGGCCTCCGAAACTGACATTTCGAGAGTTTCCGCAATATTATGACCTCGATATCGAACTTCTAAAGTTTCCCGGTTGTAACGCATTCCTTTACAGCTTTCACATTCCACAAATACATCTGCCAAGAATTGCATATCTAACTTTACCATCCCATCTCCTTTACACCTCTCACATCGACCACCAGGAAGATTGAAGCTGAATCGCCCAGGAGAGTAACCCCTGATTCGGCTCAACGAGCATTGAGAAAAAAGCTTACGCAGTAGATCAAATAATTTCACGAAAGTCGCAGGGTTGGAACGGGGACTTTTTCCGATCGGCGATTGATCCACGCGGACTACCTGATCAAATTGATTTAATCCTTCAATGCCCCCATGAGAGCCGGGTAATTGTTTGGAACGATGCAATTCATAAGCAGCTGATTTCGCCAAGACTTCATTAACCAGAGAACTCTTTCCCGAACCCGAAACCCCACATACCACCGTAAGTAGACCGAGAGGAAAGGATGCATCCATGGATTGCAAATTATTAGCACTCGCTTTCCGGACGGTTAGGCTTTGCTTGCCGGGCTTTTTGTGTTTTGCATCTTTCTCCACTTTCTCAAGCCCGGCAAGAAATGGACCAGAACGACTCTCTTTCGAGAGTAAGCATTCCTTAAGAGTTCCTTCGAATGACAATTCACCCCCACTTTCTCCCGGCCCGGGTCCGATTTCAACAAGGTGATCGCAAGCGTTTAAGGTATCGGCGTCATGTTCCACCACGATCACGGTATTGCCCTTGTCTCGTAACCCCTCCAGTACTTTCAATAATCTTCCGTGATCAGCGGGGTGAAGGCCGACGCTCGGTTCATCTAGGGCATAAGTAACGCCTACCAAGCCCATTCCCAATTGGGTAGCCAAGCGTGCACGCTGGGCTTCCCCTCCACTAAGACTTCGGTAGGAACGGTCCAGGGTCAGGTACCCCAAGCCTACCTGTTCAATAAAACCCAGTCTTTGCATCAGGCCATGAAGGGCATCCTCAACCTGAATGCATCTCTGATCTTTTGCCGCCTTCGTTTTGATAAATTTCCATGCCTTTTCCACGGGCAGGGCTAGAAAAGTATCCATGGAAGAACCGGCTACTTTTACATTCCGAGCATAAGAGGAAAGCCTTCCTCCTTGGCAATCCGGACATTGCGTACCAAATTGACAGGTTAAAAGCTTGGCCCGCAGGGTTTCACTGGAAGTATTCCACATGGTATTTTGCAGGTCCTGAAAAACTCCGGGGAAAACTTGTTTTTTCGCCTTCCCCCTACCCACTTGCAATTTCAATTCAAACTCTTTTTCAGGGTTTCCGTGTAGAATAAAATGAGTGATTTCCTCAGGTAAATCATTCCAAGGGGTTTTAAGTTCAAAAGGATACTGCTCGGAAAGTGCCTTGAGTATGTTCTTTCGAAGAGTGATCATCTTGCGGGAGCCAAAGCGCCAAGGCTTAATTGCTCCTTTGCTCAAAGAAATACTTGGATCCTGAATGACTAAATCCTCTCGAAAACGCAGGACTTCTCCCAATCCAGAGCAGGTTTCGCAAGCTCCGTCCGGGTGATTCCAGGAAAAGAAACGGGGAGTAAGTTTGGGATAGTTGGTACCGCAAATCTCACAGGAGTAACTTTGAGAGAGTTTGATTTCCTCAAATCCCTCTTCTTTTTCCAGAAGAGCTAAAGCACGCTCTTCGCCTTCCTTGAACGCAAGTTCAAGAGAATCTGCAAGACGGCTTCGTGAGGAAGGGTCAAGCAGTAGGCGATCAACCACGATGTCGACTGGAATTTCCCGGCCTTTGGTTTTTTCGGGGATCAGGTTTCGATCATCCAATCTTTTTATTTCCCCATCTATTCTAATTCTTTGAAAGCCCCTTCTTTCCAAGCTTGGTAATTCTTCTCTCAAAACCGCCGCTTTGGCAATCAGGTAGGGGGCAAGTAGAAGCATTCGCTTACCTTGACCAGCTTTCATAAGTTGCTCGATCGCATCATCTAAAGTTCTTTTCTCCACTTTACCACCATCTTTTGGACAATATGGCTGACCCGCAGTCGCCCAGAGAAGGCGGGCATAATCCGCAATCTCAGTTGCCGTTGCCACCGTACTCCTTGGACCAGCCGAACCAGCAGAAATTTGCTCAATGGAAAGAACCGGTGACAATCCCTCGACATAATCAACCTCGGGCCTTCTTACTTTTTCCAAAGCTTGTCGAGCTTTAGGAGATAAGCTCTCGACATATTTTCGGTGCCCTTCCGCAGCAAGCACATCAAAAACCAAGGATGACTTGCCCGAACCACTTACTCCAGTGACTCCAATCAGTTTTCCCCTAGGGAAGGAGACCGTTATCCCTTTAAGGTTATTTTCAGATGCCCCCTTAACTAGGATACAATCTTTTTGCAGAATTTCTTTCGTAGAATTTTTCCTTGGCATCTAAATTTCAATGATGACTAGCTTCAAACAAATGCCAAGAAAGGTTTGAGCTTTTTCTTTTTGCCTGCGGATTAAATTGCCCATAGTAAATAAATGATGAGCCTACCTATTTTGTTCGTTAAACAGGGATGCCCTTGGTGCATAGATGCCCTGCAATATTTTGAAAAAAGAAAACTTAAGCTTGATATCATTGATGTCCGCATGGACCCAAGCCGAATGAATGATTTAATCGATGCAAGTGGACAGTCCAAGACTCCAACTCTTCAAAACGGGAATTTTGTCGTAGCCGATTTTGATATCTCTGAGTTCGAACAATCTATGCAGGCTAATCCCGAGGAAGCTAAAAAATTAGGATACTAATTTCCCCAAAAGGGAAAACTCTCCTCCATTATTTAAGAGCGTCTATTCTTCGGTTGAGTTCGTTCAGTTTTGATTCGAGAGCTTCCAAAGAACCAGCGCCTGAATCCTGGGGAATATCCATATCCAAAATTCGGACACCCGAAGAAGTATCATATACCTGAGCGGAATCGGTAACAGAAGGGGTGATGTTTCCGGAGGTTACGATCTTGGTAGCTTCTCTTCCATTCCGACTGACAGTGTAAGTCTGTGGAGATTCATCCAAAGGTAAGGTAATGGTGCCATCTGAGTTAAATCTTTTGACCTGGCGGTAATTATCATGCTTTGCTTTTCGTCCAACTACCTGAGTTTTGGCTGTCTTAAAAAGTAAGAAATTATGCTCTACGGTATGGAAATGGGGATCTAGGATGAAATGATCCGGTTGTCCTTCCAAAGCATCATACACCGCGGACTGCATGGATTGCTTGACCACACCTCCACCCAAATCACGCTCTTGATCCCGAGCCGTAAAAGTTGCCCGACCCGTATCGCCCCAGCGTATAAAGCCAAGCAATTCGGCACGGGTACCCTGACCACGAACCTGCTCACCGATTTCAATATCGGAAGTAACTTCAGGATATGGAGTAAGGGGTCCGGTTTTATTTGCAGTCCGAGTGCAACCGAAGGCAAATAGAAGGGTTGCGGAAAGAGAGATAAGAAATACTTTTTTCTTTTTCATATTAATAAAGTTGGATCAATTAGAAATTTCCTTTGGTGGAAAAGTAGAATTCCATACCTTCCTCAATCACATCATGCCCACCTACTCCAGCGATTCCAAAGCTGAAATTCCATGGAGCGTTTGGCATCAGAATAAATTCGGTTCCATAATCCCACCAGTGATTATCAGTCAAAACATCTCCATTTGAATAATTGAAACGAACAAAGGGAAGCATGGTAAAGTTCTCATGCAAATGGTAATGCAGGGCAATCGCGGCTTTAAAGAGCCAGAAAGATTCATCATTGATATCATTGCTCGGAAAATACCGACCTAATGAAAGCCTACCACTCCAGTTCATCCCATAGGCCGTGCTTGATTCTGCCATGGTTTCAAAGGATACACTGGTCATCGATTCGTCAAAAATTGGAAAATCACTGGATGAATTATGATGGGCCAGATTCACCCCCCAAGCAATGTATTCATTAATACGATAGTTGGGGAATAACTCGATCCCAGCAAGAAAACCAGTGTCATCAACATGACCAACTTCAAAGCGAGATGCCGAGAAAGGAATTTTGACATCAAGATTTGGATTATCACCCAGGCTTAATCCGATAGTAATGCCATAGACATCATTCTCCACAAGATCTTGATTTGGGGTCGAGGGATCGTCATCAAAAAATTCTAGGTTGAATTCTTGATTAGCGAAATGAAAATCCAAGTAGAAAGCTTTGATGAAATCATCGGTTACCGGAATATCAGATGGTCGGCGCAGCTGGCGCAATTCATCAGCAAGACTGGAAAATCCGAGATAATATCCTGAAGTGACCCCTTTTCTCCAACCCGCGTCAAAATCTTCTGGGACCGCGTTAGGATCTTGGGATTTATCAAGTGCACTAGTACGATTGGCGTAAGTAAATGCAGGGAGAAATAATACTCCAAAAAATAGAATTTTGAGACATGTCGATTTATTTATCATAAGCAACCAAAGATTGAGTTTTGTTTACAATTTCTTTTGTGATCTATTCAGTCAACAAAGAAATTGATAATGCCTATGAGCAGCATTCATGGAATTTTCCCGCAATAGGATTTCATCCGCTCCAATCCTTTCTCAATCACCTCGTCTGAAGTGGCATAACTAAGGCGGATGTAACCATCTGCTCCAAATGCGTGCCCAGAAACCACCGCAACTTTTTCATCTTCTAACAAGCGAGAAGAAAATTCCTCTGAACTAAGACCAAAGCTTGAAATTTTGGGAAAGAGATAAAAAGCTCCTTGGGCACGCAAACAGGAAACGCCATCGATGGCTTGCAAGCCAAGGAGCAATTTGAGCCGACGTCGATCAAAGTGGACCAGCATATCGCGGACTGCAGCCATCGCCTGGTCCCAATTTTCAATGGCCGCCAAGGCACCATATTGAGCAAAGGTGGTAGCATTCGAAGTAGTTTGACTTTGCAGGGAGGCAACCGCTTTGGAAATCATAGGGTTGGCCACAAGCGTCCCTAAGCGCCATCCAGTCATCGAGAAAGTCTTACTAAATCCAGAAACAGTAATAACTCGGTCTCTGGCATCTTCTCCAAAGGAAGCAGGGCGAAAATGTTCAGCCCCATCGTACAGTAAATACTCGTAGATTTCATCGGACATAAGAAGAAAATCTTTATTGCAGGCAAGTTCAACAATCTCTTCCATTTCAGCCTTACTGTAAAGACAACCGGTCGGGTTGGAAGGGCTGTTTAATATGACTAATTTCGTCTGGGAAGTAAGAGCTTCTTCAATTTGTTGAGCACTCACCTTAAAACCTTGCTCATCCCCGGCGAATATGAATTTGGGGGTGGCACCGGCTAGTTTTGCCATTTCGGGATAACTCACCCAATAAGGAGCTGGAATCAGCACCTCATCTCCGGGACCGCAAGTAGCCAAGATGGCAAGGTAGCAGGAGTACTTACCGCCTGGGCTAACAACGACTTGAGCAGGATTGGCATCTTGAAGAACACCAAGTTGTTGATATTGGTCTGCCAGAGCAGATCGAAGGGCTGGCAACCCCCCGGCTGGAGCATACTTGGTCATTCCATCGGCCAACGCTTTGGCCCCGGCTTCTTTGATAAAGGAAGGCGTATCGAAATCTGGCTCCCCAGCTCCGAACCCACAGACATCTTCACCAGCCGCTTTTAGTTCCTTGGCCTTGGCATCAACTGCCAAAGTAGGAGAAGGAGAGACATTTTTAGCCCATTGCGAAAGCATATTTTCAGAATTCATTTAAAAAGTAGTAATGAAAAAAGTTGAGAATTCATCAAGAATAATTGATTTGGAAAATCCAAGACTAATCAAAAGTTTGGAAGGCAGAAGTAGGAACCGGTAAAGGGAGCTTGAATTTCTGCTCCGAAAATAAACCTGGATTTAAATCAAGTTCGGTGGCCGCAGCTAGGATTTCAAGCCTAGTATTAGAGCGATCTTTTTGATTGATACAATCCAAAGTCTTGATGATCCATTCCTCTCCCACTTTTTTATAACTTCTCAGAGTTGTGGAACGAAGAAGTTGAGCGGTATCCGAAAAGACTTCCACTCTCAGAGGTGCTTGGTAAGCGTCATCTAGAGCGAGCACAACACGGCTCCAATCAGGCATGGTTTCAGTTACCCAGGAAGGGGAAGCAAATTCATAGAGGTGAGACGGTCGCCCCGCCACTTTTCCGGATTTCAAATACTCTCCCTCCCAAAACACAAAAGGCATCAAAAAATCAAATAAAGTCTGGTTCATCCCGGAAACCATAGGCTGAAGCAAGGCATCACGAGAAAGAATTTCCAAATCATTCTGGTTTTGGTATCCAACCCAGGCTCTTGGTTCGAGTGGATTTCTTAGAAGAAAAACTTTGGGCTCTGCAATGCCAGGGTCAGGAAAAATTTCGATACGAAAAACTCCACTTCTAAGCGATGGCCCAGCAATCGAGCCAAAACACTCGGTTTCAGCCCCTCTTCTTGGCATGTGGCGAAATTTGAACTTGAAACAATAAGCGGAATGAAAGCCACTCTCTTGCAAAGAAGAAGCAATCAGGGAGCGGAATTCATTTAAATTTTCTTGGGCTTTTACAGGTGATAATATCTTTGCAAACCCTCGGGCAGGAAAAGATTTTGGATACAGCTCAAAGGTTCCAAAAAAGAAAAAAAAGAGAATGCAACCTTTGGATGCACTCTCTAAAGCAGATCTTATCCTCTTACTCAGTGGCGTTGGATTCAGATTTCGGCGATTCCTCTGGTTTTGTCGGCACTGGAGTTTCTACTTCAACGGGTGCAGGCGCTGGAGGTGCAATGACATTTTCAGGCAATGGAACCTCGATATCTGCCGCACTTACTGGGTCAGCCACCAATGCCGGAGTTCCACCCTTACGAAGCAAATTATCGGGATTATCTGCTTCCCTTTGATAGAAAGCATAAAGCACAAAAGAAAGCACGAAAAAGCCCAGAATTCCATACACAGTTAATTTAGACAACTGAGCTGCAGAACCGGCGCCTAACATTTGATCCGCGGTTCCGCCGCCAAGTGCGGAACCCATGCCACCGGAAGTGCGTTGGAACATAATTAATAATACGACTACCAAGCAAAGCAGGACAAGTACAGTTGTAAGAAAAACAGTCATGATAATTCAGGGGAAACTACAAAATACTGCCAAGTTGCCAAAAAAAAGCAACTCGTTAATCGGTTTCTAAAGCCCCAATGATGTCAGTAAATTTTGCAAATCAACTGGATCTTCGAAACCGAGGGTCATCTTACCCCCACCGCTTGGCTCACCTTTGATTTTCACCGAACGCCCAAGTTTAGATTCAGCTTTTTGAGCCATACCCGAAAACGGGTTTGCATAGCCAGGAATTTTTGAATGATTTGAAGAGGAAGGGTTCAAAAATGAATACACTTCTTTTTCGCAATGCCTCACGGTCCAACCCTCGGCAATCGCTTGTTTTCCGATTTTTAATTGATCATTAAGGTCTTCGATCCCTAGTAAAACTTTGGCATGCCCCGTAGACAATTTACCTTCGGACAGGAGAACTCTAAGTTCCTCGTGCAATTTCAATAGGCGAAGCAAATTGGTTATATGAACCCTGCTCTTCCCTACCCTTTCCGCAACCTTTGCCTGGGTAAGATTGAAATCATTTACCAGCGAATGATAACCGAGTGCCTCTTCAATCGGATTCAAACCTTCTCTTTGAAGGTTTTCGATGAGGGAAAGACTGGCTGAGGACAGATCGGTAGCCTGAAGAATCCTGGCCAAAACTTTTTTCCGCCCTAACTTTTGGTGGGCCCTCCAGCGTCTTTCCCCAGCAACCAGTTCAAAGACCTCTCCTGATTTTCGCACCACAATCGGTTGCAACAACCCTTCTGCTTTAATACTCGCGGCCAACTCATCAATGGCTTCCGAATCCATTGATTTCCTAGGCTGGTAGGGGTTGGGCACTACCTCAGAAGTAGCGATCTCCATCAATTCATCCGTTGAAGTGGAGCTGCCCTTTTTTTCTTTGGATGTTTTCTTCGTTGCCTGAGACTTTGGGGTCGCTTTTTCAGGAGTTAGTTTTGCAGAAACTTGCCCTACACTACCGCCGCCTGAGATGAGACCGCCCAGGCCCCGTCCAAGTCTTGATTTTGGTTTGGCCATTATTGCTGGGGTACAAATAATTCCCTGCCCGCATTTACCTTCGTAGGGTCAGAAATCTGGTTGGCATCGATAATCCATTTAATTTTGGACTTATATTTTTTGGCAATACTGCTAACCGTTTCTCCTTTTTCCACCTTATGAACAAATCCATTTTGTGGATAATCACTTGAGAAACTTGGGGGAGAAGGGCTTGAAGGGGTTGAAACTGCAACCTTAGCAAAATTCTGGTTCATCTTATTGACCAAGTCCTGGATCTTTAAATCAAAACTACTTTGCAAGCTTGCGGTATTTTTTTCATTCGCGGCCAGACGAGATTCTAATTTTCGAACCCGGGAATCAATTTGTACAAGTAATCCTTGGGAGTCTCCAGTTCGATTGCTTGCATTTTTGGAAACTTGTTGAAGACTAATTCTCAATTGTGCATTTTCCCGTCGGAGCATTTCGACTTCGGTTCGTAAACCAGCAACTTCTCTAGCAATTAATTCAAGGTCTTGCTTCAGGTTGGCCACTTGGATGTTTGCCGACAATGTGGGCAATGAAACCAAGAAAATTACTCCAGTAATAACTGAAGTACTTTTAAAAAATAAATTCTTAAAGAGTCTTCCCAACCAATCCACGGAGTTTAGCATTATGAATTCTCGAATGGTAATCAAGAAATCTTTTGGTAAATTTTAGATTTAATCACTGGCCCGAAGTAGGGAAATGGAAGGTGAAAAATCCAAAATAATTCCATTGGCCATTTTATAACCTCGAAGAAAATCAGTAGATGACAGCATTTTACCACCTGGTTTTTGAAGCAGATTTATCTGCAGAGCACAGGTACCCGTTCCAATGATTAACATTCCATTTTCCGTTTTCGAAATTTCTCCAACTTCAAGTGATCTTTGCGGATACGGAATTGCATCTCCCACCCGGATCCGATTTCCAGAATGTTCAAAAAAACTACCTGGCCAGGATCGAAACGCTCGAACCCTTCGACTAAGCTCTTCAGCCGATAAAGAGAAATCAAGGGCACCATCGATTTTCCGTAACTTTCTGCAATAAGTTGCCTGGCTTTCATCCTGTTCGATTTCATCCACATTTTCATCCTTTAATAAAGGCAGGCATCGATCGATGAGAGGGATACATGCTTCAGCTAAAATAATTCGAAGATCCGGTCCGGTCGCAGAGACGGGAACTTTAACCCTCTCGAAGTCAATAATAGGGCCCGCATCCATTCTGGGCACCACTCTCATCAAGGTAATTCCCGTTTCTGTCTCACCCAAAGCCAAAGCCGTCTCGATTGGGGATGCACCGCGGTAAGCCGGTAAAAAAGATGCATGTAGATTAAAGCAACCTTTCGGGGCAACGGTGAGCAAATCTGTCTTTAGAATATGCCCATAAGCCATGACGAGAAGAATCTCAATTTCCAGTTTCTTAAACCATGATACTTCAGTCGGTCCTGGTTTCTCTGGATCCCGAACAGGACAACCATTCTTCACTGCCCATGCCTTAATTGGATTTGGTCGAAGTTTTCGTCCTCTACCTGCTGGCCTATCTGGTTGAGTTAAGACCGCTTCCAGGGAAAACTCCTTTTTTTCCGCCAAATGGGAAAGAAAAGGGATGGCAATTTCATCCGATCCCAAAAAGCCTATTCTACATGGATTTGAAATCATATTCTGTAAATTATTATTATCACGGGATTAAGTGCTTTGGACAACGAAATTAGGATACAAAAAAAGCCGCATGGCGGCTTTTTGCAGAGCGAAATGCGAACTTATTAATCCTGTTCTTCTTTATACCTCGCTTCTTTACCAGCCAATGAAAATTTGAGAGGACAACCAGATAGACCAAAGCGTTTCTGAATTCCTTTTTCCAAATAGCGACGATATTGGTCATTTAATTTTTCTTCCCGATTACAGAATAATTTAATTCGAAATGGTCGCGTCTCTACCTGTACTGCATAGAAAACTTTGAACCGCTTACCACCCACTTTTGCAGGCGGGCGATGTTCCCACATTTCTCCAATCAACTTGTTTAGCGTGGAAGTTGAAATCGATTTGTCCATTCTAGCATCGAGGTCACGGGCGATATTAAGAAAAGCTTCGACCGCATATCCGGTCTGTGCCGAAACAAAAGAAATGGGGGATTCCGGAAGGAAGAATAATTCTTTACGGATAGACTTTATATAACTCTTTCTAAAATCTTTTTCGTCTTCATAGCCAGGGAGAGGATCTTTTCGAAAACTTTCCAAAGCCAAATCCCATTTGTTAACCAAGATGGAAAGGGCTTTTCCTGCTTCCAATACATGTCCAGCTAGAATCTTGTCTTGTTTGGTCACCCCTTCCCTGGCATCTAAAACCAAAAATACGACATCGACTTCCTCGATCGCATGCTTGGTTCGAACCGCTGAAAAATAATCCAGTGAGGAATCAATACGATTTCTTCTTTTTAAGCCTGCGGTATCAAACAAACGAAAAGACCAAGGATTTTCTTGCCCCTCCACTTGATAATCCAAGTCTAACTCCACAGTCTCCCGGGTGGTGCCCGGCACATCGCTTACAATCAAGCGTTCCATATTCAGCAGTCGATTGCAAAGCGAGGACTTCCCCACATTGGGACGCCCAATGAAAGCGATTTTGGTACGATTACTATCATCCCCACTTCGCAAGGGGGGCGAGGGAGGTAATTTCTGTGCAACTTCTTGAATTAATTCATCGACGCCATGCCCATGTTCGGCCGAAACCCCAACTACCGTTTCAAAACCAAGCTTAGCAAATTCAGAAAAAGAATATCCTTGTTCCGGAATATCCATTTTATTGACGACCAGAATGGGTTGCTTTCCCATCTTCCTTAGCTTCATGGAAAGGGTTTCATCTAAAGGAAGCAAACCATCACGGCCATCGACAACAAAAAGTAACAAAGTTGCAGCTCGGATGGCAAAATCTGCTTGTTGTTCGGTCGCATTTTGAATTTCAACTGAGGTCATCTCAGGTTGCATCCCAATACCTCCTGTATCCATTAATACATACCCTTCAGGAGAATCAGCAACTACAACATCACGCGTCACTCCTGGACGATCATGGACAATGGAAATTCTTCGCCCTGCTAGACGATTAAAAAGACGACTTTTTCCTACATTGGGTCGGCCGACAATAGCGACGCTAATCGTTTCCATTTTGTGTCAGTTTCCGGTTCAATCTATCTTCAAAAGAATTAGACTGCTTGGGCCGAAACATTCTCCTCAGATAAACTATTTACGAAACATTCAATACGATCAGCAGCTTCAACCAATTTCTCATAGGAAGTAGAGAAACTAGCCCTCACATGTCCTTCTCCGTGGGTTCCAAATGCAGTGCCAGGAACAACTGCAACCTCCTGCTCCCGAAGTAATCGGTGGCAAAAATCAACTTCATTGAGTCCAAAAGACTTCACGCTTGGAAACGCATAAAAAGAGCCACGGGGTACATGACACCCCAATCCCATTTCATTAAACCTTCGAACAATAAAATCTCTCCTCTTTTGATATTGGTCTCTCATTTCAAGGACATCTTCAGTACCATTTTTTAAGGCTTCCACCGCGGCTTCTTGGCTTAGAATAGGGGCACACATCATACAATACTGATGAATTTTCATCATCGCCTCGATCAACCATTCGGGACCGCAGGCAAAACCAACCCGAAAACCGGTCATGGCAAAGCCTTTGGAAAAACCATGTAATAATATGGTTCTTTCCTTCATTCCAGGAAGTTCAGCAATGCTGACATGTTCCCCCTCATAGGTAAGTTCTGCATAAATCTCATCGCTGATTACGATTAGATCTTTTTCAACTGCGAATTTTGCGAGTCTTTCTAGCTTTATTCGATCTGCAGTTCCACCAGTTGGGTTGGTAGGAAAATTGAGCAAAAGAACTTTACATCCTGGCTGCCAAGCTTTTTCAAAGCTTTCAGGTTCTAAGGAAAAAGAATGTTCGGAATCCGTACCCACCGGAATTGCAACCCCATGAGCAAGGGAAACACTGGGGGCATAAGAAACATAGCAGGGCTCGTGGTAGAGCACCTTGTCCCCTGGATTTAAAATCGCCCGAAGGGCAATATCAATTGCCTCAGAAACTCCAACCGTGACCAGAACTTCAGATTGAGGGTCATATTCTGGACCAAAAAAGGAAGCGACATAACTTGAGATTTCCTTTCGCAAAGAAAGTAGGCCACGATTGTCGGTGTAAGAAGTTTTCCCTTTTTCAAGGGCAAAGATGGAAGCCTCACGAATTTTCCAAGGAGTTACAAAATCAGGTTCGCCAATGCCTAGAGAAATAGCCTGGGGCATTTCTGAAACAATCGCAAAAAAATCACGAATTCCAGAACGAGGAAGACTCTTTACATGTTCAGCAACATAATTTTCTGGATTCATTAAAATTAGGCGCTAACCGGAGGTTTTTCTGGATTTTCTCCGTCCTTGGACAGTAGATGTCCATGTTCTTTATAGGAGCGAAGTAGAAAATGAGTAGCCGTGGAAAGAACCCCCTCCATCGTAGCAAGACGCTCCGAAACAAATGAGGCAACGGTGTGTAAATTTTTACCTTGAACAATAACCATCAAGTCATATCCACCAGACATCAAATGACAGGCTTCCACTTCCTCAAATTTTGAAATGCGGTGAGCTAATCGATCAAAACCTCCCTCTCTTTCTGGACTAATCTTAACCTCAATAACAGCACGGACCAAATTACTTTCTTTTTTCGATGGATGTAAGAGCGGAACCCAGCCGAGCAGGGTGCCTTCCGAGCGCAAGGTTTCGAGCTGTGCAACCACTTCTTTCTCGGTAAGATCAAGGATCTTTCCAAGTTTTGACGGATCAGGATCCGCTGTTTCTTGAAGAATATCGAGTATGTTACTCATAATAAAAAGGATGCATTATGCCAGAGACCTGAATTTAGGTAAAGAAACAAAGGCTAAAGCCCGAGATGCAAAATGAGCTTTAAAATTGCATTCAAACCAATCGAATGGGTAATTTCCTCATTTTCAACCATAGCTTTAAGATTTTGGAGCGAATGTAATTCGGTAACAAGTTCTTCGTGTTGATCGAAAGCGAGCTCTGCGGTTTTCTTAACATCTCGAACAAGTACAAAGAAGCAACGGTTAGAAAGAATGGCAGCATTGGGTCGGGCACTTCCTATTAAACGAGCATCAGTACCCACAAACCCAGTCTCTTCTTCGAGTTCACGAAGGCCAGCAAGGATTGGATCTTCCCCATTTTCAATTACTCCACCCGGTGGTTCCAGAGAGAATTCTTTGGTTCCATAGCGAAATTGACGAACCATGACCAATTCTTGCTCCGGGGTGACCGCTAGTACATTTACCCAATCGTTTGTGTCCAAAACAAAAAACTCTCCTTCAACCTTATCAGATTGACGACGAAAACAGCGTTTATGGACTTGGAAAATCCGGCAATCCGAATGCAATGTATCCTCTGTAACATCCCATTTGCTAGGTAGATCTTTATTCATCTTCTAAAATTTCCGTTCTTAAAAATTCCGCTAGGTCTTTGTAAATTGGAACTTTTTTCTCTTTGGCTAGAATACGAAGGCTCTCATCGATTGGCTTCCCAGTTTCAACCAAGCTACCCCTCATCCCCGCGTCCAACCCTGACTTTGGATCAATCCACTTATCACCCACTACCCAGCAAAGAGAAGGTACCAGATCAAACTTATGGGTCATCTCTTGCTCAAATCTTGGCGATGGCTTTCGGTAACCATCCGTTTTATCCGGTGTTTCCGGAGCAATGCAAACTTCAGTAAAGAGGTTGTCTGGCCAACCGAAATTGTGGTGCATGCGAATATTGCATGCATATACATCTGGCCAATCATAATACCCTCTGGCAATTCCGGATTGATTGGTATGCATGAAGAGATAATATCCTTTGTTCGCTGCATTCAATAAAGCGTCCCCGATTCCCTCAATAATTTCTACTTCATCCGGATTTTTCAAGTAATGAACATCTCGAATAAGGGTTCCATCTCGATCAAGAAAGAGTGCTCTTTGCTTTTTCACCTACAATTACAGATGCTTTAAAATCTCTTCTGGCGAAGCCGTAGCAGTGCCAACTTTTCCAACGACAACGCCGGCGGCTAGGTTTGCAAACTCTGCAGAAAGAGCAAAAGATTTCCCTGAAATAAGAGCCAAAGTTAAAGAAGCAATTACCGTATCTCCAGCACCCGAGACATCAAATACTTCCCGGGCCGCAGTTGGAATGATAGACTGAATCTTTCCGTCTTGTGCAAGAAGCATTCCTTCAGCTCCTAGGGTAATTGCAAGCATCTTAGGTGCAAAGCGACTAAAAATCCGCTCAACCACTTCGTGTTTGGGAAAGGGCACTCGAGTTTCTCGAGAGAGGCCTGCCAACTCTAATGCCTCCAACCGGTTTGGAGTCAAAAGATCAGGTTTTGCATATTCCAGCAAACGACTTGGTTTTGGATCAATCGATACAAACTTTGCATTTTCACTCACTAATTTTAAGAGTTCATTGGTTACAAACCCTTTTCCGTAATCTGAAATCACAACTGCATTGGCCTCTTTTACTTTTTGAGTCAAGAGACTCCCAAGAACTCCCAAATCCGGAGAATACTCTTTTACATGAGCCTCACGATCCACTCGACAGATCTGCTGGTTTGATGCAGTTATCCTAGATTTACTAATGGTAGGAGCGGAAGAAAATCGAAATTGGGAATCTACATTTGTCTTTCCCGCTTCCAAGATTTTAACCAACTCTTCCCCTTTTTGGTCTTTGCCAAACCATCCAATGGTTTCCGCAGAAGCACCCAAAGCACAAAGATTAAGGGCCACATTAGCGGCACCACCTGCAACCGATCTTTCTTTATCTACAGCCAGGACAGGAACCGGTGCCTCTGGAGAAATCCTACTTACTTGCCCGATGATATAACGGTCGAGCATAACATCTCCGACAACTAAAATATTTAGGCTCTTGATTTGCTCGAAAAGTTCTTTCATCTATTAACAATAATCAAAATGGATTTTTTCAAAAATTTACTTCTAGCCTGTCTTATAACTCTTTTTATGCAAGGCTGCAAGGAGGGTGATCTAGAAAACCAATACAATCCTGAAATTGGATCCAAGACCCATTTCTATGAACTTAATTTAGGAGGAGTTCCCTTGAAAGTGGAAGTTGCCGTATTATCAAAAGAAAGGGAAAAAGGTCTAATGTTCAGAAAGTCTTTAGGATTAAATGAGGGTATGCTTTTCATTTTTAAAAATGGAACAAAACAGCGTTTTTGGATGAAAAATACCAGAATTCCTTTAGACATTGGATATTTTTCATCGAATGGATCTTTGTCCGAAGTTCACAAAGCCAAACCCCATGATTTATCTGGAGTTCCTTCGAGGTCACGAGACATTAAATTTGTCCTAGAATTAAATGCAGGTTCTTTCAAGAAATTGGGAATTCGACTCGGGGAGAGACTTGAAATGAATGAAATCACCAAAATTTTGCGGCACCGAGGGCTAAATCCCAAGGATTATAATATTCTGGAGTAATCTCTATCTGTACCCATTCGGATTTTGGCTTTGCCAACGCCATGCATCCGCTAACATTTCTTCGAGACCATACTTTGTTTTCCAACCAAGAAACTGCTTCGCAAAAGCCGGATCTGCCCAAGCTTCGGTAACATCACCAGCACGACGACTCGCAAATTCAAATGGTATCTCGATATCGTTCGCTTTTTCGAAAGCTGCAATAACCTCTAAAACTGAAGATCCCCGCCCGGTTCCAAGATTACAAACAAATCCTTGCTCGGAAGAATCAAGTACATCAAGAGCTTTTAGGTGGGCATCCGCCAAATCGACCACATGTAAATAGTCCCGTATGGCAGTGCCATCGGGTGTAGGGTAGTCGTTTCCAAAGATTCGGAGCTTTTCTAACTTTCCAGTGGCAACCTGACAAACAAAGGGAACTAGATTATCAGGGATTCCATTGGGATCTTCTCCAATTTTCCCACTGGCATGAGCCCCCACTGGATTAAAATAACGCAAGACGCCACAACTAAAATCAGTATCTGAGGCAGCAAAATCGGCAATAATACCTTCCATCATGTACTTGGTTCTGCCATAGGGACTAGATACTTTACCAACTGGAAAACTTTCAGAAATAGGAACCTTTTCAGGCTCTCCATAAACAGTGCAAGAAGAGCTGAAAACTAGTTTTTTCACCCCTGCTTTTTGCATCTCATCAAGCAAAAGAATCGAACCTGACACATTATTTCTATAATACTTTAGAGGTTCTATGGTTGACTCTCCCACCGCTTTTAAAGCAGCAAAGTGAATCACGGAAGAAATATCCTCATTTTCTGAAAAGATTTTATTAAGTGCTTGCCGATCGGTTAAGTCTGCCTCGATTAGGTTAAGGCTTTTCCCTGTAATTTCTGAAACTCTTTTTAAAGACTGGGGTGAGGAATTCGAGAAATTATCAAGTACGATGACTTCCCTTCCAGCTTCCAAAAGGGCTAAAACTGTATGGCTTCCAATATAACCGGCACCACCTGTAACCAGGGTTTTCATCATCTACTTCCTTTTGTTATGGAACGAAGAGTGGATAGTAAAATTTCAAAATCTAAGGTCATCGAGGCATTTTTAAGGTAAAATAAATCATAAGCGAGCTTCTCTTCAGATTCATTCAGGTCTGAGGCATAACTAAAACGAATTTGAGCCCAACCAGTCATCCCTGGCTTAACCAAGTGGCGAGAATTCCAGTATGGTACTTCCTTCCGAAGTTTTTCCTGAAACTCTGGACGTTCTGGGCGTGGACCGACAACTGACATTTCCCCCCTTATTACATTCCAAAATTGAGGAATCTCATCGATCCTCCATGTCCTTAAAAACTTCCCAAAAAAGGTGACTCTAGCATCTTGCTTTTTAGCCCACTGCGCTCCTTTACCTTCAGCATCCTTTCTCATAGTCCTAAGTTTGATCATGGAATAACTCTTCCCCATGTATCCTGTTCTAGTCTGTACAAAAAAAAGAGGGAAACCGGACTCGAGCCCAATAAGGATTAGGGAAAGCAATAAAATAGGTGCCGATAAAATTAAACCCGCAGCCGCGATCATCAAGTCTGCAAAGCGCTTGATCAAATGAACAAATGGATTCTTCATTCTTAAATCTACTCTTGCAAGCCATGCTTGATCCACTTCTCTTGGAGGAATTTTCTCCAGATATTTCTCCCAGAAATCTACTCCTCCAACAACACGAGTGCCTGATTCTAACAAAGAAATAATATCCAATTCAGAGGAAGAATAAGATTCACCGACAACCAGAAGATCAACCTGTTCTTTTCGGCAAAATTCCTCGACCTCGATTTTGGATATATCTTCCTCGCCGAGAAATTCAAAAGCGTCCTTTTTGTTTGAAAGAGCATTTTTGATTTTTATCCGTTTTTCTGGAGAAACTAAGAGCATTACCCTACTTTTGTATCTTTGTGCCAGTTGGGAAAAAACAGCTGCAAAGCAGAAGCTTGAAACTCCGGTAAAAAATATAATTTTTATAATCGCACGCCTTCCGATAAAATTATACTCGAAAAACCACACGATTAGTAAAAGCACAAAACTAGCGATGGTAGCAGAGAAGAGATACAAAACAAACTGCCTGAATGATAGCTTTAAAATTCGCCGATCCGCTATGCCAAGCATTTCCCCAAAAATCAAAAAAGAAAGGGCGAAGCAGACCATGTATACCAAATGTTTCTCCCGAGAGATTAGCATTAGTGTTTCCATGGAAGGAGCAAAATAAGCGGGCACTACATAGGCAACGATGCAAGCAATGGCAAAGTTGGCGGACAACTTTGCTCCTCTGCTTAAATTCCAATTCATTTATCTTCTTTGAGTAAGTTTCCCGCGAAAGTCAGCTTATTTTTTCAAACCAGTTTTCGATATGATCTTCACGAATAAATCGTTTTTTGATTTTATCTTTGTTTTTAGCAGAGTTTTCTTCAAACATCTTATCTTTGATTGTTACTTTTATTGCTTCGACTAAAGCGTCTGGGTCATCAGGTGAAATAGTAATCTTATTTTCGAAATCAGCCAAAAGCCTAAGTGCCTCCCCCGCCCCACCATAAATAATAAATTTACCAGTGGAAAGATACTCATATAATTTAGAAGGAACTGCACCGCTGAAACTCTGATTTAGCTGGGCATATAAAATATCACTTTCTTGGTAGACATGGATTAGCTTATCCCAGGAAAGAGAACCAATAAGATTGAAATTGGAAACCCTCCTCTTTTCCTTGTATCTCGTAAGCTCTTCAAGGTTTTGCCCTTCACCAATAACCTGAAATGTTACTTGAGGTAAACTTTTAGCAGCATCCACCAATACAGAAAGGTTTTGAGGAATCCCAATATTTCCAACATAAGAAACAATTACAGAATCCTTTGTTTTTCTTGGTTTTGAAATCATTCCGGAGAGGCTATTGAATTGTTCACGAGAGATACCATTTGGAAGTAAAATAACTTCTGATTCTTTATAACCCAACTGATTGCAAGCATACGAAAATTCGCTTGGATTAGTAACGGTTACGGAAGCGAAAGAGGAAGCTCTTTTTTTTGCCAAGAATCGAAAAATTATTTTGGCAATTTTTTGTAAAGCCGAAGTTTCAGAAAGATACTCCCAAGTCAAATCTCTGATGTCTAGGTGGGAACGGCGAGAAAACCAAAATGGTGCACAAAAAAATAAAAACATCGAAGGAATACTCACTAAAATTTTATCATATTTGTTTTCCTCTAGTTCTCTATAGAGTCGACGGGTAAAAATTACTTCTTGGATTGCCCTGCCAATAAAACCTGGAAAAAGTTGGCGAACTGGTGGGATAGAGCGATAATTTTCATCAAAGATTTGTTCAGTAGAATGATTTTGTAATGAGTAAATGGTTACCTTTAATCCCTTACTTTGGGCAACTTTAAGAAAAGACCTCATTCGATTTCCTGCTGCCAATTCTGGTTTGAGAGGATAGCTCATGATTAAGGCCAGTTCTTTCATCATCTAAACTTTTGGAACCCAAATAATTCTAGAGCTCGTTTTTCCATTTTCAAAGCAAACCTCAAGGACGCTGGTTTCCACAAGTTTACCAAAGCCAAGGGCATAATTGGTCTTCGCTATGTTCCCCGAACCGGAAAGAATTTCAATATCAGCAAGATGCTGGGCATCCTTTTTTAATGCCCAAGAACTATCGTCTTTATTTTGAGAAATTTGGATTTCAGGGTGAAAAATAAAACGGGCAATGGCTGCGTGCTTTGACTTAGATACAATTTGATCTGAGATCAAAAGTTGTTCTTCAGCCAATTTCCAAGTTCTTTGATGAATTGGCTGGCCCTTCAACCGAGTAGTATATCCATCGTGCGAACAAGTAACGAATTTTGAACTACTACTTAGGTCCCGTGATTTATTCAATGGCATCGCTCTTTTCGCCACCCGAAATGAGCTCCACACCTCGGAGGAATCCAAATGATCAATTTCTACGGTACTGTGAGAAGAAGTTCCACGTTCTAATATTCTTTGTTGTCCTTCTTCATAAGTCGAAGTTCCTCCATTAACCACCACTCTTTGACCATGAACAGATAATTCAAATGATAATGTATCTGCATGGGCATGACCTGGAAGATAGTCGGGGCCAATCGGTCCAACATCTAAAAGTGCGGTCACCGAACCTGTTTCGTTAGATAATCGAAAATAACCAGAACTTTCCAGTTCACGGCAGCACATTTCTGGTCTTGAATCATGGTAATGTAACCGATCCATGTAAGAAAAGAGAGAAGCAGGATCCCCGGCTACATTTAATGCTGAATCATTAAAATAAGCAATTTGTCCATCTGGATGGATCATCGCTCTTAGCCAATTCTCCATCAGCTTAGCTTTGTCCAAGAGTTTTGCATGGATCCTTTTGAAATCGTCACTCTCGAGTTGAGAAGATTCCATGATGTTTATAAGATCAAGTAAGTCTTCTAAAACAATACATTGATACATTGTGCTTCGCTCAAAATGACCTCCATCCGGAAGAATTTGTTCATCCAATTCCCTATCCATTATTTCTAGGCCAATCCGAAGCCATCTCGCTGGTTCTTTCCCTTCCATAAACAAACCTGCAAAAATCATTGCCTTTGCATTGGAAAGCAAATGGTTACCGCGGATGTGCCACTCTAATCTTTTGCTCAACCACTCCGCTTGAAGAGACAAACTTTGCAACCAATCGGCCTCCAAATCATTGCCTGCCTTTATCCACTTGATCCAATTCACGATCCTTAATGAAGTGGGATAAGACTCCCATCCAACTCCTTTGAATGAAGGGTTTTTTAAAATCCAATCTTTGATCAAAGTTCGATGCCATTCAACTTTCTCGGTCGAATCCTCACTTAGCAAATAATCAAAATAATGAAGGTTATATTTCCATAGCCTATCCTTACCTGCCCCACCCCAACCAACCTCGCTTAGATCTCCTTCAAGGTTCAAGAAAAAGAAAACATTTGAGCTGAGGAGCTTGCTTTTTTTGGGCATAGGGTCAGTCCATTTCCCAATGGATTGTCGAATTTTCACCCTTGGAGCTGTTCTTATTTTGACCCGATTAAAATAAAACCAAATTCTTCCAAAAATTTGGATGGGCTTAAGAAAACGAAGGGTATGCCAATAAAGTAAGATTTTTTTCAAGCCAGTAGAATTTCTTCTATGTGACCAACGATTCTGTCACCCGTTTTCCCATCCCACTTAGGCGGGATTTTTCCTTCTTTCCAATTACCCTGGAAAAGACAATCAAGGTAAGGAATAAGGTTCTCGGGCTCTGTACCAACCAATTCATTTGTCCCTATGGATATGGTTTCAGGGCGCTCTGTTGAATCCCGTAAAGTCATACAGGGAATTCCCATGACAGTAGTTTCTTCGGTGATTCCTCCAGAATCCGTAATCACGGCTTTTGCATTCTGAACCAGATAATTAAACTCCAAATAGGGTTGTGGTTCAATGAATGCAATATTGGAGGGAAGGCTTCCGAGACTACTCAAGTTTTTTGCAGATCGAGGATGCACCGGATAGACAATAGTTTTGCCCCGAGCACCCTGTCCTATTGTGGTGAGTAGGCTTATGAAATTTTTGGCTTCATCCACATTTCCTGGCCGATGGAGTGTAAGTACAAAATAATCTTGTTTTTGTAAGTGTAGCTCATCCCAAAATGAAGGCTTACAAAACCTATCCATATTATTGAACAGGGTATCGATCATAGTATTTCCCACAAAAAAGATCCGATCCTTTGGAACCCCTAAACTTATTAAGTTCTGATTGGCATTCTCACTAGTAGTGAAGCAGTAATTACTGATTGAATCCGTGACCATCCGATTAATTTCCTCAGGCATGGACCAATCACTTGATCGAATTCCAGCTTCAACATGAGCCACTTCAATTTTTAATTTTTGGGCAGTAATCGCACAAGACATGGTGGAAGTGACATCCCCAACCACTAAGCAAAGATTACAAGGTTTTTCTACAAGTAGATTCTCGTAGGCAGTCATGATCCCCGCAGTTTGCTCGGCTTGCGTACCAGATCCAACACCAAGATTTACATCCGGTTCAGGAATTCCCAACTGGGAGAAAAAAGTAGCAGACATATTCTGATCGTAATGCTGACCGGTGTGAACAAGGCGGTAACCAAAAGCCCTAGAAATTTCAGCCCTTTTTTCAATTGCCCGAATAATAGAGGCAATCTTCATAAAATTAGGTCTAGCTCCAGCAATTAGATCTATGAGCATAAATTATTTTGCAAATCAATCGAGACTCGGGTTACTTCAAAAATTTCCTTAATCGAAATTGGACTCGGTTTACCCTCTCGAAGGGATTCAATAAAAGAATGGACACATGCATGGTGTCCCTTGTCTTGTTTCCAAAGATTCATGGATCGAAAACCTGGCCAGCCAAAACCACGAAGTTTTCTAAAGTTATCCAATTGCAAAACTTTCCCGGAGCAAAAAACCTCCATCCTCTCCTTTGGAAATTCCTTACTACCATTAGCGAAATAGTGAATAGTTCCGATAGACCCATCCCTAAAGCTCAATTGTATGCTGGTGGTGTCACCATTTTCAGAATTCATACTCGACTTGGTAAAACCTTTAATTGCAGAACCAGAAAGAAAACGGAGCAGGTCAATAAAATGGCATCCCTCTCCAAGGATTCTGCCACCTCCAATCTCCTCGTCGTGCAACCAATGGCCCGTAGGAATCTGACCAGCATTAACCGTCAGGATAAAAGATTTGGGCTCGTTGTAGGAAGACAATAATTCTTCTATTTTTTTTATTTGAGGGGAGAATCGACGATTATAACCAACCATTAGTGATGGTGTATTATCATCTCCGCTTAAGGTTTCATAAAATTCTTCTAAATCACGCAACTCGTCATGAGTAAGACAAAGTGGTTTTTCAACAAAAACATGCTTTCCCGCAGACAAGGCCATTTTAACATATTTTGCATGGCTATCATGCTTGGAGGCAATTACCACCACCTTCGATTTTTCATCTTGCAACAATTTCTCTACATCAGTTGTGGTCTGTTGAAATCCAAACTTTTTTCCATTAATGGATCCACTTACTCCATTTTTTGAAGCAATGCTAAGTAAGGAAACCCCGGTTTTCTGAAATGCAGGAATTAATACCTTAGTGGCAAAACTTCCTGAGCCAATAAAACTCAGTCCAATATCCCCCTCGCCGAGACTCTTCGGTTTTGAAAGGTGGATGAGACTATCCTTTTTATTAAATTCCTGAACTTCATATTCTAGTAAAATACCCAAGGAAGGATTCGAAGATAAAATCAAATCATATGCTTTTTCAGCCTCCGAAATAGAATACCGATGAGAGATAAGTGGTCGGACATTTAATTTCTTTTCGGCCATCATGTCCAAAACTGCCTGAAAATTTCTTTGCTCCGTCCAACGAACAAAACCAATGGGATAATCATTTCCCTTTTCTTCATAACCAGGATCATATCGACCTGGACCGTAGGAACAGCTCACTTGAAAAGTTAATTCCTTTTCATAAAAGTCAGCACGGGACAGTTCTAGTCCGGTAACTCCAATAAGAATGATTCTTCCTCTTTTTCGGCTCATTTTCGCAGCATGTGAGACTGGATCATTACTTTTACTGGAAACCGTGATCAAAACCGCATCTGCACCATACCCTCTAGAAAAGCCATGCACAACCTCAACAACATCTCCTCCACTGGATAAATCCATGATTTCAGCACCAAACTCCGAAGCCAATTGTAAGCGGCTTTTATCAAAATCAACAGCCATAACTCTGCAGCCTTGAGCACGAAGGAGTTGTATGGTCATCAACCCTATTAGTCCTGCTCCCATGACCACAACACTCTCTCCAAGAGTAGGTTTAGCCAACCGAATTCCCTGCAATGCAATCGAACCAAGAACAGCAAAAGATGCTTCCTCATCTGAAACTGAATCAGGAATCTTTGCACAAAGCATTTGTGGAACACTTATAAATTCAGCATGCTGTCCATTACTTACAACACGATCTCCTTCCTGAAATCCAAGAACCCCCTTGCCTACTTGCATTATTTTTCCCGCATTGCAATAACCCAGCGGCAAAGGCTGCTCCAGTTTAGCAAAAACGGATTCAATAGTGGGTGCTAGACCGTCGCTCTTAATCTTATCTAGCACCATCTTCACTTTGTCTGGTTGCTGTTTTGCCTTTTCAATCCAACCAGCTTTACCGAACTCAACCAGCATCCTTTCGGTCCCTGCAGAAACGAGAGAATTGTGGGTTTGCACTAATACTTCACGATCATGAACTGCAGGGAGCGGCACCTCAGAGATTTCTGTTTTTCCGGTTTTTAAGGACTGCAGGATTTGTTTCATTTTTTATGATTAACGAGAAATTTTTGCTCCTTAGATTCTTGAATCAAGCATCTTCACCTTTCCCCTTTTCGTCAAGGGTATGTCATCCACTATACGAATCTTCACCTGAAGCTCATCCCCTACTTTTTTCTTATATGCAGATTCAATAAGGTCTTGGCTATCGCTTGAAAATTCTTTCTTGGGAAGAATTTTTATTACCATTTCACCGGGCTTATCCTGGAAATATTGAAACCGTTGTACTGAGTTGAATAAATCTCCGTGCATATTCAATGCTGCCGTTGAAATTTTGGCCCCACTAGATCCGACTACAAATTCTTTTTTCCATCTTCCCTTCACCTCAGTGATTCGATCCCAATTCCTTCCGCATTCACATTCACTAGACAGGCGTTTCGCCCAATCCCCGGTTTTATAACGGATAAATGGCATCGAAAAATTAAAGAGGTTTGTTCCAACGATTTCCCCCCCATCACCTTCTTCATAACAAGGAGTTCCATCTTCTTTTATAATTTCCACATATCCATAGTCAGGCATAAGATGATAACTCGAATTTTTTTCACATTCTCCTCCCAGGGCCACTCTTTCGCTCAATCCATACCAACTAAAAACTCTGGCCCCCAAACCTTTTTCAATAATTCTACGTTGCTGATCGGTTGTACCTTCGGACCCAAGCAATACTGCCTGCACTTTTGGTATCAACTTTGTTTTATTATTTCGCAAAATATAATCCGCAAATATTTCAACTGCAGAAGGGTATCCATGCACGAATTTGGGTTGATAACGAATGAACTCGAAAAGATAAGATTCCAAGTTTGAGTCACTCATATGAAAAGGAGAAAACTGAATCTCATTGTAGATTGGATTCTCCTGCCAGAATACATTGGGTTTTAAGTTATCAAAGCTAACCCCACGAAAAACAGCTTTCTTATCCTTAGCTTTGTAATTTACTCGCTTCCATTGCCGATGCATGAATCCAGTCTCCATAGATTGAGAATGATCGTCCAAATGAAAACGCAATTGGTTTCCGGAAGTGCCTCCAGTGGTGGTTTCATAGCATGGGGTATGGTCAAGATTTCTAGACAGATATCGATCGGGATCTTTTTGAAGTTCTTCTTTTTCAAGAAATGGAAAAGCAGACAAAGCCTCGCGTGGGCTGAACTTCTCGACCACACTTCTCAAAGAAAAATACGCGGGAACCTCCATGGTTGCATGCCTTAAAAGTTTTCCTAGTGCTCTTTCTTGATAGGCTAAAATTTCTTCCCTTGAAGCTTGATCAAACCAATCGCCCCGATGGTAAACTTCTCTATACTTGTTCCCTGCAATCATAGAAAATGGTACTTTGCAGCAAAGCTTTTTCATCCATAATGGCATTTTCTCATAGAGGTCTTTTTTTACGCTATAGGACATATTTGGATTCTATTTCGTAGATGAAGAATTTATGACTTCTAATAAAACCTTGGTGAGTTTACCCACTGCAACCTCAGTGGAAAAATTTTCTCGAGCAAACTGGCATGCTTCCTTTCCTAATTTTTCGACCAAGGATCGATCCAAAAGGATTTGCTGAAGTGCCAACTCTATGGATCGTGAATCTTTGGGTTGAACCAACAAGCCGTTTTCTCCATGAGTCACCACACTTGGAATATTGCCTACAGCAGAAACCACGGGAACTAAACCTGCAGCCATGGCCTCGACCATTGCATTGGGCAAACCTTCCATCCAAGAGGGTAAAAGAAACACATCCGCATTTCGGTAAGCGGCCTCCAAGTCCCCTGCTTGTAACCATCCTCGAAAACTAACAATTTCAGACAAAGAATTTTTCTCTACCCATTCTCTGGCGTCCATGTAAGCATTTCCCTCTCCTACTAGTTCAAGAGAAATACTTTGGGAGATAGAGGAATGAACAAGGGCATCGAGAATTTCCATTACTCCCTTTTCACGATCCAACCATCCTACAAATAAAACGCGTATCCTTCTACCGCTTATATCAGAGAAATCTCTTTCATCTCCTATCTTAAGAAACTTTTCGGTAGCGGTCCAATTCTCAACAATTGGAGTATTTTCTAAGGAAAATCCCAACTTCTCCACGGCAAAGTCTTGCCACTGTTTGCCCTGACACAAAATTTTATCCGCTTTTTTTAAGGCAATGGATGAAAAAAACCTCATACGAAGCGAATTGTCATAGTTCTTGAGCAAGTAACCACCACCTGGAAACATTAAATTTGGAACACCCCTTACTTGAGCAAGTCGCCCCATCATTCCTTTCTCTAGTAATCCGAATCCACTCGCAGTAAAGATCAAAACTGCTTGTGGTTTTTCTAAAATCAAG
>DBVA01000083.1:13284-14069 GCA_002308735.1 Opitutia bacterium UBA1276 | reverse complement strand
GGAGGGTTGCTAGTTTGCGTAGAATCAATCAAAATTAATCTGAATTTATCCTGAAAAGAGGATTCCAATAGTGCGTTGCAAACGGTCACAAATCCTCCGAAAACTTTTCCATTTTTTTTAGGGAAAGCGCCCACTATTAAAACCTTTGGCTTGGTGTGCTTTATTTCCTTACCGGTGGATTATTAATTCAATGTTAAGGTTTTCTTAAGGTCTTCAAATAGCGACTGGTACCCTTCAATCATAATATCATTTGACAAGTACTGCTCTGCATATTCCCGGCAACGCTTTGACATTAAATTCCTTTGCTCAGGTTTTAATTTCATCAAGCTACTGATGGATTCGGAAATCGAATCCGGTTTATTAGGGTCAAATAAGAATCCTCTATACCCATCCTTTACTAAGAGGCGATTATCTGAAACATTTGAAGCTAAAATAGGCCTACCACATGCTAAAGCTTCACAGACAACATTGGGAAGACCTTCATAATGTGAAGCTAGAATTAGTGCATCGGAATCTGCCAAAAGTTTTTGAATGTCCCTCTGTTCACCAAGGAAATTAATCCTTTTACGAACTTCTTCGGGCATACTGTCGATTAATTCTTCGATTGATTTCCAATAAGCTCCTTGTGTGGCACAACTATGATCCCATCTCCCCACCCAATTGAGTTCAGGAACCCATTGATTTTGTTTATAGAAAAAATGGAGAGAATGGATCAATTGGAGAAGATTCTTCTGTGGTGAAATTCGTCCGATTCCCAAAAGCTTTAAGGTTGATTTTCCTTTTTT
>DBVA01000083.1:3698-12921 GCA_002308735.1 Opitutia bacterium UBA1276 | reverse complement strand
TCGATTCCTCAAAAATGGATATGCTTGCCACAAGCTTTCATAATGGCTTTGAGAGTTCACAACGATACATGAACTCAATCGATGAAAATATCGTAGGAAACCTCTCCATCGAAAATCTAAAATGCTATTTCTTTCACTAACTACCTTGATGGTCAAAGGGCTAAGGAAGTGGCTAAGTTCTAAATAAAAGCTAGGAGAATTTAAAAATGATAATGCCAAATCATACTTTCCCTTACGAAGGGTTAGGATTAATCGATATAAAACTTTGGGAGAAAACCCTCGTTTTTTTCCGAATACATCAATTATTTTAATCTTAGTCTTCTCAATAATTGGTCTGTAAAAATTATGGTTTGGATAATAATTAAAGATTTCGACTTGATGCCCTCGTTTTTTTAATCCACACGCTAAGCTAGTTATCTGTCTTTGAGCTCCACCCGAACCCAAGGAATCAATGACAAGCAAAATTTTCAAAAGTTATTTTAAGAATTTAATCTTGAAGTGGCTAAGTAAGAAAAAGGCACAAATAGGATTAGAAAAAAGAATCCTGGCAATCTTCCCCAAACCGTTAGGGGAACTCCAGTTCAGGCTTTGAAATTTAAACCCAACCTCATTTAGCAACTTGGACCAAGTGTATGGAGACTGATGTTTTTGCCACTCAATAGTTGGCATAAATGGACTTTTAAGACCGATAGAGTGAAAAAAATTATAACGATTACAATCGGTGATAATCAAAATTCCATTTTGTTTGAGTAAACGATGCACTTTCGAGAACAATTTTTTATAAATCTCTCGTGATTCCTTGTTTTCATGAAGATCAATCGTTGCGTTCTCATCAAGGTGGTTAACGGAATTAGCCATTACGATTATATCAAACTTGTTTTGGGATTCATAATCCTGAAAGCTTTTTGCTTCGTATTCCACTTTCCCAGACATATTCGAAAGTTTTTTTTGTAGATTATCGAATTTTTTTAGGGAACTTGAAGAAGATCCATTTAGCTCAGGTTCCAAGCAAATCGAATACCCTCCGCTTAAACCTGCATAAAAACTTAAAAGTCCGGAACCACCCCCTACATCCAGCATATTTTTTCCATTAAAATCAAAATCATCGAATATGAAATTTAAATGGGTTTTTAAATTTCTTTTGTTTGAATATAGCTTTTGCTCAATCGCAAGATCGAAGAAAAATTCCCATGAAGATTGAGTCATAGTTGGTACATTTCAGGATCAAAAAAAGTAAACCAGAAACAAAATAATGAATACAAAACCAGGATTGCTGCAATGAATAGGTAATTAAAACTTATTTTTATTTGTTTGTGACTTAGAAAGAGAAGAAAACCAAAAAATAAAACTTCGGAAATAAAAGTGCCAATAGCCGCTCCTTTTAATCCATACTTCTCGATCAAGAATATACTGCACAAAATATTGGAAACTAATGCTAGAATCGAGGCATAACTATTTCCAATTGTTTTTTGGGTGACCACGGTTCCAACATTCGCAACAGAAGAAGCACCATGCAGTATTACTGCTCCAACTAACCAGGGTACGATTACGATTCCTGATTGATAAACTGGTGGAAGAATCAATTTCATGAGAAAAGCTGAGCAAAGGACAAAAACACTTCCCAACAAAATGAAAGTCAACAAATAGCAGTGCAATATATTAACATAAATCTTGTCCCTTGTAACGACATCCTCACTTAAAGCCTTGATTGAATGTGGCATCCATGCATTCCGGAAAATAGAAACTAAAACTTGAAGAATACTGGTATAAGTGAATACAGCCGCATAAATTCCAGCTGTGGCAAAGCCCAGAAAGTGAAGAATGATAAAGCGATCTGCTCGAGTATTTACTAATGAAGTAAAAACACCTGGCATAGTCGGAATACTATACTTTAAAAAAGAAAATAATCGCTTGGACGAATAACTAAGGGTAAGAAAATCCCGATTCAAAAAGAGAGAAAGAAGAAGGCAGCAAATTCCAGAAGTTAAAGATCCAAAGAAGAGACCCGCTATACCGTAATCAAATTCCAAAATAAATAGCAAGGAGCCGACAGTATATATTACTGTGTACAATAAATTCATTACATTGAATTTGATAATTTCTCTGCACATCCGAAAGCAAGTATTGGTTAAGTTAAAAAGTACTTGAAAAAGCGCAGAGGTAACTGCAATGGGAATAAGCCATACAATATCTTGGTGATTTTCTAGAACTGAAAGAGGAAGTATTACGACAATTAAAGAAATCGTAATGATCAAAAGGCCTGAAATGAATATGGTGATCAAACAGGTCGTGAATTTCTCTGCATTAAGTTTGCGATCAACTCCCGAAGACCAAAACCTGACCAATGCACTCTCTAAAGAAAGCGAAATTAAAATACTCGCAAAAACAGAGATACTGATGATGACATCAAAAGTGCCATACTCTTGCTCCGTAAACAAACGGGTCAAAATTGGTAGCAAGATAAGACCCGAACATTTGGAAACCGCGGCAAATATACCGTAGCCTAGGATATCCTTGGCTAGATTAAAGTATAACTTCAAGACCTTTTCTCGAGAAAACCGAGTAATATTGCCCTCCAAGATCAAGCTCTTCCCAAAGAGTACTATTTTTCCAACCAGGTAGATTTGTAGACAATTGACCTTTATCAATAACGACTAAATTTATACCAATATCAGAGGCCATTTCATCAAGAAGATTTAGGTCAGTAAATGGATACTCAGGACAAAAATGTTCGGTAATCATTTTTTTCTTTTCAGGTACAACATTCAATGGGTAAAGAACTTTTGCAGATGTTTCTAGCATTACCCGCCAGATACTAACCGCATGAAAAGGGTAGATTACTAATTTAATCTTTGCCCTTTGATTATTGAGAAAAGTTAGTATTTTTTCCTGTGCATGTTGAGATGCAGCCCTTCTGTCTTTTAGAAAACAAATCTCAAGGCAATAATACAGAAACCCATACAGGAGCAATAAGTAAGAAACGAATTCCATGTTCAGAGCTTCACACATTGACACAACGCCAAGAATTACAAAAAAAGAAATGTGATTAATGTATCTTTCAGCTTCGCCTAAAAACAAAAGGAGGGGCAGACTAATTAATGTAAAAAGTATCATTCCTGCATAAACTGGTCCATGAAATGAACCGAGTGCATGAAATGTTTCACTTTTATATGATTCAAAAAGTAGGAAAAAATAGATCAGCACACATGGAAATTTTAAAACCAAAGAGGATATCGAATGATCTTGCACCAAACGAATAATCATATGAAGGAGATTATTATGGAGGTTTTTGTCCTTATCATATGAAAATATTCTCCGGAGGTTGTTTCGCTTGGAAATGGGCATATTACCTTTCAAATTCTTTTTGAAATACCAAATAAGATGAGAGACTTGGTTCTTAATAGATCTAAGAAAAGAAAACCTTGAAAGTGTAAGGATAAATAAAAAGCCCAAAGAAAATGATAATAGAGGAATTAAATTTTTTTCTAAAAGACAAATAAGTGGGGTCATAAAAAGCATCACCTGTATACCAAACTTCGAACTTCCTAAAACAAGGAAAACGCAGATTGCCCCGGCAATAATCTTAAAATCTTGGCTTAAATCTAAAGGAAGAATCGTTACTATAAAAAATAAATTAGTTATAAACTCAGAAAACAACCTTGGAGTAAAAAACAAGCGTGGGCCAATGTTTAACTTAGAAAAGAAGATTGGAGAAAGAATATACAATGCACATACTTCACAAGCTTTTATTGAGGACAATCCTAACTCTTTACAAACCCAGAAAATCACCCCGCAATAGACTGCATCGAGTAAACTGTTGAAGTGTTTATTGAGTTTACGAACTAGTAACTTTGGTATTTTGCTCACTAACCAGTGCCAAACAAAAGGGTTTGCTAATTTTTCAGAACATAGGATGTCGGTATCAACGGTAGTGAAAGGACCCGCAGACTTGTCTCTAATTAATTTTGTAAAGTATAAGTGACCATAGGCGTCAAAATTGTTACTTGATTTAATTACCACTAGTACTCGCAAGACATAAGTACTAAGTACCAAGATAAACGGCACTAAGAATTCGCTTTCGATGCTAATATTTGAAAAGGAAAGTTATAAAAATCACCAAATTTGAAACTATTTAATAAGTTTCTTCATCTTGTTTATTATTTTTAAAAAGTGATAATGTGGCAGAGCGAAGTTTCCAGATACATGCTGCTCAGGATCAACATCCTTAATAACCACTGAACCAATTGAAATAAAACCTTTATTTCCAACTTTCACTTGAGATGAAACACTCGAATTTGGTCCTATCCAAGCATCATCTCCTATTTCTGCACTTCCAGCAATCATGGCACATGCAGGGATCAAGCAGCGTCTTCCTATTTGGGCACAGTGCGCAACATGTACAAGTGAATCAGTCTTGGTTTCTGAACCAATCAAGGTATCTCTACCCATTAAACCACGAGCAACTGTATTATTTGCCCCAATCTCAACATATTCTCCGATTTTGACAGATCCATCATGGACTACCGAAAGAATTTGCCCGTTTACTCTCTTATGCTCGAAACCCTCAGTGCCAATACAACTGCCAGATCTAATAATACTACCTTCGCCAATGGAAACTCCAGATAAGATCGTAACATTAGGTTCAATCACTACATTTCTGGCAATTTCAACTCCGAGATCATGAATAAATGCTGTTTCATGAATCTTAACTGAATAATGAATGTTAGTTTTCTCTAATCTTTTATTTTGGGACAAGGCTCTTTCATTATGACAAAGGTAAAATGTATGCCTAGGATCATTACTGATGATTAAAATTAAATCATTCTTTTTACCCTTAATTTGCTCAGCCAGTTCATGGTTTGTTATCACTCCACAAATATTGCGATTATTCAAAAGATGGTTTAAAAATTTCCTATTTTCTAAAAAAGAAATCGTGGCGGGATTTTCACTAGAAATTAAACCAAAATGGGAAAATTGAACATGATTTGACAGATCACTATAATTGGTAAAGTTGATAGTTGTGTTCATAAAATTAAGCCAAGACTTGTAATATCTTTTCGTTCAAATTTCCTCGCAACAAATGCTCTCCCACCTTAAATCCTCCAACCATTAACGAGAAAAAAGGCTCAATGCCTAGATAACTCAAGGTGCGGGACATATTCTTCCCAATACCGTTATCTGGTGGATAAATATTAAATCCTTTATCTCGCAATGTAAGCGAATCAATTTCACCAAAAAGATGAATAATTCCAAAATTCTGGTTCAATTTCCTTAATCGATCTAGGTTAAAAAATGTGGAGTCATTATAGGAGCGTTCTTCGTCATAATCTGAAATAAACACAAAATCTAAATTTGGAATTAGTTGTGTAAGTTTCTCGTAGTCAGTAGTAACAATGACATCGGCGGCATCCAACATAAGAAATTTTTCCTTTATCACTTGCCCAAAATCGTCATCAGACCAAATAACAATTTTATTTCCATAAATCTCATATCCTGCTTCAAATGCCATCTTTAAGGCAAGGTGACCAACCTGAGTAAAAACATTTAAATGATGATGGGACTCATTTGTTCCAGCGACTTTTATGCCCCGTCGATTGCAGTAGCCGATATCCACATCTTCTTTTCTGGCTTCCCAAGCTTCAAACATAAGCGGAATCACCGTTGAATCTTTTACATACATTAATTTTGATTGATCCAAAGGGCGAAGTAAAGCTGAGTTCGTGATCAAATCCGCTTGCCTTAAGTGCTGTTCGTTAAGATTTCCAGTGTAAAACTCAATTTTATTAAAGTTTGGCAAAACTTGAGCGACTTCTCGGCAATTATTGATGACTTCTGAAGCAGTTCCAAACCTTGAATCTCTTGTCCAAGCCATTACTTTTCGGGCACCAGCAAGCAAGGGAATTAAAGGCATATAATTGTAGAGTCCGGATCCAACTTCCGTAAGTATTTCAAAACCTTCAAGATTGAGATTAAGCTGAGATATTTTTTCTTTGATTTTTAAAATTTCTCTGTTTTGCATCTACAAAATGATTTTAAAAATATTCTCGTAATTCAAAAGTAGTAAAAGGCTACCTCAAACTTACTATGTTTTTTTGGAAAAACATCCAGACCAACAGGCTTCCTCAGAATGCAAAAAAGAATTCGACCAACCAGCTTCTTCGCACATGAGAAGAAATTCTTCCCGACTATACCGAAAAGCATTGCTAGGTGAATACCAATCAAAATTTGCCGAAACAGAATCATCCCAACCGATATTTTTATTCCAAAAACACTTAATAAAATTCCAATAAATAAAACGCTGTAAATCCTGACTACCTCCTTTTATGCCTAGAGTTGGAATATCTGGGATCTCTATTGTTATATTCAAATCAGAAAGAGTTTTACCTAATTGAGTGAGTTGTTCACTTAAGGCCCATACCTCATCGTGGCTAAATTCCTTTGATGCCTGTCGAAAGTGATCATCCAAAAGTTCACGAGGTAATGCTTTCTTCGCATAAACATAAGTATTAAGAATACCAGTCTCTTTTGTGATCCTAGTAAACTCCTGCAGTGTGGCGGGCGGAGACTCGGTATGGTGCAGGACTTGATCGCAACTAATCATATCGAAAGCTCGATCTGAAAAGCAAGTATTGGCAATATCTCCTTTTACGAAAACCATATTTTTACGATTCTCATATCGTTTGGCAGCCTCGAAAATCGAATCTGAAAAATCCATGCAAATGATTAAAGAATCTGGAGCCAATTCAGAAAACCAAGCGGCTTTATACCCTAAGCCGCAACCTGCATCGAGAATGATTTTTCGACTTTGGATATATTGCTTTAAAATCTCTTCTGATTCATAGCCGTACAGTTTTAGATACCATTCAAACTGCATTACCTTCCAACTGTCTTCTCGATCATGCTCGCTCTGATGAAGGGATTTCCATTTTTCACTGAAAGCATCATTGGTCTGATTCTGATTTTCATAACAAGAGTCCACCGACTGGATATAAACACCGTTTTCTACATGAGGAGTTGTTTTGAACAATGTCTTTATTAATTGCATTGTCATTCTTGTATTAATTTAGAATTTGCTCCAAATTCAGAAGAGACCAAATAAGAAGTCTACGATTTTCTTTACCCTTCAAGTGAGAAGAAACTAAAGTTTCAATTGAAGGACGATCTAGAAAATCGTAGATTTTGGCATTTTTATTAAGGATCAATCTTTTGACATATTCGATACTCTCGCCCTTAAACCAACTAGCATCAGGCGAAGAAAAGCCCTGTTTATCGGCCTCAGAAATTTCTTTCGGAATATAGTCACTCATGACTTTCCTAAGAATCTTTTTTCCATCATTCGTTTTCTGAAAATATTTACTTAACTTCCCGCCAGGTTCATTTTCGTTCACCCGAGTTACCTTTCCTAATTGGTTTAGTTTTAAATTGACGGGACATTTCATGGCAAAGTCAACTAAGTCATTATCCATAAATGGGACTCTAGTTTCGAGAGAATGAGCCATGCTGAGCTTGTCCTCCACAACAAAGAGACCATGCAAGAATGTCTTAGATTCGAAGTAAAGAGAATGATTGATGTAATCTTCAGACCTTTCCAAGACATTATCATGGGTTAAAAAAACTTCTCGAAAAATCTCTTTGGTGTCCACATCCTTAACATTTGACCAAATGGGAGAAAAAACCTTTGGAAGAATTGATCGAGGAATCAAACGCTGCCAGTAATCATAATATTTTTTTACATATTGTTCAAAACCTTGGTTGCTGACAGCTCGGTAATACCTCCATGGATAACCTCCAAACAGCTCATCTCCCCCAACGCCGGATAAGACGACTTTAACAAATTTGCTAGCCAAATGTGCTGCATAGTAATTGGGATAACTTTGACCAACTCTAGGCTCCTCAAGGTGCCATGCGAGCTGAGGCAAGCAACGTTCCATATCACCTGACTTTAAAACCATTTCATAATGTTCAGTCTTGAATTGAGCAGACATAGCCTCTGCCTTTGTCCTTTCGTCAAAGGCCAATTCAATCCCTGAGGCTGAGCTGAGGTCAAAACCACAGGTGAAAGATTTTAGGTATGGAAATGATTGAGTCGCAATAGCGGTAATTGAACCAGAATCCATACCTCCGCTCAAATAACAGCCTATTTCAACATCACTGACAAGTTGACGGTTAACCGACTGTTTAAACAACCGATCGAGTTCCTCTTCATACTCTTGGTGACTTGCTGGATTTTCAGGTTCAGAGAACCGGTAGTCCCAGTAACAGTAAGTTTTCAGTCGAGGAGTTTTACCGCATTGGCTGATCACCCCATAGTGACCTGCAGGTAAAAGCATAACTCCTTCGAGCAAAGTTTGGTTGGTGAAGATATTTTGGAAAGTAAGGTACTCAAGAAGAGCTTTTTGATTTATCTTTTTATCGAATGAAGGCTCTTCAAAAATTGATTTTTGCTCCGAGCCAAAAAGAAAAGTTTTATGGCTTTGGTAAAAATAAACTGGTTTGATTCCATACCTGTCTCTACCTATCAGAAGTGTCTTTTCTTTTTGATCCCAGAAAGCCAGAGCAAACATACCATTAAATTTAAGCAAAGCATCACTCCCCCACTCTGCTAAGGAGTACAATACCACTTCAGAATCGGTTTGAGAACGAAAGCAATACCCTTTTGCTTCAAGTTCAGTTCGTAACTCACGAAAATTGTAAATCTCTCCATTATAGGTCAGAACATACCTATTATCCGAAGAAATCATTGGTTGGTGGCCCGCTGGGGAAAGATCGATAATTGATAATCTGCGATGTCCTAACCCAACTCCCTCTTTAATCCAATGTCCTTCTCCATCTGGTCCACGGTGCTCAATTACATCGGTCATCCTCTTTAAAACGACGGGGGATACGGGACTATTGTCAAAGTTAACCTGTCCAACAATTCCGCACATCAGTCTTTATATTCCAAAACTTTTTCGATTACAAAATCTTGTTCCGCATTACTCATCCCGGGAAAAAGAGGCAGGGATATACTACAATGGTCTGCAGCATAAGCACTTGGGAAATCTGAGGGTTGCAGTTTATATTTTTCTTTATAAAAACTTAGCATATGCACCGCATGAGTTGCTGGTCGTGTAGAGATTCCAGCTTTTTGCAAGTCGTCCATCCAGCGGTTACGCTTGGAATTGATTTCGGCTATCGAGTTAGGGTTGACTTCACTTGGCATGAAAAGGCACGGATAACTCTG
>DBVA01000083.1:653-3327 GCA_002308735.1 Opitutia bacterium UBA1276 | reverse complement strand
GTCATACCTTTCTGCCAAGGTTTGTCTCTGTAAAACAATATCGTTTGCCCGATTCATTTGGGCTGAGCCCAAGGCCCCTTGCAGGTCAGTCATTCTTTGATTGTAACCTGCATCTGGGTGATCCGCTAAAAGATATGGTCGGGGTCCGAGATGTCTCTGGAGGTCACTCTTCGAGGCTCCATGGTCTCGAAGCCTTCTAATCTTTTCGACAAGAGATTCATTACTCGCAGTGATCATGCCTCCCTCCCCAGTTGTAATAGCCTTACGAGGGTGAAAGCTGAAGCAACCTGTATCGCCAAATGTACCAACATGTTGACCTTTATATTTTGAACCAAATCCGCAAGCCGCATCTTCAACGATCAAGAGTTTGTGTTTATTCGCCAACTTTATGATGGGATCCATATTCGCGGAAAGCCCAAAGAGATGAACGGGTAGAATCGCTTTCGTTTTGCTTGTAATCTTAGATTCTATCTGTTCAATATCGATATTGAAGGTATCTAAGTTGATATCACAAAAAACGACTTTTCCACCAAGGTGTTCAATCACATTGGCAGTTGAAATCCAAGTAAAGGCAGGAACGATAGCCTCGTCATCTTGTCCAAACCCCGAAGCCGCCAAGGAAAGATGAAGTCCACTCGTACAGGATGTAACTGCAATCGAATGTTTTGCTCCTGTAAAGTCAGACCATTTCTCCTCAAACTCCCGGACTTTCGGTCCCTGCACGAGCCAACCAGAACGCAAAGGTTCAAGAACAGCATTAATTTCTGTCTCTGTGAGGTTTGTTTTAGCGATCGGTATATTCAATAGTTTTCTGAATAATGAGTTTTACGCCAATCGATTAACCTCTGGAGACCTGTTCTTAAATCATATTTATAATTAAAGCCCAAATCAGTTGAAGCTTTCTTTGGGCAACCTATACGATTTTGAACAAGTCTTCTTGCATCATCTTCACTGTAAGGGTTATAGGTTACTTCAAGGTCAGACTGTTTTAATTCCAATATGGTACTGCAAAGCTCTTTGATAGTTGTCTGAACACCAGTACCAACATTATAAAATTCATCGACTACTTCTGATTCTAGAGAGCAAATGTTACAGCGGGCAACATCTTCGACATCGATAAAATCATAGGCCTGAGAACCATCACCATTGATGGTAGGTGCTTCGTTCGCATCAATTTTATTGAGCATAATGGGGATCACTCCAGTGTAAGCCGCAGTTTGGTCCTGATGAGGACCATATACATTCATGTATCTCAATCCCACATAACTCAAACCATAGCGATCGTGATATGCCCGACACATTGCCTCACCGGCAATCTTGGTTGCCCCATAAAAATTTTTGTTATTGAAGGGATGCTCTTCTGTCATTGGAACCTGGCAGGCATCCCCGTAAACCGAAGCTGAAGAAGAATAAACTAGCCTTTTAATTTTATTTTTTACGCAAGCTTCCAAAATATTAAAAGTACCCTCAATGTTTACATGAAAAGCGGTACGAGGAAAATCTTTACAGTGCAACAACCACATCGCAGCAAGGTGAATAACTGCATCACAACCCTGCATGGCATCATTCAAAATATCTACATCCCGAACATCTCCCCCATTTGGATAAATTTCGCAACGAGAATCTTTAAGGCTTTCGTAGACATTAGATGCCTCACCCCTGGCAAAATTATCAAAAATCACAATTTTACCTGCCTTGGTCTTAAGCAATTCAGAAACTACAAAGCTTCCGATAAAGCCTGCTCCCCCAATTACTAGAATTTTAGATCCATTTATATCCATTAAAGTTTATAGATTGATGACTTTTCTCAACTTGCTAATTTTATTTTCCCGTTTTCGATTTTGAAAATCTTATCACAAAACTGAAGTGTACTTTGTCGATGTGCAACTAAGATCATGGTTACATTACCTCTAATCTTTCTTAATTCATTCAAAATTTCTTGCTCTGTTTTTGAATCTAGGGAACTGGTTGCTTCATCTAGAATGAGAACTTGCGGGTTTTGATACAAGGCACGGCCAATCCCAATTCTTTGACGCTGGCCTCCACTTATGCGTACTCCACGCTCTCCAATTTTAGTATTTAACCCATCATCAAAGGAATCAATAAACTTATGGATTCCAGCCTTTTCGACAACCTTCCTAATTTGAGTATGATCAATATCAGTATCATTAACACCGAAGGCAATATTGCGGCTAATCGAATCATCAAGTAGATAAATTTCCTGAGGAACATAGCCAATCATTCGCTGCCAAGGTTGAATCTTTGCAGATTTAATTTCATGACCATCCACTTCAAAAGCTCCTTTGGATGGGGAAACCAAGCCAAGTAGAAGGTTGGTCAGGGTACTTTTCCCCGCTCCACTTTCTCCGACAATGCCAATACATTCTCCCTTTTTTACTTCAAAATTTATTTCTCGAAGCAGTTCTTTGCCATTCTGCTCATAACGGAAAGAAATATCTCTAAGCCTCAAATCATGATTAAATGAAAGATCATCGTTCTTCTTTTCACCAAAGGGCATTCTGTTTTCTGGTTTATTTCCATTCCTGCTCATTTCCTTTGCTAGCACTTCAACGCTTACCCAACCAAAGCGAATAGATTGAAGGTTTCTAAGTATTCTGCTGAAGCTTGGAATTAACCGAAAACCAGCAGTAGCAAGCAAACCTAGCATCGCCAT
>DBVA01000083.1:0-282 GCA_002308735.1 Opitutia bacterium UBA1276 | reverse complement strand
CAAGTATTTCAATGAATTGCTTGGGTAAATATTGAAAGATGTATTCCTTCTTTGTCATTAAGCCAGAAACAATGTTGGGTCTTTGAAATAGGTGTAAAAAATAATCAAGACTCTGGCTAAGCATGATCTGCTTGATACCCCCGAACCCTTGCTGTAAGTGTTTAATTTTTTCTTCATCTGCGACCTGCCTTGCCTCACCCCAGCGGGATACATTTGAGTCTGTAAAGCGATGAAAAACCAGGGCGACTATAAGAAGACATGAACCAAGACATAAGGTCGCAA
>DBVA01000084.1:19917-39906 GCA_002308735.1 Opitutia bacterium UBA1276 | reverse complement strand
CCAAGTTCTTCCAAATCAAAATCCGAAGAAAGTAAATGAAACTCTAGCTCTTCTATCCTATCATTCTGGGAGACTTCACTAAGTTGGAAGCTTTCCCCTCGGTGTTTGTCGAGAGTTGCCTGTAGCGTTGAATATACAATCTCTTCAGCAACCTCGATATTTGCTTGATGCAAACCGTGGACAGGAAGTAGTGGTCGGATCACTTCTTTAAATCCTTTTTGGGAAAAATCGATATTCTCAAAAACTTCATGAAAGAAATTTCCCGCCTTGGTTCCTGCAGGAAAAGAGTGGGGACCGGTTCGGTCATTGAAAGGAACCACTTTTCTTTGGGGAAGATTTTCATCCAAATCCTTTTCCTTTTCAATACCTTTGACTTTATTTGAAAAGGAACTGCTGATTCTGCCAGATGGAATTGCTCCCTTGAAATCTACTGGTTTAAGTGGAAAAAGATTGGCAGGTTTAACATAGGAGTTCTCAATTGATTGATCCAAAACTTCACGAAGATCGAAAAAGTCAGAATTTGATTTCAGGATTTCCAGAAGGGGATTGGGGTCTAGAGATAGGCACCTGCTTATTGGATTTTTACTAAATTGGTTATTAGGTTCACGGAGGTAAAGATATACTCGCGAGGAAGCTCTAGTTAGAGAAACATACAGTAGTCGCATGTTCTCCTGTTGGTTTTCCATTTCTTTATCTTGGGCATGAGTTTTCCAAGAAAAGGGAAGAAAAGTGATGGGGAACTCGAGCCCTTTGGATTTATGAATGGTCAAGATTTTTACTGATTCCTCATCCGATTCAAGACGGGCATGAGATTCTTCTTGGTTCAAGCTCGATTCCATTTGCTGAAGGAACCACAGGTATAAATTCCTTGGGAATGAAGAAATATCTTGCTCCGTTTGATATAAAATTTCCCCCAGATGCAAATAATTGGTCAATCTTCTCTCCCCGCCTATTTCGCTAAGGATTTTTTCAGTAACCGCTTTTGTCTCCCTCTTCTTCAGCCTGATTTCTTCCTTTAAAATATTCTGTAAGGCAAAGCTGAAACCTTTCTTTTTCCACAATTCCGACCATTCAAAGAACTTATTTGCCCAGGCATCCCACAACTTACTCTCCTTAATGAGCTCATGGATGTCGTTTGCCTCTAATCCAAAAAGTGGAAGGACAAGAACCCTTTTGATATTTTTTAGATCAAAAGGATTAAGTAAAGCTTCCATTAAGTACTTGAAGTGTTTGGCCTCAAGAGTTTTAAAAATGGAACGGGTAGCAAGCAAAACACTTGGGATTTGGTGTTGGGAAAACTTGCTTTGAATAAGATCTGCCTCCTTGTTGTTCCGGCAGAGCACAGCGATATCTGACCCATTGATTCTCTCGGTTCCGATGCTATTCTTTTTTTCATGGTCGAGCAGGGATAGAATCTCTCCTGCCATATCCTTTAGAACTCTTTCTTCCACCACTTCTAGGTTCTCGTTCTGATGAATTTGCGGAAGATAGCGCAGGTTGAAAGGGGCAGCAGATAGATCTCCAGATGGGCACTCAAACTTCTTATCCTTTGCGTTTAATTGATTTCCTTTGGATTGTATAAAAAAGATCCGTTTATCGTAAAATAAGTGGTTACTATCACTCATTCCATCTTCTTGATTTGTGCTCAAGGTCAGAAATGAATTCGTAGCTTCGACCAGTGCGGGATGGGTGCGGTAGTTGGTGGTTAAAGAGCGAATACTGCTGGAGTTTAAACTTGCTTTGATATCCAAGTAATTATTGAGATCCGCTCCCCTGAATTTGTAAATCGATTGTTTGGGATCTCCGATATAAAAAATTCTTTTGGAAAGTTTCTGACTTTTGGGAGAAAAAAGCTTTCGTAAGATATCAAATTGTAAAGGATCGGTATCTTGAAATTCGTCCACAAGTGCGGCATCGTATTGCAAGAATACCTTTTCAGCTAAGGCACTGCCTTGGTCGCTGTCTAAGCCATCTGCAACCAATTGCTGTAAGTCATCGAAAGTTCTTAAGTTTAAGGAGGATTTAAGCCTGGTAAGTTCGATAGCCGCGAATTCTTCGAATAGCAACAGGATTTCTCTTTCCAGATTTTCACAGCGGTTACAAAAGTGGAGTGCTGAATCGAAAAACTCAGGGCGAGCAATCGTAGAACTCTCTTTTATTTTGATTTCTTCTTTCAATACCTGCCTGATCAATTTGATAAGTTGGAAATTTGGGATTGTAACCTGAACTTCATTCACTTGGCTGGATTCTGCTTGCTGGTCTTCTTGAAAGCTTAAGGGTTCAAGTTCTTGCCGAAAGAGGCGATCGAGTTGATCCAATGCATTTCTAGGCTTGGATCCATTTTTCGCCCCATGATGAAGGAATTCTTGAATACCCTTTTTTTCTTGGTCCCATTTTTTTATAAGAGAAATAAATAAAGCGAGGTTTTCCTTTCCTTCGGTTACAAGGCTAGTTTTTCTACCTTCCTTCTTTGGGTCCCTGATCAAATCCTTATCTTCAAAATATTTTTCAAGTTCATCTTCTGTCAGTTTTCCAGTCATGGACAAGGCAGCGATAAATGGAGCAGTATCTGAAAAAAAAGATCGCCGGAAATCCTGAACGACCTGTTTAAGTATTTGGCTTTGATCAGTGATCAATTCCGAGTCTGGTCTGACTCCGCATTCAAAGGAGAATTCAGAAAGTAGGCGCTTGCAAAAAGCGTGAAGAGTATAAAGCCGGGCGTCGTCGAAATTCCCTAATGCACGACTTAGAAGGGTTCTTTCTCTGATTTGCTCTGGTTGCAATTTACCTTTGGCATCGAGAAGATTTTTTCGAATGCGCTCCTTTAGTTCCTGAGCAGCTGAATTAGTGAAGGTGACTGCTAGAATCCTTTCGATAGGAATTCCGTGGTCCAAGACCAGTCTTTCTACGATTTTACACAGGGTGTAGGTTTTCCCTGTTCCCGCATTTGCTTCAATTAAAGTTTCTCCAAATTCAAGAGGAGTTTGCTCAGGATCGAATATGAGGGGCGATATCATAGTATGAACTCTCCTAATTCATCTATAAAACCCATGACCAATTCATTTAATTCCAAAGTCTTAGGAAGGCCCCAAGGATTCTTCTGGTAAATTAATTCAGTTGAAAATTCGGTACCCTCTCCACCCATTTCGTTGAACCAGCTTTTTTTTGCACAATCAAGGGGTTCAAGTGAGTTTTTCCTTTTCTTTCCTTTCTCATGTTTGATTTTTTGTTCAAGCCATGCAAGGGAGGCATTGGGGAAAAAGGGCAGGGGTCGGGCAACCCCTTCTAAGTAGAGCTCATATAATTGAGATAAAATTTGTTCGGCTCGGTTTGGAGAAACGGGAGCAAAGCGAAAGCTCTTGTCAATCGCACCAACCACGGTCTTGGAGTTTCCAGGGAAAGGGCCAAATAAATTATGGAAAAGATGGAGGATCAAGCCTTCCAAGCAATTTTTACCTTTCAGTTTTGCACTATGAAATAAAAAGAATGTACTCCCAAAAAATGGACCAGTTTCTCCAGTTATTTCAATTCCATTTAGCAAACCATGTACTGTGGTTTTCGGTATTCTTTCGGCAAGATTAGGATGCGTCCTGTCAAACATCATCGCTAATTCTCTAATCATGGAAGAATGTAGTGCTTTACCTATCTGACCAGGTGGCAGAAGGTTTTGTTTTTGTAATTCTTGGTGAGAATCAGCTATATCTTGACCATCTAGAAATTGCTCAATTAATAGTCTTTTGCTGGAACTATCTTGCCATGGACAACTGCCCAAACGTTCACTTTCCGGTAGCAGGACACTGACTTCTTTGGTCGAAACTTGCAGGCTTCTATCAAGAAAGTAAGAACTCGGATCTCTCCAGAAGCGGGCGAGATCAACAATACGAATTTTGGGATGCTCTGGATTCTCATTTGAGATCGGCCCGGAGCAAAATTCTTCAATTGGCTTTGGTTCTCCGGATAGAGCAACCGCACCTTTACACGAGGTATTTGAAAAACTCCGACAACCATCAGGAGAGAAAAATAGACCACGACTCTCATGTTTGTCAGAAACTTTGAAGAGGTGTTTACTGAAAGCTTGAAGGGGATGTTTGACTGCAAAGGCAGACTTTGCATTTTGAATTACTTTTTCCGTGGAGAAATCCAGCAAATCATCAAGTTGTTCGATGATTTCCTCAACTACTATGGAGGGAGGGATGGTGTCATTATTCTTATTGGATTGCCCTTGGAAGCTTAGATAGAAGCATTTGCGAGCACAAAGAATCACCTCCATAACCAGCAAACGGTCTTCTTCCGTCTGGTTCCTGTCGGTATATTTTGGATTTGTTTTACAAAGATCAAAACTTGGTACGGTGGGGGAAACAGGGAATTCACCGCCATTCATACCAAGCAGGCAAATTACTTTGGCAGGAATTCCACGGGCTGATCTAAGGCTGGCGAAGGTAACACCATGAGTGAGATGCCGAGAAAATAAGGATTTTTCATTTAGGGTTCTTTCCAAATGCAGACGAATTACAGCAAGTGGTTCAAGATCATGGTTATCTTTGGTCTCATTGGTTAGAAAGGCCAATGACTTTCTAATTTCCACAAGATCTTGGTGTGTTTGTTCCTCTTCCTTAAAAAATGGCTTGATGCAATAATCCTCTAGGACTTTTTGCCATACATTGGGCAACTTTTTTGTTGAGCATTTCTGGTGTAACAGATTTAGAGAATCAACCACATCTATAAATTTGGATAGAATTTCCACTTTTTCGCCCTCAATCTCATCGCAGGGAGATAAATGATCAAAACCTTGCAATTTTGCTTCTCCGGCAAAAAATCCGAGCAGCAATCGGTCAATTCCATGTTGCCATGTATTTTCTTCAAATGCAGGTAATGAAAGGGATTTTTTGTGCTGCAGATCAAACCCCCATGCGATTTGATTTTTCTCTATCCACCAACTGATGATTTCTAAGTCCTCGGCTTCCAATTCAAATTTATCACGAATGGCAGGTCTACTAATAAGAGTAAAAAAATCCCTTGCAGTTGCTCGACTCTCGGCAAATTCCAGGAGATGATAAAAAGTATCAATGACCCGACTTTCGCTTCGCCATTGACGGTCGCACAAGCCAAATGGAATTCTCTTTTCCTTCCCTTCAGGATTGTCGAAAACCGCATCAATCAGAGCCGAGTATTTATGAAGGTTGGGACAGAGAACCAAAACTTCATTCGGTCTTAAATCCGGATCTTGGTTGAACTGGTCCAGTAGAAAATCATATAGAATTTGAATTTCACGAAGTGGACCATGGCAGGAATGCATCTGTATGCTTGAGTCTCCGTACTGGTACTTTACCTTTTCGAGATCGCTTTGCTCAGGCATCTCCAATAGCACTTTTTGCAGAGTGCCCAGAGCATCTAAGTCTTGTTTTTCATTCCTTTTTGATGAGAAGACAGGATCATAGGCATCGATGTTTTCGAATTGAAAAATCATCTTTTGCCAACTCTTTCCAAGTGTACCCAGTAAAGGAGGGCCGAGCTCTAAGTACATATCCTCTTCGGATGTAGTTTCACTTCGTTTGGTAAGCAGTTCCTTTTTTGAAAGGACTTGTTGCCAATATTGATCGGTTGGTTGGAGTAAGTATGCATGCAAAGTCTTTTGGGATGCATATGCAGCAAAGGCTTGAAAATGAATAGGGGATAGAGGAGATAGATAAAAAAGGAATAATTTTGGTGGAGCTTTCTGTGCGAAATTTGCTTGCTGAATCAAATTATAAAGAGAGGGGCATGGCATCATACTGCTTATTCCTCTCCACAGGAGTGCTTGCCAAATTTCGTCCTGACAATTTGTTTCGCCTTGTCCCTTCTCCCATTTTTCCAAAAGTTCCGGGCGATAATGAAGATATTCATCAAAAACCGTGGCAATTTCCCAGCAAAGTTGAATTTTTTTAAGAGGATCCTCGTCGGCGATAAAGGGAGTAAGCACTTGAAATACCTCTGGGTTTTCTTGGTGAATTCGGGGAAGCACCCGTCTGATTTTCCATGCGAGTCTTTCTTTAGAAAATGGATTGCGGTCTGAAATCAGATTTTCGAAGCTTGGTAAATTCGCAAATGACCAGACTCCTTGCTCAGGAGATAAAAAGCAAAGGTTTGCGGAAATTCCGGTCCGTTCAGCAATCGCTTGTTTCATCCATACTCTCATCCCTTTTCCGCTGGTTACCACCCACTTTTTTTCAAATGGATCCAAGGAAGAGGTATCTTCCAGAAACGCGTCCAATAAACTTTCGGTCTGAGTTGAAGTGGTTAAATTAAAGCTCATTGGAAGGCTGAGGGAATTATTTTAATAGGTTGTTTAATACTTCGAGCCTAAATGGAAATAAAGATCGTCTATATTTTAATCGGAATTGAAAAACATCGCCATTGTGGAATAGCGGGAAGCTATGTATATGGATGAAGCGAGTTTCGGTTAACATAAATTAAAATAATTAGGCAAGGATCTAAAAGTTCTTTCTGATGCCCTTGGGTTTGAAGTCTTCTGGACTCGAAGTACTACATGCAACAGCACAAAAATTACCCATGGCTTTGTCAATGAAACCAACCTTTTAAGAATAATAAATTCTAAATGAATGCGACAAAATCTTGAGGTTTAAGGGATAGAAATACAGACTGGGGTTTTGAGTCATGCCTCTGGTCACATTTCTTTAACAACAGCCTTAAGTCAAGCGATACGGATGATTATTTACCCAAGCAATTATGAATTGTTGGAAGAAAGGAGATCTAGCCCCTTAAGGTACAAGTGAATTTTCAAAGTAGGGTATCTGATTGCAGATGGAGAAAAAGGAGAATTGACCAGATTCGTTTAATTCATGAGAACACTAAGCTCAATTTCCAAATGCTTGTTTTGAATCTAAAGTGAAAATAGCAGTTACTGCCGACTTACATCTTAATTCAAAATATTTGGGTCGTGCTCTTGCATTACAAAATATTTTGGCACAATTGGACACCGAAGGTATTCAACATCTGATTATTGCTGGAGATCTTTTCGATAAGGATGGCGATGTCTCTGCCTATCCCTCTTTTTTAGACCCCTGTCGCTCTTATCCTGATATTCAAATTCACTTGATTCCTGGAAATCATGATTCAGAACAAAGCTTAGCAGACTTGCATCTCGACTCGCTCCATAAATACCAGACTCCCGAAGCGGTTGAATTTGAAGGACTACAGGTGTTATTTGTCCCATATCAAAAGGGCTTGAGTATGGGAGATGTGATCAATGCAGCAATTAATTTTCCAGAGGGACAAGCCTGGGTATTAGTTGGTCATGGTGACTTTATTGATGGTTCGAGGGAGCCAAATCCAAGAGAAAAGGGGATTTACATGCCTCTTAAGAAAAGTGATATCTTGGAATCCAACCTGAAAAAAGTTTTTCTTGGCCATATTCATAGTCCGACTGATTTAAAAAAACCTCTCGGTGGAAAAGTAATTTATCCAGGTTCCCCTCAAGGATTAGATGTTTCGGAAACTGGACATCGTCGCTTTTTGGTCTTGGACACTAATCGCATAGAAATTAGGGAGAGAAGAGTTCAATCAAACTCGATTTTCTTGGATGAGACATTCTTTATATTTCCATCGGATCAGGAAATGAAACAGCTCAGAGAGCAATTGGAGCAAAGATTGATGCTTGCCGATTGGGAAAATGAAAAAGAGCGAATCTATGTTCGATTTCAGGTGGTGGGCTTTTCCCGACAGAAGGATGAACTGATCGAATCATTTACGCTTTCGGTTAAATCCTTAGGCATCAAGCTTTATGAATCTAGTAATTCAAGCCATTCCCCGAACCCAAATTTTGATGGATTGTTGAATGCCACTGACCCGCAAAGAAATCTGGTTGCTCGAAAAGTGATCGAAAAAATTGATTTACTAGATGCAAAGATTGAAGATTCTTTGCCATTAGAAATTGAGGATAAATCTCGTTGGAGATTTGACCAAGGCGAGCCCTCAAAGGAGCAGGTTAAAATGGCGGCACTAAAAACAATTTATCAAATTGGAGGTTAGAAGATGAGGATTGAAAGCGTACGAGTTCATGCCCAAGGGCCGCTTCGTAAAAATTTGGAAATGAATCCCAAAGGTTTGAATCTCATTTATGGCAAAAATGAAACCGGTAAGACTTATTTGCTCGAAGCCTTTTCAAGTTGGTTGTTCGGGTCAGGAAGGAAGTCGCCCTTGACTGGGGTGGCTCGAAATTGGGTTCCTGCTCCAAGCGGTTCTATAACCATTGGGGAATTCCCTTCTCTGGATGGTAAGGCTTCACGAACCTTTGGTCCCGGTTCCAAATTAACGCTTCAGGACTGCTTGGAGACGGAATTGAAGCTGCCAGCTGTTTTAAGCAAGCTTCTCCTAGTCAGGGCAGGGGATACCTTGTTAAGTTCACCAGAAAATCTGATTCGTCAATGCCTTTCCTCCAGTGGAGTACTCGAAGGAATTATAAACGATAAGCACATAAAGAGAAATTTACACAAGGCGAACCTAGGTAATGGAGTGATCCATGCTAATAATGCTGGCGAAATAAAAGATCGTAATTTACTTGCCCAGAAGATGGAAAAACTCAGGGAATTACGGCGAAGATTTGCGGAAGAGAGGGAGGGGGAAGTGGATGGACTGCAACAAGAGATTATCGATATCGAAGAAAAAATTAAAAAGCTTAAACTTGCCAAAAATCATCAAGCCTTTGAAATCTCCCAACAAATAAAAGAACTAAAAAATCAAATGGAGGAACATCCTAAGGATTTAGAAGAATTGGATTCTAAGCTCGATTTGATAGAAAAGGTAAAAACCGACGTAGAAGAGAAGAATCTTCGAGTCCAGTATTTAGAAGTTGAACTTAACCACAAGGATTGGTCTGAACATGCACTTGTTCGTTACCGTGAATTAGAAGTAATGCAAAATGCACCGATTGAGCCAGTCTCTCGTCCTAATCCAGTTTTTCTCATTTGTTTTCTCGCTTCCTTGATCAGCACTGTAGCCTTGTCTCTTTTCTCGAGTATTTGGGCGGGAACCGCTAGTGGTTTAGTTGGGCTACTTTTCCTTGTCCTTTGGCTTTTGGTCAAGACTGAGCAGGAAGTGGAACCTAGAAGCGAGAATCCCGACCTTACCCGAATCAAAAACGAATTTAAATTGAAATTTGGGGAAGAACTGGTGAGCGAAGAGGCATTCCAGAAAAAAGTAGCTGCTTTGAACCGCCTTCAAGGGCAAAAAGAAGAAGCAGTGCAGCAAGTTCATCATTTGAGAGAGCAAGAAATTGATCTGCAGGCAAGGCTTGAAACCAGATTAGGAGCATCCGGGGATAGCGATTCCTTCATCCCAAAATGGAAGGCACAAATTTCCCTACATAAAACCCAGTTGGCGGACCTGCTAGAAAGTCAGCAATCCAAGGAAAGGGAACTGGATCGATTACAAGTTCCAGAGGGGGATTACCTCCAAGAAGGCCCCGAAATAGTTTGGGATCCAAAGCTAGCTAGCGAATTAGAGATGAGGTTGAGAGCTCAAGTTGAAAGACAGCATCAATCGCAAATAGAGCTGGGGCAGTTGAAGACTGAAGTTGCCGCTGTCACAGAAGTTTTGTCTGGAGACTGGGAGGAATTGATTGGTTCCTTGGAAGAAAAAATCGTAGAGACAGAGAAAGAATATAAAGAAATTACTGCGGAGATCATTGCTAAGATTTGTGTAGTTTCGACGGTTCGTGAGCTCCAAGAGGAGGAAGATGAATTAATTGCCGAAAATCTGAAAAATCCCGAGTTTACTTCAGATATTCAGCAAATAAGTGGGAATCGTTTTTCCGGTTTCACTTGGGATGAAGGAAATCTGAAACTAGCTCAAAGTGGAACTGAAAGTTTATCTCAGGCATTTCTTTCTACTGGGGCAAAGGAGCAAGTCATGATTGCACTGCGTTTACTTTTTTCTCGTCATTATCTCGATGGTGAACCTGGATTTCTTTTGTTGGATGATGCCTTTCAAAACAGTGACTGGGATAGAAGAGCAAACATGGTGGATCACCTTGTCGAGCTAGTCCAAAGCAGTGGGTGGCAAATTCTTTATTTTACCATGGATGATCATCTGCGTGATTTGTTTCGCAGTAAGGCGAATATACTTGCTGAGGACTTTCAATATTATGAGCTTGGAACTGATGCAGTATGATTCCTATCCATAACAAAAACGCCAATGGTTTTTATAGATCTTGTCTAGGAATGGATAGGGTAGGGGAGTAGTATGATTTCGTATCATATTGAATATTAATAATATATATAATACCTTAACTTTCGTGTTATTAACATAATGCATCTTCTGATGCCCCTTGAAATGCTACTTCAATTCTCTCAGTAACGCTTTTGGTGTGATAATTTTGACCCCATATTTCGAAAAAAGAGAGGGAATCGAACGACTCAATCCCTTTAAAGAAGAAACGCAAATAACTCCTTGAGTCGTAGATAATTCATGCATGGCAGAGAGGATATTTCCCAAGGTTTGGGTGGAATCCAATAATTGAAGATCGGCTATGATTGGAATTCTTTTTTTGTTATCAATTCGAAGGACAAGATCAATTTCATGATTTTTAGGGGAACGGGCGATTTCATGCCCTTTGGCAAGTAATTGGTCGGAAAGACTACGAACGAAATGTTGCTTATCCCTCAAATGAATCATCCGATGACTTCGGGTGCTCCGAAGGCGTTCAATTTGATGGGAAGAATGCAGAAATTCAACTTGTCTGGCAGAAGGTTGGAGGACCCCGATTAAGCGTTCAAGAGTGGACTTACGAGGAAGCGATTTCCCATTTAGTAAATCATACAGGGAGGGTCGACTGATCCCGGCATTTCGGGCAATTTCTGAAACCGTCATTGGGTTCGAACGAATCAAATCAGAAAGCCCTTTAGAAAACAGATGCATAGGGAAATTTTTATTTAGATCAAGAAATATGCAAGTCAAAAAACCTTACACCTTATAGAGCTTAGTTTTACTGAAAAATGTAAGGTAAAATAGCGTCATACAATAGTTAGGGACCGAATTTCTTAAGAGTAATAGTAATAAATATTAAATCATAGAATATTCCTAAAACTAATTAATAAAAAAAGATGTAAAATGTAATGCGGATTACCTATCATTTTGTGTTTACTAGAAGGCAAATTTAGGAACTGTTGGTGGCTCTAGATTAAGCCCATGATTGGAGGGGTATAGGAAGATCCTTAATCCCGATATTCATTCCATGGGATGGCAGAGTTGAAATGAATGAAACCAGAGAATGTATCCCCTCACCTTTCCACCGATATACTCTCTTGCTCTTCTTCCTCTTTTAAAATTTTTGTGGTTCTTTTACGGATGGTAAAATCTTAAGGGGCTATGAAAGTATTAGGCCAGAAATCACCACCAATTCAATCGGAAACCTAAAAAACCAAAGACCAGGAGTAAAACCCCAACGGTACCTAAGGTGTAAAGAACGAGCAATGGCAATAGCATCGGCCATTTCTCTCGCTCATCTAGGCTTTCCTTCGAAGTTTTTAATTCTGCAGAGCGACGATGCAAATAGATGGCTTTGGCCCTTAAATCATCACCCTCCGCATTTTTGAGACAGGAGTCGAAAAGTTCCTGATCGATTTCATTTTGCTCTAATTCTTTGACTGCTTGATTGTATTCGGGATTATCCATAAAAAATTCAGGAAATACGATTGCTTCCTTAGCTAATATCCTTCGTAATTACACGATTCAAATGGATCGATCGATCGAAATACTCCAAATTCTTCGTCTCGGAATGGAATCAATGCTTCAAAGTGTTGAAAGCACTTCCGTTCGTTACACCCGAATTTTTAATTTTGATGAGAGACGGGTTGCCCTTCGAATGGAGGTCTCGGAACATGGTCAGGCATTCATTCCAATGGGCAGAATCGATGTGCTTGAAATTCCTACCAACAACGGTAGGGTAACCTGTTCCTGTACCTTGACTGAATTACAGACGGGAAACTCACAAAGGATCATTCTGCGGCTTAAAAATACCGAGGAACGGGCAAATGAATGTGAAAAGGTTTTTGGTTTTTTCCGAAAAGTACTCGCTTTGGATGAAAAAGCACCGTCGATCGAACCAGACATCGAGGAGGAACCTTTTGCTTCCGGAGAAGGGTTCCCAACAAGTACTAGGGGTTCACACAAGCAAACCCCTCGGGACTAGCGTCTGAAAAGTTCTTCGGGTTTAATCGTTGTGACCTTGCCTATTTTCTCCAATTCTTGAAGGTTGATCTTATCCGAATCCCCTACGATTGAGACGAGAATCGATTGGGGCTGAATTTTTTGCTCATAAAAATTCTTGAGATCATCAATCTGGACCTTTTGAATTTTTTGATATCGATTCTCGCGTGGATCCTCTTGGAGCCCTAAGGCATTGTAATCAAAAACGAAACCTGGAATGCTCCGGGATTTGCTGGGATTTGTCCGGTAAGTACTTAAGATAGAAGAATGGGCTGACTCCCAGCGGGTTTGATTGATGGGCATATTATCAAGTAATTCCATAAAGGCATTCACCGCATCGATTGTCTTGTCAGCCTGGCATCCGATTGCACCGACCAGAATATTCTCTTCGGAAGGACGGGAAGGAGTAAAAAAGTGGGCCCATGCTGAGTAAGCGAGAGCACGAGCCTCTCTCAATTCTTGAAAAACCAGACCAGCCATACCCCCGCCAAAGTATTCGTTGTAGAGTTGTGCTAGGGGAGTCATTTCTTCGTCATAGGTACCGACTGCAAACTCCAGCCTAACTTGGGCTTGTGCCATTTCTTTTTGCAGGAAGTAAACTTGGTTGCTAGATGCCTGAAAAGATCGATTGGGGGAAATAGGTGGAGCCTCCTTGCTTGGTGCTTGGCCGATAAATCCTTCTAGAATGGTTTTTTCAATTTCCTCTATGCTACGAGGGCCAAAATAAAGGATGGTACGGTTTACTGCCAATAAATCGGTAATAAGTGTGCCTAGGTTCTGCGGGGTGGACGCATTAAGGTCAGCATCGGATGGGCGTTTGCGAAATCGAGAGTTTTGGCCGTAGCGGTGGAAATGGGCGAGGGCATTGCTCAGGGCACGCGGATCTTTTTGCTCATCATCTCTTTCTGAAAGTAAGATCTCTTTGGTTTTTTCCCATGTATCTGAAAGGAGAGTAGGGGACAAAAGGTGTTTTTCGACAAGACCAAGGGATTCTTCGAAATTTTCGTCCAGGCCATTGAGGGAAAATGAGGAATAATGTTGTCGAACTGCGAAACCAAAATCGGTGGCTAATTTATACCATTCAATTTTGAGATCCTCGGATGAAATTTCACCGGCCCCAGACCGACCGAGCATTCGTTTGAGATAAGGCAGCATCGGATCATGGTCACTTCCAATCCCCATTCTGACTTCAATCCCGAAAAGGTCATTTAGAGGGTTTGATACATGCACGAGGGTTACTCCCTCTGCAATTTCCTTAGTTTTAAAGTCTTTCCCTAATTCAATGAAATCGGGCTCGAATGGATTGAAAGGGATTTCTTCGACCTCCTTCATAAATACCGATTGCTTATCCGGGTCGATTTCCAAGGGATCAATTTTGGGCTTTTCGATACTTGGTAAGTCATGTTGTTGGTCCACGCGGAAACCCACTACATAATCTTCACCAAAATACTTATTTGCCACCCGAACGACATCTTCCTTGGTTACATTCTCCAGATCTTGAATTTCTTGATCCATTACTTCCCAATCCACAAAAGAAAGAAAGGAATCCCGAAGTAGTTCGACTCGTTTTGGGTTACTTTCTAGATTCTCCTTCTGCGATTTTTTGAAATCATTAAGCACGGCTGGAAGGATCCAGTCTGCAAATTCTCCTTTTTTGACCAACTCCACCTGGTTCAAAAGGAGATTTTCCACCTCTTCCATACTTTGGCCGTCTTTGGGGATTCCGTAGAGGTAATGGGCACCGTGATCATTATAACTTTGAGGAAAGCAACCAGCAGCACGGACTGCTTGTCTTTCCACAAGGTTGAGGTTGATCAGTCCAGCCACGGAGTTGTCCAGAATCATATCAATTAAACGTAGTGCCGGGTAATCCTGATGAAAGCGCGGTGCGGTTTGGAAAGCCATAAGAAGTTGTTCCTCACCCAAGTATTTAACTTGTACAAATTCTCTCCCTTGCAGGCTTTTTTCATCCCACTTAGGCTCGGGGCGTAGGGATTCCGACCTCTTCCAAGATGAGAAGTTTTCTTCAATAATTTCGAAAGTTTTATCCGGGTCGATGTCCCCGGAAATGCAAATGGCCATGTTATTGGGAACATAATGGGTGGCATAAAAATCCTCGATCGCCGTGATGGATGGATTTTTGAGATGCTCAATGGTACCCAGTGTGGATTGTTGGCCATATGGGTGAACTTTAAAGAGTAAGTTATTTACTTCGCGGTGAAGAAGCCTGTCCTTGTTATCAATCGAACGATTTTTTTCTTCATAAACGGTTTCAAGCTCAGTATGAAAAAGCCGGAAAACTGGGTTTGCAAAGCGTTCTGCCTCAATTTTGGCCCAGTGATCTATGCGGTTGGCTGGGAGGTCCACTTTATACACGGTTTCTTCATGCCAGGTATGAGCATTAATTCCTTTGCCACCCATATCGCTGTAGATACGATCCATCTCATTGGGGACTGCAATCGCAGCCGCCTCTTGCGAAATACGATTGATTTCATCGTAAATGATGGCTCGTTTGCTTTGGTTTGATTCCTTGGAACGCTGCTCGTATAAATTGGTTATTTTATCGAGTAGGGGTTTTTCTTTTTCAAAATCAGTGGTCCCAAAATTCTTGGTTCCCTTGAACAACAAGTGTTCCAAGTAATGTGCCAGTCCGGTATTAGTTTCCGGATCGTGCTTGCTACCAGCCCGGGTCACGATTTCAGCATAAAACCTGGGCTCTTCTGGATTAGGGCTCAGTAAAACGGTGAGACCGTTATCCAGAGTTTTTTGGATTACCTTCATTGAACTTCCCCCCTGGAAACTGGAGGCGTTGGATTCTTGAAGTGAGTCTTGGCTTTGGGGAGATGAACAGGAAGTCATAAGTGCGAATGTCAATATTGTGATTACGGGGAAAGATGAAAGATGAAGAGTATTCATTGTTCGAACAGGGTTGAAAAAGGTCAAGTTCTGGTGATATTGACAGAGTTTGATTTTGCAAACAAACGAAAATGAAACTTTATCAGTACGAAAAATGTGAAAGCTGTCGGAAAGCCAAGAAATGGTTGGACGAAAAAGGATTGTCTTTTGAAAGCCTTTCAATCCGAGAAAAACCGCCTACCAAGAAGGAGTTAAAGGCGATGCTTGCTGCCCATGAAGGTCAAACCAAAAAACTTTTCAATACTTCCGGTAAAGACTACCGAGATTCGGAAATTAAATCCATTCTTCCCACCATGAGTGAAGAAGAAATCATTTCTCTATTGGCATCTCGAGGCAATCTGATCAAGAGACCTTTTTTGATCGGGGATGGCATTCATTTGCAGGGATTTAAACCTGAACTTTGGCAAGAAGCCTTTGAGAAGGGAACGGGATTATAAAACCAATCTGTCTGTATTAATTTGAAACTTATGAATTACGAAATACCCAAAAAATGGATCCATGCCGTCAATGGAGGCAATGTAGATCAAATTATGGACTGCTATGACCCAAGTGCATCCCTGTTCGCAACCTTTTCTGCTGAGCCAATCAATACGAGGGCTGGCATCCAAAATTATTTTGAGAATTTTACCTCCCGTGAAGGTGCGGGAGTTTCTTTGCAGGAAGATTCGTTGGAACTTGAAGATTGGGGCCAAGAAGGATATGGGGCTACTGGTCTTTACGAATTCTTCTACATGGAAAATGGTATGCAGGTTCGACACCCGGCCCGTTTTTCTTTTATGGTAAAAGTTGATCCAACTCAGAAGATCCAACATCATCACTCCTCATTGATTCCCGATTCTTAAAATAATTTACGATTTAACTTCGCTTTTATACCTATGTTAAGCCCACAAAAAACGCTCAATACTTATTACTTGGAAGCTCGGCGCGACTTACTTGAAGTAGCCGCTATGCTTGACCGATATGATGAAGCCGTAAAAAGAGACGGTCAAAAGGCAAGGGACGAATCCAGAAAAGATTCCTTGCTTCAAGCTTTGGAAATTATCTCGAAACCCGATCACGCCGATGCAAATAGGGCCGAGCAGTTACTGGTTCATTTCGCGAAAATCGATTAATTTTTAAAATTTCATTTGCTATGCAGATTATTCAACCTCACTACCATGCCATTGCCCGAACTGCTCAGGATTATGAGCGGATGGCTATGTCCGGCGTCGTCGCGGTTTGTGAACCTGCCTTTTGGGCCGGATTCGACCGTCGTCATCCTGAAACTTTCATCGATTATTTTGCTCAAATTTCGGAATTTGAACCCACCCGGGCCGCAGAATTTGGAATTCGTCACTTTTGCTGGGTCGCGGTAAATCCAAAGGAAGCGGAGAATCCTGAACTTACCCAAGAAGTCCTTCGTCAAATGCCCGAGTTTTTAGAAAAACCTACTTGTTTGGGAGTGGGGGAGACCGGTTTGCACAAATCAACCCAAAATGAAATAGATTCTTTGCAGGCTCATGTGGAGATGGCGATGAAGTATGACCAATTGGTTTTGATTCATACTCCTCACTTATCGGATAAGGCACATGGTACCAAAACCGTCCTTGAAGTTTTGGCTGGGATGGATGTGAATCCTGACAGAGTTTGGATCGACCATGTCGAAGAACAGACGATTGAATCCGTGCTGGACGCCGGCTATTGGGCGGGTATGACGCTTTACCCGGTCACGAAGTGCAGTCCGCGTCGGGCGGTTGATATATTGGAGAAATATCCGAGAGAGCGTTTGTTGGTTAATTCTTCCGCGGACTGGGGTCCGAGTGATCCATTCACCTTGCAGGAATCAATCGTTGAGTTTCGTAGAAGAGGGCATAGTTTGCAGGCGGCGGTGGAAATCTACCATAATAATCCCTGCCGCTTTCTCGGTCAGAATGCGAAATGGGATATCAAGCCAATCACGATTTCCGAAGAGTAGTCGAATGGTGCTGAACCTTTATGATACCATGACCCGGGAAGTCCGGGAGGTTATCCCTATGGATGAAAATTCGATCCGTTTTTATGGTTGTGGGCCCACCGTTTACGGACCGGCGCATATTGGGAATTTTAGAACTTTTGTGCTGCAAGATGTTTTTCGCAGGGTCCTGGAAACCTCCGGGCTACAGACTTTTCATGTGAGGAATCTCACGGATGTGGATGACAAGACCATCCGTCAATCCCAGGAACAAGGGGTGGAGCTTAAAGATTTTACGGATAAATGGACAGCTCGATTTCAAGAGGATTGTGAACTTCTCAATTTACTTATTCCTCACGCTGAGCCTTCGGCAGTCGGGCATATTCCCGAACAAATTTCTTTAATTGAAAAATTGATCGAGGGAGGGAAAGCCTACCGAGCAAATGATGGATCCGTTTATTTCAAAGTGAATGCTTTTCCCAAATATGGACGACTTTCTCGATTGGCAGACCGAGAAATTACCACATCGGATAATGTCAGGGAGATTTCGGACGAATACGACCGCGACTCCGCTGCCGATTTTGCACTTTGGAAAGCACGACGACCAGAAGACGGAGATAATTTTTGGGAATCTCCATGGGGAGAAGGTCGACCGGGATGGCATATCGAATGTAGCGCCATGAGTATGAAGTATCTTGGAGAATCTTTCGACCTGCATTCAGGTGGAGTCGATTTGATTTTTCCTCACCATGAGAACGAGATTGCCCAAAGTGAGGCGGTTACCGGCAAGACATTTGCCCGTCATTGGTTTCACATTGCCCATTTGATGGTAGAGGGCCAGAAAATGAGCAAGTCACTCGGGAATCTTTACACTTTACAGGATTTAGTCGGCAAAGGATATAAAGAACAGGAAGTTCGGTATGTCCTACTTTCCGGTAGTTATCGTCAACCACTTAATTTCACTTTTGATTCGATGCAGGCCAGTCGAAAAGCTTTATCTAAACTTGCTGATTTTGCCAAGAAGTTCGGGATCGAGCCAAGCGGTGGTCCCACTCTGGAAACTGAATTCGGTCCCTTTTATCCGGTTCAGGAAGCTCTCCTGTCAGATTTAAATACTCCCGAAGCGTTAGGTCGCTGCTTTCGTTTGGTTCGTCAAATGGGGGAGGCTTGGGACCGGGGAGAATTTGATGGCAAGATAGAAGAACTGGAAGTGCTAAGGAAGGGATTTCAAGCTACTTGTGATGCCTTGGGTCTGATCATCGAAGTAAAAGAGGAAGTAGTTGAAGTAGTCCCCGAAGAGATCCAAAAGCTGGCGCAAAATCGATGGGAAGCAAAATTGAATAAGGATTGGACCGCAGCCGATGAAATAAGAGAGGATCTTTTACAAAAGGGCTGGGCGATCAAAGATGGCAAGGATGGATTTGATCTTGCCAAATCTGAAGAATAAGGGCGAAAATTCTCGGATCGTATCATTGCGATTAAGCAAAATCATGAAAAATAATTCCCCTCAAGCTATCCTTTTTTTCTTTTTGCTCCAGTTGTTCTTGTTGTCCAATTTAAAAAGCGAAAATCTTAATCAATGGGTTGAGTTGTTCAATGGGAAGGATTTGAGTGGCTGGGTGAATGTTAACACATCGCCAGATACCTGGTGGGTTGAGGATGGTATTTTAAAGTGTACCGGAAAGCCCATTGGAGTGATGCGGTCTGAACGGCAATATGAAAATTTTCTTTTACATGTGGAATGGCGCCACATGGAACCTGGTGGTAACTCAGGTATTTTTGCTTGGAGTGATGCCATACCTTTTGGAAATCGATTACCGAAGGGGATAGAAATTCAAATGCTAGAATTGGATTGGGTGAAATTGAATCGACGAAAAGGAAGCCCGCCTCCTCCCATTGCATATGTTCACGGTGAACTGTTTGGAGCAGGTGGTATGACGGCGACCCCTGATAATCCAAGGGGTACCCGTAGTAAATCACTGGAGAATCGATGTAAGGGGCGAGGCCAATGGAATATTTATGATGTCGTCTGTGTGGATGGGGTGGTCAAACTTTCGGTGAATGGAAAATTCGTAAATGGAATTCGGAATTCACAATACAAGAAAGGATACCTATGTTTGGAATCCGAAGGTTCTGAGATTCATTTTAAAAATCTTAACATTATGGAATTACCTAGTGGGATTACTTCTGCGGACCAAAGAGTCCCGGTAATTAAAAATTAAATTGGGCTGCAGGCCATTTTCTCCTCCCCTCAAGATCCTTGAAATTTTATGATGCCAATTACTAAAATTATTAAATTTTAATATAAAATGCTTTGAATTACACAAAGGATGACTATGATATATAATAGTATATTCAACTGATTACCCTATGTACTCTCTTACAAAACACCTTGCCTTTATTCCGCTCTTCTTGTGGGGTTCGCTAAATGCTTCCAACCATTTCGAAGATGAAGTTTTACCTCTTCTTCAGGATTATTGCATTGATTGTCATGGTCCTGATAAACAAAAGTCGGGATTTAGGGTGGATCGAAGGGCGTATTTACTCAAAGGCGGGGACACTGGAATGTCTGCTTTGATTCCGGGCAAGCCTGAGAAAAGTTACATGATTGAGGTAATCAAAAGCGATGATCCAGAAATCAGTATGCCACCCAAAGGTGGGCGACTTTTTGATGATGAAATTGAAATTTTGGAGAAGTGGATTGCTGATGGTGCCCAATGGCCCGGTCAAATGAATGACAAAATTGAGGAAGGCACCGATCATTGGGCTTTCAAACCAGTACAGCGGCCAGAGGTTTCCGGTAAAGCAACCAATCCAATTGATGTCTTCATTAATGACCGTTTGGATAAAGAAGAAATTCCTCGAAATAAGCCTGCTGATCCACTCAGCTTAATTCGGAGGGCATCCATTGTCTTGACCGGAATGCCACCTGAGCCATC
>DBVA01000084.1:0-19559 GCA_002308735.1 Opitutia bacterium UBA1276 | reverse complement strand
CTGATTGATGATTTACTCGCATCGCCTCATTTCGGGGAGCGTTGGGCTCAGCACTGGTTAGATGTAATCCGATGGGCGGAAACAAACGGTTCGGAATCGAATCTCTATCGGAAAATGGCTTGGGTTTACCGCGATTATGTAATTCGGGCGTTTAATCAAGACCTACCCTATGATGAATTTGTTCGTCAACAATTGGCTGGTGATGGCATGGGAGTTGGGGAGGCTTTGGGTTTTCTCGTCGCTGGTCCCCATGTACCTGCTGCGACCGTGGGACAGGAACCTTCTGCAATTCGGCAGGCTCGAGCTGACCGAATGGATGAAATCATGCAAACCGTCGGTGCTTCCATGCTTGGTGTCACCATGAGTTGTGCCCGCTGTCACAACCATAAATTTGATCCCATTTCGATCCAGGACTATTATTCGATGACGGCTGTTTTTCAAGACATTGAATTTGGCAGTCGGTTTCCTGAATTTTCGAGCGAGCATCCACGAAAGATGAAAGCCAATGAAATCTGGCGAGAAGTTGCTAAAAACCGGAATAAAATAAGAAACAAATCAAGCGCCTGGGAGGAGGATTGGGGTGGTTACAAAGAAGTTCACTGGCAACCACTCGAGGTGATTGGTTTGAGGCTGAATTTTTGGTCTGGATATGTTGGCTTAGACGAAGTTGAGATTTTTGGATTACCCACGGAAGATTTTAATTTAGCCAGTGCTGCGAACGGAACGGAAATCATGACCGATTCGGCATTTGCCCAACAAGGGGATCGCTTTCCAGTTTCCAGAGTGATCGATGGAAAGTATGGGACCCAACGCTGGCAAGCAAGCTATCTAAAGGAGAAAAAACAAAACCCGTGGCTTGAATTTAAATTCAAGAAGCCAGTAAAGGTAGGTCGTTTACGAATCAGTACAAACCGTGAATATTATTATGAAACCGATTACCTTGAGCAGAAAAGTAAATTCAATTTTGATCAGTTTTTGGTTAATGTAAAGTTAGCGGATGGAACTTGGGTGGAAATTGCATCCATTCAAAAAATCAGGGATTTGATGGAAGATGATAAATCCTTCGGTGATGCAATCGGTGAAATTAATCATTTTGCGTACAAACTTTCTGAAGAAGGACCACGTCCCAGTTTTGTGGGAAGTTTTATTGAACCTAAACTTACCCGTGTTTTACATCGTGGAAGCCCGGAGAATCCTAGAGATGTAGTATTACCCGGTGCTCCTAAAATCCTGTCCGGCATATTGGGCGTGGATAATGAAGCTAGTGGCCGGGCCCGACGTGCAGAATTTGCTGAGTGGATGGTGAATGAAGAGAATCCATTAACGTCCCGGGTAATGGCCAATCGAATTTGGCAACATATTTTCGGAGCCGGATTGGTGGTAACAGGTGGAGATTTTGGCAGGGCAGGGGCACCACCCAGCCATCCTGAGTTGCTCGACTGGCTCGCCTCTGAATTTGCGTCTCCTTCCCGTCCGGAAGGAACCCCATGGTCGATGAAAGAATTGATTCGGATATTGGTGACCTCAGATGCATTCAAGCGGGCGAGCAACCCTTCTGCTGTTGGTATGGAAAAAGATGCAACCAGCTCCCTCCTTTGGCGCTTTCCGCCCCGTCGGGTGGAGGCCGAGGTAATCCGAGATGGTATTCTTTTAGCTACTGGAAAATTGAACCGTGAAATGGGGGGTAGAAGTTATCGGATTCACAATGTTAAAAAGACTTATGCACAATGGAAGGTGGTAAATAATTTTGGTCCTGAGACTTGGAGAAGAATGATATACCAAGAGCGAATGCGTCGGGTGGACGACCAGATTTTTACCGCTTTCGATTTCCCTGATTGTGGTCAAGTACGTGCCAAGAGACCGGTATCTACCACCCCTTTGCAAGCTCTCAACCTAATGAACAGTCCTTTTGTAGTTGATCAGGCTGAACATTTGGCAAACCGGGCGAGTATGGAATCGGGAAATAACCTGAAGAAATCGGTTGCCCGAGCGTTCGAATTAATTTTTTCCCGTAAACCAAGCAAAGATGAACTGCAGGCATCTCTTGCCGTTGCTAAAGATAGAGGTTTGAACATTGTTTGCAGGGCATTGATGAATTCCAACGAATTTGCTTTTTTACCTTAATTTACAAAGCATGAATAATAACGAAGAAAATATTTCCTCCATTGGCCGTTCCCTTCTAAACCGTCGTGGTTTCATGAAGAATACGGGTTTTTCATTGGGTGCCCTGGGATTATCCCAATTACTAAATCAAGATGGATTATTTGCGTCTGATAACCCAACAAATTTTAGTGGTAAGGCACCCATCCGTCCCAACATTGACCCGGATAATCCTTATGCACCCCGGGATCCCCATTTTGAGGTTGCGGCTAAACAGGTGTTGATCATTTTTTGCCCCGGAGCGGTTAGTCATGTTGACACCTTTGACTACAAGCCTGACTTGATTAAATACCATGGGAAAAAACCACCCGGGATGCCTGCAGTTACCTTTGAGGGCCCATCAGGAAATATTGCCAAACCATTCTGGGAATTTAAGCCCAAGGGAAAAAGTGGCAAAATGGTATCTGATCTTTTACCCAACCTTGGTGAATTGGCCGATGATTTCTGCTTTGTGCATTCCCTGCATACCCAAACGAGTGCTCATCCCCAGGGAGAGAATTTTTTAAATACTGGTTTTACCATGGAAGGATTCCCCTCTTTTGGTTCATGGGCGACTTACGCTTTAGGGTCAGAAAATGAGGAATTGCCTGCATTTGTGGCGATTAATGATCCAAGGGGACCGGCTCGCTCGGGCAAAAATAATTTTGGAAATGGCTTTCTTCCAGCTGCCTTTCAGGGGACTGATTTTAACGCCAAGAATCCACCCGCAAATTTGGCCCGACCAGCCTCCTACAGTACTTCGGATGATCGATCAACCGTGAGTTTATTACAGCGCCTTAACGGTAGGCACCTGGAACAATTTCCTGGTGATGCAGATTTGGCCGCCCGTATTGCCAGCTACGAACTTGCCGGTAAAATGCAGACTTCCATCCCGGATGTGATGGATATCTCCAATGAGCCTGCTTCGATTCAACAAGAGTATGGAACCAATACCGGAACCGTTTTAAAGAAGGAATATGCTAAGAATTGCATTTTAGCCAGGCGCTTGCTTGAAAAGGGGGTGCGGGTGGTTCAATTGTTCAATGGAAGTGATCCATCCGGTGGAAATGGTATTACTAATTGGGATTCCCATAGTAATATTGATAAAACGCATGCCATGCAGGCTGAAATTATGGATCAGCCTACAGCCGCTTTAATTAGCGATATGAAGAGACGAGGCATGCTTAAGGACACCTTGGTAGTGTGGTGTACAGAGTTTGGTCGTATGCCTTTCCTGCAGGGCAACGGCACTGGTCGTGATCACAACCCAGATGCGTTCACCTGTTTCTTTGCTGGAGCGGGAGTGAAAAAAGGATATAGTTACGGAGAAAGTGATAATTTTGGTTTTAAAAGTGTGGAAGGAAAATCAAGTGTTTATGATTTTAATGCTACGATTCTGCATTTGATGGGCCTCGACCATGAACGACTTAGCTATTATCACAACGGTCTTGAGAGAAGGTTGACCAATGTTCATGGCCATGTGATCAAACAGGTTCTTGCTTGATCCTTACATAGTCGTTTTGCTGGAAGCTTTTCCATGAAAGCTTACCAGTATATTTTTCGAACTAGATTTTTTCTTAATCTGTTCTTTCATTTATCCTTTTGCCTAGCGAGTAATGCGATTCCTTTTGCAGACAAACCCCCTGCAAATGAATCGGTACAAAACCTTTTTGCTAAGAAAGTAAATTTGGAGCCTGGAGTACGGAGTAAGCCCCTGCCCACCAACGACTGGTGGACAACCTTGTTGTCCCAAGATGATTTCCCCGGGCGCCTTTATGCTTATCCCTTTACCGTTAGTGCGGATTCACAGGGCATTCAAATTTGGTACCCCTTGGAATGGAATGAAAACGGTACGGAAATGGATTCAGGTGAACCCTTGTTGATTGAACCGATTGATCCCACTCCGGGTTCTGATCCGGTGGAAAAAATACTTTTTGATTTTGAAAAGGATTGGGAAACCTTAGGCTGGGAATTGGAAGGGACCGCGTTTGGGGATGGGCCGATGACCCATTCCCAGCATGGAAGCAGAGGCATTGTGGGCAAGCGATATGCAGCCAGTTTTTACGGACATGATGGTGCTATCGGTAAAGCGACCTCTCCCGAATTTCTCATGGACAAAGATTACCTTCATTTCAAGGTAGGTGGAGGCAGTGAAAAAGAGATCCTTGGAGTTCATTTGCTTGTGGATGGCCAGTCGGTTTATCAGGAAGTCGGAAAACAAAATAATGATCTGGAATGGAAAAGCTGGGATCTCAAACCATATCGAGGGAAAAAAGCAAAGGTTCAATTGGTGGATCAATCCAAGGGGGGCTGGGGTTTTATCTCAGCAGATCATTTCGTTCTTTCAGAACTCTTGACTATACCAAAGTCTGGTCCTTTTTCGCATGCCTCCACTCTTAATTGGGGGGATTGGCATATTTCAATGAGGTTACATCTGAACCAAATGAAAAAGGCGGATGTCACTTTTGGTCGGGGCATGCCCTATGTCTGGATTGAGCCCAAAGGAATTGATCTAAAGATTCCGGGAAAGTTGCAACCAAGTGGGGCTTTAGTTCAAGATGGGCGAACTTTTGGCATCTTTGCTCCTGGCGGATCGCTAAAACCTATGGATGGGTATGTCCGGTTTACTGGTCCGGTGCTTTCTATTGCTGCTCTCAATGATGACCCCAGTCAGGCAGAACTTTTTGTCCGTCATGCCGCTGCGATTCCGCGGGATACTCAATTTGATTGGAAATATGAAAAAGAAAAGGGCAGGGTCAGCACTACTTGGAGGGTAAAAACCGAAACCGGAGAAGACACCCTGCATGGCTGGATTCCTCATCATTACCGTACAACCAAGCACAATTTCAGTCTTACCGGAATGGAATACAAGACTAGACGGGGAAAAATGGTGGTGGCAAAAGGAAAAGAATTCCAAATTTCTTGGCCTTTTACCGGAATGATTCCTCTTTTCCCCCTCCCGAAGGACGATGCCTTCCGTAAGGAAGTCCTTGCGGATTTCATCAATCGTTGGGGAAATGAATTACTGAAAAAAACCGAAGAAAATCGTCAGGCAGCCGATACTTATTGGGGCGGAAAATCCATGCTCAAAACCTGTCAGGCATTCAATATGGCTTGGCAATTACAGCTTCCGATCGCTGATGACTTGTACAAGGAGGCAAAGCGGGTGGTGGAGGATTGGCTCACTTATGAACCCGGAGAAAAAGCATTTTATTACTCCCGGTACCCTTTGCCTTGGTCGGGACTGGTTGGGTTTAATTCTTCCTACGGATCCGAACAATTCACTGACAATCATTTTCATTACGGTTACCTTGCGATGAGTGCCGGTCTGATCGGGATGCATGATCCCGTTTGGTTGGAAAAATATGGGCCAAGTGTGACCGAAGTGGTCAAACAATATGCTGAGTGGGAACGAGACTCTCCGCGTTTTCCACGCCTGCGTACCTTTGAATGCTGGGGTGGACATAGTTATGCAGGTGGAATGTCGAGTGGATATGATGGTAATAACCAGGAATCTTCTTCGGAAGCCATTGGGTCTTGGGCGGGGATGTTTTTTCTAGGAGCGGCCCTTGGAGATGAGGACATGCTGGCTACGGGGGCAATGGGGTATGCAATCGAGACGGAAGCCGTTCATGAATATTGGAATAATGCCTATGGCTGGAAAGATCGGGAAAAATCCAACTGGTCCCAAAATTATAAGCCAACTATCTGCTCGGTAATGCGGGATCGGGATATGGGTGCCTGGACTTGGTTCAGTGGGGAACCCATTCATATCTATGGTATTCAATGGTTGCCAGCTTGGACCCATCTGAATTATTTTGGTGCCCATGCGGAACACTCCGTTTTTCAGCTTAATCAAATGCTTGAAAAACAAGGTAAAGATCAGGGGAAAATCAGCTGGGAAAAAATTGATGGCGATTGGGGTCAGGTGGCCGCTGCCTATGCCGCCTTTTGCCAACCCGATGAAATTTGCAAAGTATTAGACGAGGCTATCGATAAGAAATGGGCGATTGCTTCCCCCAACCATGCCGGGATTCCTTACTATTTAGCCCATGCCAGCAGGGCATACGGTTTGATTGATAAAGACTCATACACCGACCTTCCCACCTCGGTTGTCTTTAAAAAATCGGACGGGAAACGAACCGCTTTGGTTTACAATTTATCCAATGCTCCCCGCTCGGTCAGGGTTTATGTAAAGGGCGAGGAAGTATTGAAAGGAAGTCTACCAGCAAATGTCCTAATGGCCGTTCCGGTACCATGAAAATGAGATTTGGGACCATAAAGGTGGTTAATATGACAAAATTTTCAGCGTTCATCCTACTGATTGGCGGAATGCTTTTTTCCTACGGCACCGACCGGCCCAACATCGTTTTGATTTTTGCAGATGACATGGGCTATTCCGACCTAGGTTGTTATGGCGGGGAGATTAAAACCCCGAACTTGGATCGTCTCGCTAAGAATGGAATCCGCTATACCCAAGCCTACAATACTTCGAAGTGCTGGACCTCACGCATCAGTCTGCTTACCGGTTTGTATCACCATCGAAGTGATCGGGATTTTCAGAACACTGCCTTGATTGGGGAAATTCTTAATCCAGCCGGTTACCGATCTTGGTGGGCCGGGAAGCATCATGCGGGCTTCAATCCCTTTGATCGTGGGTTTGATCATTTCGCTGGATTTCTGGGCGGTGCGATTAATTTTTGGAATCCAGGAGAGCAGGCAAGGAAAGGGGAAGATGTTCCGGGATGGCGATCGGTCTATACCTGGGCTTTTGATGAAAAACTCTTGAAACCCTACCATCCGGAGAAAGACTTTTTTGCCACAGATGCTTTTACGGATTGGAGCCTCAACTGGCTGAATGAAAAAGAAAGAGAGCAGGATCCCTTCTTTCTTTTTCTTTCATACAATGCTCCTCATTGGCCCCTGCATGCTCACCCTGAGGATATTGCCAAGTATGATGGAATTTATGATCAGGGGTATGAAGCGATTCGAAGTTCAAGGTATCGAAAACAGTTGGAGATTGGGTTGTTTGATCCAAGCACCGCAGCCTTGACTGAACCAGAACATGAGTCATGGAATCGTCTGTCCAAAAAGGAAAGAGAAGAAGAAGCTTTACGGATGGAAATTCATGCTGCGATGGTGGACCGGATGGATCAGAATATTGGTCGATTACTTCGAAATTTGGAAGAACTTGGAAAGTTGGAAAACACCCTAATTCTTTTTCTCGTGGATAATGGAGCTAGTCATGAGAAACCTAAAAGGGGAACCAAGAATCCGGAGGCAGTGTGGGGAAGCGTCGGCTCTTTTGAAGCGATTGGACAATCCTGGGCGAACGCAATCAACAGTCCTTTCAAAAAGTGGAAAGTGCAGGGCATGGAGGGTGGCATCTGTACCCCCATGATTGCCCATTGGCCGGCCGGCATAAATGTGTCCAAGAATTTCATTTCTCGGGAGCCCTGTCATTTGATTGATTTTGTGCCTACCTTTATGGAATTGGCCGGGGAGGGTGTAAGCTATCCGAAATATCTTCCAAGTCTGGATGGTATCAGTCTGACTCCTACTTTTGCAGGTAAAAAGTTGGAGCGAGAAAAGCCTTTATTCTTTCAATACGGAGGCTGGAATGTACTTCGGCAAAATCAATGGAAATTGGTACAGCGAAAACAAGAAAATTGGCAATTGTATAATTTAGATAGGGATCGAACCGAAACGAGCAACCTTGCAGACCAATTTCCCGACCGGGTTAAGCAAATGATCAGGGCTTGGCAAAGTTGGGCAACTGAAATTGGAATTGGAAATGAAAAGTCAAAAAAAGGTAGTTGAGGCAGAGGATTTAGACTTGGCTCAACTTTTGATCTCGAAAGATGGTTATCCTTTACCTCATGGTCACGAGTTGATCGCTCGGAATTGGTTGCAAGCAGTCACCAAAGCGACCAATAAGGAAGGATGAGTAGAACCCTATCAATTACACCTATCGGTTCCCAGATTTCCAAGTGGGGTGAAGGCCCAATTTTTTGGCAGGAGCATCTTTTATATGTTGATATTGAGGGACATGCTTTGATTCGCTTACATGTGGAAACGGGCGAGGAAAAAGTATGGGAAATGGGGGAGCGCATTGGAACCGTAGTACCCCGCCAGTCGGGTGGTTTTCTGTGTGCGGGGGATTCAGGGATTTTTTCTTTTGATCCAAATACCGGTGAAAAAAAGAATCTTGCGGACCCAGAGGGGGATAAACGCCCAGATAACCGGTTTAATGACGGAAAATGTGACCCAAGCGGAAGGTTCTGGGCCGGAACCATAAGCACAGTGAAAAAGTCTGGGGATGCCAACCTTTACATGCTGGATGTGCAGGGAAACCTCTTTCAAAGAGTGAATGGCGTGACCAATTCCAATGGGATATGCTGGAACCAGAGAGCAGACACCATGTATTATATTGATACCCCAACTAAGGAAGTTTGGTGTTATCCTTTTGATAACTCAACCGGCGGAATCGAAGAAAAGCAGGTCATCATTAACACCGAAGAAGTAGATCTTGCTGGCTCGCCTGATGGGATGACGATCGATGGGGAAGGTATGCTCTGGATAGCGATGTGCCATGGAGGAATGGTGGTCCGAATTGATCCGCAAGTAGGGGAGCTCATAGACAAAGTAGAACTTCCTTGTGTGGAGACAACCGCTTGTACCTTTGGTGGTTCTAATTTGAACCGCTTGTTCGTGACCACAGGAATCCACAAGTCCTTGGAAGAAAGCAATGCGGGTAAAGTGTTCGCAATTGATGGACTGGGGGTCTGCGGTGTATCCGCATCCCCGTTTGCAGGATAAATTTAGGGCTTCTTCAAGCACCATCGAATTGCATTCTGCAATAATTGATTGAAGCTAGGATTCTCAAAGTCTTTAACATGCCCAAGGGAGGTGTAAAAAACTTTAGCACCTGATTTTGTCACATGGGTCCAAGCCACAGGCTCGGTGGGAAAGCCAGATAGGACGCCTTCCAAAATAGGGACTGAATTCATGGGAAGAGGAGAATTTCGATAGAGAGACGCGGGAGTTCTGAAGGGCAGCTTTACTTGCTTCAAAAGCGAAGGTTGCATGGCAGCCGGAATTTTTCTGATCAGACAGGATTTGTCTTTCCCATAATGACCCTGATAGTTTCCGCCGATAACTTCTTGGTCCCATGCTGGCCAATCTCGGTGGCCTTCAAGGGGTGAATCATTTCGAAGTTCGAAGGCATGGGATGCAGTACGGAGTCCAAGAACTGGTTTTCCATGGGCGATATGACTTCTAATAGATTGCATAATTTGATCCGAAAAGGCTCTTCGCCTAACACTAATAATCAAAAGGTCTGCCTGGCTAATTGCTGCAGCGTTTTTTAATTGATGACGATCAAGACCTTCTTTGGGAGCGGTAGAAAATTCGGCTTTAAATTCTTTAGAAAGATAAGATGCAGCAAATTTCGGAAGGGTTTTTTCAGTCTGGTATTCTCTTTCTGCAATCACAAAGACGACTTTTGATTTTCCATGAGTAAAAGGAGAGAATCCGAATGCACCCGATAGGAAAAGCAAGGGAAGAAAACGGAATAATTCCATATTAATTATAATTTTTTACTTTTGGGAGAGTGATTCTTCTCTAATTGGCAGGAAGAGTAGTCCATGAGTTTGTGGAATAATCGTAAAATTTCCGGCTACCTGAATCATTTTGAAAGAATATCCAGGCAGCGGATTCAGAACGGAAGAGGTAGGGGTAGTTTTCAAAGTTTGTCCAAAGCCAATCTAGGTTGGAATCATAAAGCCAAAAAGAACTCATGGAAGTCCCATTTCGGTAAAGCCATCCATGGTTTACATGAAAAATCCAGTTGCTTGAAGTTTCAAAGTAAGTACCAAACCAGTCGGTCGACCTCCAATGATTTCCATGATCCACGGCGGTAGACCATGCATATTCATCCAGATCTATGATGCTTACCAAAAGTGAAAAAGGCTGGGAGCTGGAGCTTTGATCTGAGACCACTACTGAAAGTTCATAAGAATTATTCTGGTCTGAATCCAAAGGGGTCTCGAAATCTGGGGCCACTTTAAAGCGGATCACTCCCGAGCTGGCGTTCAATTCAAAAAAGCTGGAGTCGGATCCAGAGAGAGTGAAAGTCAAGCTGTCACCGTCATTATCCGTAGCATTAAAATCAAAAAGATAAGTGGAGGATTCAGAAATTTTGATCGCTGCCCCAGTTGGGGCATTGCTTAGGGTGGGGGGATCATTGACGGACTGAACTTCAAGAATGAAGGAATCTGAAACGGACTGATCTCCAGAGGTAGCGATAATGCTTATAGTAGCAGTCCCAAATTGATTTGAGAGAATCGAAAGTATAAGATCGGAGCCTGAGATTGTTGGGATAGCGAGAGATTCGTCGGAAGAGGTAGCCGAGAAGCGAAAGGAATCTAAGGAGTCAGGATCGTTGAAGAATTCTGATAGATCTATGCTTAAATTACCCTGATCTTCATTCATGAACTGATCTGGAATTTCGGCACTTAAAACCGGAAGATCATCCACCGAGGCAACCGATACGGATACGATCACGGTTGCAATGGAAGCACCATCTGAAACCGAAACGGAGAAGGAATCGGTTCCATACCAGTTGAGGTTAGGTTGGTAGGAGGCTAGCCCGGAATCCTTGGAAATGGATACAGTTCCATTACTCGCAGGGGAGGAAATAGACCAAATTAAATCATCCCCATCAATATCGCTGGCGGCAAAAGGGTACGAGGCAGTTTCGTCTTCATCAGATGACAGCGAGTAGGTACTGCCGGATTTTATGACTGGGGCGGAGTTGACCCGATACTCATAAGCTCCAATATCAGGACCATTGCCATACCTTGTTTTTCCTAAGATGTCGGTGGTGGTATAATGCTGTGCACCAGTACTAGCTTGATCAATTGCAGGGGATGTAGCTTGCAGGTTGTAGTCATCGTCTTCATTGCCCGCAATGCCATCGCTCCCGTCGCTATCGATGAACAAAGGGTCGGAGTCATTGTTGTCAGATCCAGAGATGGTGCCAAAGGACTTACTGGGATCCAAAATACAATGATTGGCAGAAACCGAGCCTTGGTAATTATAAAGGTCACTACCTTGGCTACCCGCGGAGTTTTGCCATAAGATAGAATTTTCAAAGTCAATGGATTGACCACTAAAGACAATACTTATCCCCCCGTGCTCAATGGAAGTGTTTCGAACCAGAGTACAATTTACAAAACGAGAATGACCAATTGGTTTCAATACACCATTCCGATAGCTTGCACCATTATCGGATAATAAGCAGTTAATGAATTTAGTTTGGTTTGCATCACTGGCCAAGAGTCCAACTCCCCCTTCTGAAGCGGAGGAAGCATTGGCTTCGTTTCCAATAAATCGGCATTGTAAAAAAGAAATATTACTGGCCCCCATGGATGTGAACGCCCCTCCATCGTTGGCGTGATTTTTTAAAAATAATGAATTGGAAATTTGGACATTCGAGTTTCCCCAAAAATACAGTGCTCCACCATAGGATCCACTGGCAGTGGCATGATTTGCTACGAAAGAGCAACGGTCCATGGATGGGGTGGAGGTGGAATTCATGTAGATGGCACCACCGTAGCGGGAAACCGTAAAGTTTTTGGTGAAGCTACAACCGCTAATGGAGGGCGAAGATCCCTCCAAGGAAAGTGCTCCTCCTCCGTTGTAAGTGGTATTGGAATTAGAACTGAAGTTAGAATCGTTTAGGGTGCCGGTCGAATTCTTTAAATGCAGTCCTCCACCATCATAAATGGAGGTATTGTTTTGGTAATTACCAGAACTTTCATTAAAGGTTCCATTCTCAATGGCTACTGCACCACCTGAGGTTCCAGCAGAATTCTGCTGGTAGCTATTGCCGGTAGCAGAAAAATTTCCATCTTTTGTAAAAACCGCACCCCCCGAGTAGGCCGATTGATTTGAAGTAAATGTATTGTTTTTCAGAGTCAATGGTGTTGATTCGAAAAATAAGGCACCTCCATTGGAATTTGCGGAATTACCACTGAATAAGCTAGAAGAGATGGTTGTATTGCAATCAATAAATTGACCGCCAGCTCCATAAAATAAGGATTGATTGGAGCTGAATTGGGCGTAGGTAATGGTTATATTGGAATCGGTTGCATCGATGGACCCACCACTAGAAGCCGAATAATTTGAAGTGTAAGTTCCATGGTTTTCGATTAAAGTACAGAACTTTAACGCCCAGGCTCCTCCGCCGTTATTGGTAGTGTTTTGATTACCAGAAAAGGTGCAGGAGGTGGCATTTATTTCAGAGTATTCCGCGAAAATTGCCCCTCCATCCAAATCAGCTTGGTTATTGTTGAATTGGCAAGAATTCAAAACAAGAATTACATCTTTAGAATAGATGGCTCCTGCATATCCCAATCCGCTTCCTAGACCCGACCCTCGATTGTTCGAAAAAGTACAATTGGAAAAAGTCGCATTGGTATCCAGAAGATAAGCAGCCCCTCCCCGCTGCCTTGCCCGGTTTCCTTGAAAAATACATTCACTTATCGAGAAGTTTACCCCATGGGCATAAAGTCCACCCCCTTTCCCCCGGGAATCCGAATAGTTTTCACTGGCATTTCCATCTTGGACAATGAACCCTTCAAGGTGGGATCCATTCGATGGAACCACCACATGGAAAGTATTATCAGAGCCATCATTGATATTTCCAATATCGCCGGAAAGAATGGTTTGATTCGTAGTTGAGTTTCGTTCCTGCCTTGAACTTTCCGAACCAGAAAAGCCTCCGTATATGGAAACATTTGGTGGAAGCAGGAAAAAATCACTTCGGAAAACTCCTGGTTTGTAGGTTCCGCTTGCAACCCAAACTTCGGTAAAAGGATGCATGGACTGGAGTGCAGTGGAAAGCTCAGGGTAAGCATTCGCCCAGCTCGAACCATCACCATTACCAGTTGCAGTGGCGTCGACATAGAGGATTTGGCTTCGGCTTGCTAAGAAGGTTAGCTGGATCGTCTCTGCAGTATCAGAACTAATGGATAGAGTATCAGGTGAAAATTGATGTCCCGCTTTGCTCGCAGTAATAGTGCCCGACCAAGTGGAGGATACGCTGGTAAAAAAAGTACCGTTTTCATCGGTAAGGATCGGGGTGCCTACCGATGAAAAAGATAGGCTTACATTAGGAACACCAACATCTTGAGAATCCTTGATTACGCCGGTAATTAATCGATAACTAGTCGTATCGCTACCCGTATCAATTTCATTTAATGCTACACTTGTCGTAGGGATTCCAGTTGAAGATAGATAGATGGTGCTTATCCCGTTGTTTGCGTCTGCATCTTTCTTGGAAATTAATTGTAGAGGTTGAGGCAGATTCCAGCTTTCGGGGGAGAAGGTCATCGTACTAGAATCCAGCAATGAAAAATCTTGGTCTCCTGCAGAATCCAGGGAAATGGAAATCGAAACATTAGATTCTGGCTTGGATGCGAGACGAACTGTTAAGGAACTGGCATTGCCCTCGGAAATATTTAGAGAATAGATAGAAGGTACAATGCCTTGGACAATGGACGATCGAAAGTTCGAGACATAGGGTGTGGTTGTATTGAGGACTTGGGCATTATCTTCTGAATCCAAGTTACCAGTTGAGATTCCTTGATATGCAATGGATGGGTTTGAGAAATAGGGAATTCGGTTTGTGTAGGTCGGAGTGCCATCGGTATCGTAGGCCATGATTGTCCGGTAGCCTTGGCCATTCGTGATCCATCTTTTTCCGTAGTTAAATTGCTTGAAAAGGGAATTATTTGAAGGATCCGTATCTGGAACGCCCCGGTCCATGGCATCCTCTCGATTATGGGTGCAACCCATATTGTGGCCAATTTCATGGAGTAGGCTGTAGCTTGGTGCCCCAATCTGACCGATCACCACGACATTGAACCCACTTTCACCGAAGTCTAAGGATGGATAGGACATGGTATTGGCGATGCCACCAAGGCTTCCATCACCTTGGGAAATGAGAACACTCACTAAGTCGGCTCCATATTGGTCGCGGAGGGTATGGAGTTGATCCAGATATCCGTCGGTTGGGTTGGTCGACCGATTCAAGTCCATGGATGGATCCTGCGTTTCGGCGTAATCGATTTCAACCAGATGTACCAAGCGGATCGCCGCATTTACATTGCTATTTAAAAAACAAAGATTTGATTCGGAAATTGCATTTTGAAGGTAAGCTTCAACTTGGCTCTCCGTGCTTAAGTTTTCGGACAGTTTGGCATCTGAGGTGTAAGCAACCAGCAAGTCAATCAGGTTGCCATCCCCATCTCTCCAATTTTTGGCCCTTCTACCGGGCCGAGGATCTAAATTTTTTTGTTTTTGATCCAGCAGGCAACCCCCACAGGAAAGATGATTACTTTTCTTTGTTTTCAACCATATAACTTTTCCTTTGTCAGTAATAAATCTTTGGATAGCTCCAAAACTTGGTTTCAACCCCCCCACAATTTCATGGCCAACTCGGGTGAAGGAAAGCGTCGAGTTTTCACTACCTGTAATTTTTCCAGTCCATGAAAAGTTGCCACCTCCAAGATCGCGACCGTGCAATTTTTCAATTTTGAGAAGAGTTTTATCATTCTGCTCCAAAAAAAGGGTCGAACTTTGAAAGGTAGCTTCGAAAACAGATTCCATTCTTGCTCGAGCAAAAGTGCAAACTGAAAGGAAAGCCAATGTGGTAAAAGAAAAAAAAGTTGAAGCCTTCAAAGTAATCAAAGGCTAACTCTTTAATGGTTTTTCAGGCAATTCGTAAATGTGTTTTCATTCAAATCTATTTTTCTTCTTCCTAAAGTTTCTTGCATCACTAAGAAATTGATATATCAAACTAAATTTAAATATAAAATTATATCCTTCTGCCCATACCTTAGGAAATCGCCCTTTTTTTCATGAATAAATTTTTATTAACCGGTAAAGTTGCCCTGATTACAGGAAGTACTCAGGGTTTGGGACTTGGGGTTGCGAAAGCACTGGGCTCTGCGGGAGCAAAGATCGCGATAAATTATCTAAATAATCGAGAAAAAGCAGAGGGTGCACTTCAAGTTCTTAAGGAAAACGGAATTCATTTTATGCTGGTTCGGGCTGATGCCTCTGATCCGGAACAAGTTAGGTCGATGGTGGAATCGGTTGAGGAAAAATTTGGTTCCCTGGATATCGTGGTTCCGAATGCCACTCCGGATCAACCCCAGAAAGCAATTGAGGATTATGACCAGGAGTTTTACCGAAAGATGTATGAGTTTTTTGTGATGAGTCCTTTTTATCTAGTACAGGCAGCCCTGCCCGGAATGAAAAAAAGAGCAAGGGGCAGAGTCATTAACATCACCAGCGAAGTTTATCATAGCTCCATTCCAAAGTTTAGTGGGTATGTTGCAGCAAAAGGAGGGCAAATCGGTTGGAGTCGAAGTATGGCTACGGAATTGGCTCCATTTGGCATTACCGTGAACACGGTTGCTCCCGGATGGGTACCAACGGATCGTCACGAAAATGATCCCGAGGATGCTAAAAGTGAATACCTTGCGACCATTCCTCTAGGACGCTGGGGTACACCAGAAGATGTTGGGAATGCAGTGGCTTATTTTGCATCCGATGAAGCCTCTTTTATCACTGGACAAACTTTATGCGTTAACGGTGGACGTACTCCCTGGTAAAATTATTTAATCATTAATTAATAATCATTATGAAAATACATTGTAAAATACTCTCTCTACTACTAATACCCATTTTGGGTTCCTTTTTAGGCTGTGGCGAAAAGTCCGGTGAGGAAGGGAGCAAGCCAGAAGCTTCCTTTGCTTACGTGACCAACGGAGTCGACCCATTTTGGGATTTGTGTGCTGCTGGAGTACGGATTGCTGAAAAAGAATTCGGAGTCAGTTGTGAGGTTCTGATGCCACCCAAAGGAGTCGTTGATCAGAAGAGAATGATGGAAACTCAACTTGCCAAAGGGGTATCGGGAATTGCAGTCAGTCCAGTGGATGCGGAGAATCAAACTCCTTTTTTAAATGAAGTGTCTGAAAATACGATTCTTATCACCAATGATTCGGACGCTCCAGAAAGCAAGCGTTTGGTCTTTATTGGAACCAATAATTATAAAGCAGGTCGTGCCTTGGGAGGCTTGGTAAAAAAAGCCCTTCCTGAGGGTGGTCAGGTAATGCTTTTTGTGGGTCGACTTGAGCAATTGAACGCCCGTCAGAGAAGGCAGGGTGTGATCGATGAATTATTGGGCCGTCCCGTACAAACCTTAGAGCTGGTGAAATACGATCCGGTGGATGCGACCAATTTGACTTCAGAAGATTCAAAGTATTCGATTTTAGATACCCGAACAGATAACTTTGATAAGGCTCGGGCCAAAAGCAACGCCGAGGACGCGATCGCAAAGTACCAGGATTTAAAATGTATGGTGGGTCTCTTTGCATATAATTCACCCTCGTGCATTGATGCGATCAAGGAGGCGGATAAGTTGGGAACTATCAAGATTTGTGGTTTTGATGAACAGGATGCTCTCCTTCAGGCGATTACCGATGGGCATGCCTATGGTACCATAAGTCAGCAACCTTGGGAATATGGATATGAATCCATTAAAATGCTCAAGAATATATGGGATGGTAATCAACCTGCGACCACTTACCAAGAGGTTTCCTTTCTCGAGGTAACCAAAGAAAATATTGATGAGTTTTGGGCCAAAAAGAAAGAAATGGCAGAACTTGGAAAATCCAATTAGATGAGCGACGCCCAAGGGTTGCTTCTCGAAGTCCGAGAATTAAAAAAAAGTTTTCCCGGCGTTCTTGCCCTCAAAGGGGTATCCCTTACCTTAGGAAAAGGTGAAGTGATCTCCCTCATCGGAGAGAACGGTGCGGGAAAAAGCACTTTAATGAAAATTCTGGCCGGTGTTCAGCCTTCTGATTCGGGTGATTACTTTATTGATGGGAAGCAAGTTGATTTTAAAAATGTCAGGGAAGCGATGGATTTGGGCATAGCCCTGATCCATCAGGAGCTCAACCTTGCTTCCAACCTCGACTTGGCTTCCAATATTTTTCTGGGTCGTGAACCCGGAAAAAAGGGCTTCATTCATGAAGAAAAGCTTCATGCGGAAGCAACCAGGCATTTAAAAAGAGTCGGATTAGACTTACCCTCTGACACCATTGCAGGATCGCTACCCATAGGAAAGCAGCAGTTGGTTGAAATTGCCAAAGCTCTTTCCTGTGATGCCCGGGTGTTAATTATGGACGAGCCAACCAGTAGCTTATCTCAGAAGGAAACTGAAACTTTATTCGAAGTTGTGAAGGGTTTACGTGACGAGGGAATCAGCGTGATTTATATTTCTCATCGACTCGGAGAAGTGAAGGAGCTTTCCGACCGGGTAACCGTATTTCGGGATGGTGAAAATGCTGGTGACCTCGCCAAGGATGAAATCAACCATGATAACATGGTTCGTTTAATGGTGGGGCGTGAATTGAGTGAATTTTACGATCGGGAGATTCACCAAGCAGGTGATTGTGTTCTTAAGGCAGTAGATCTAGTATCTCCGGCATATCCTGAAACCCCAGTTTCGATTGAGGTCCGGGCTGGTGAAATCGTTGGGATTGCTGGTTTGGTTGGGGCAGGCCGAACAGAGTTGTTACAAACCATTTTTGGGGTCACTCCCTCCCTTGGAGGTAAACTGGAAATACAAGGAGAAAGTTTTTCACCCAGCTCCCCAGCAGATGGGGTTCATGCTGGTCTAGCACTTGCTCCCGAAGATCGGAAGCAACACGGGTTGGTCCTACCAATGACAGTCCGTGAGAATTCAAGCCTACCAAGCTTGGAGCGGGATCAAAAAATGGGTTTCCTTGATCATGCTAAGGAAAAAGTAATTGCAGACGAGGCGGTTGAGCAGATGAAGATCAAAACACCTAGCATCGAGCAGGCAGCCCGATTTCTTTCCGGAGGTAATCAACAAAAGATAGTACTGGGGAAATGGCTGGCCATGAAACCCAAGCTCCTGATGCTTGATGAACCCACTCGTGGTATTGACATTGGGGCCAAAAGAGAGATTTACAAACTAATGGAGAAACTTGCCGGCAAAGGGATCGCAATTCTTTTTGTTTCCAGTGAAATGGAAGAGGTATTAGGAATGGCAGACCGAGTTTATGTTATGCACGAAGGGAAAATTTCGGGAGAACTTCAACCCAATCAAATGTCTGAGGAATCAATCATGCAACTGGCCACGGGAGGCTCATTAGCGGCTTAAATTTATGAAAAAAAATGTATATGGAATCTTTGGTCTTTTGGTCGCCGTTTTTGCAATTACGGCTATTGCAGACCCTAATTTTCTCTCCGCCTACAATATGCAAAACACTGTCAAGTGGTCGAGCTTGTATGGTGTAATGAGTATTGGGGTTGCTTTTGTAATCATAACCGGTGGCATTGATCTATCCATTGGTTCCGTGGTTGGGTTGGTTGCGGTGGTGCTCTCTTTCTTTACCAAAATCCAGGGCCTTGATCCAATCCTGGCCATTGGTTTAACCCTCCTCATGTCTGTCGTAATTGGGTTGGTTCACGGGTTATTAATAACCAAGGCAAAGCTCCAACCTTTTGTGGTGACTCTATGTGGTCTGTTGATTTATCGAAGCCTAAGCCGTTGGTTAACAGACAACCAGTCTTTGGGCCCCGTCCCCCTAGAGGGTGACTTAGGGTTTGAAAACTTGGAACGAATCCTGACCCTCGATTTTATTTTTAGCGGCCAAATTGCAATCGGAAGTTTTTTCAAACTTCCAACCCCAGCAATTTTTCTTTTAGTGCTTGCACTCGCCGCTTCAGTCTTTTTGCGGAAGACAATCTGGGGTCGATATTTATATGCCTTGGGCAATAATGAAGAGGGAGCCCGATATAGTGGAATCGACACCGATCGGATGAAAATTATTGCTTATGTGTTATGTTCTTTCTTTGCTGGAATTGCGGGAATTTTATTCGCATTTGAACTGGGCTCCGTTCAACCAGCTCAGACGGGTGAATTTTATGAACTTTTTGCGATTGCTGCTGCGGTACTCGGGGGATGCAGCCTAAGAGGAGGAGAAGGCTCAATCTTGGGGGTTATCATTGCAGCCGCGGTTATTAGGATAATTTTTAACTCCATTAATATGGTCGGAATTTCAACTCACCTGGAATTTGGAATCCTTGGACTGGTAATTTTGCTGGGTGTGATTGGTGATGAAATATTAAAAAAGAAAATGGCCGAAAGACAGGTCGCTGCAAGTGAGAGACTAGCCGCAGAGTTAAGCGAGAAATCAAAGAATAATCAGGTCTTGGAATAGCCACCTTTTTTTCTTAGTGGTCCAAAATTTTTTCCGAAATGTTACAAAAAAAATGTAATTAACTGAAATATTTTTGAAATAGTTTGGCATGTC
>DBVA01000210.1:0-4828 GCA_002308735.1 Opitutia bacterium UBA1276 | reverse complement strand
ATGCTCCTTTTTTGTTTTTCAGGTTGAATGGTTTACCCGCAGGAATTACCAGTATGTGATGAATCGAATTCTTTGCCTTTATCCTTTGATCGCCTGTTTTTTGAGTATTCAGTTTAACATACAAGCAAAAGACAGCCTGATTGGGACTTATAAAACCCAGAGCTTAAAAACAGAAAACAAAAAGCCATTTTATTATCGCACATCCTCGCCCGACAAGATGGATTCTGGCAAGAAGTATCCTCTGCTCGTATTTTTCCATGGAGCGGGAGGAAGGGGCAAAGACAACCAAGGACAACTGGTTGATGCCGGAGGAATCGAAGCGTTCGAAAAACAGAAAGTGCGTTCCAAAAGAAAATCCCACATATTTGCGGGTCAGGTGCCCAAAGGGGAAAGATGGGTTAATACAGGCTGGAATCTACTTGGCCACAGCATGCCCAAAATTTCTGATTCCATGGAGATGGCATTAGCTGCGGTTGATTCTTATATTCAAAACCCGCAGAATCAAGTAGACCCCAAGCGAGTTTACGCAATGGGACTCTCCATGGGCGGATATGGCACTTGGGACGCAATTCAGCGTCGTCCTAACTTTTTTGCCGCTGCCGTTCCCATTTGTGGAGGGGGGGATAAGAAACTAGCCAAAAAAATTGCCCACCTTCCGATTTGGGCTTGGCACGGTGATAAAGATACGGTGATCAAACCGATTCGATCCAGAGATATGATCCAGGCAATCCAAAAAGCCGGAGGATCTCCCAAATACTCCGAAATTAAGGATCGTGGTCACAATTCATGGGTTGATGTTTGGAATTCGGATGAACTTTGGGATTGGCTTTATTCACAAAGCAGAAAGTAGAACCTTTTTAGAAACTCAATTGCCAAGTATGAAGGGAATCGAATTAGAGTCTTTCTCTCTCCAATTGGTATTCAAAAATATTTCAAACTATGGGTTACCAAAGAGACAAATGGGTACTTGTTTTTCTAATCATAAAAAATAATTAGATGAGATCTTTAAGTATAGTTCTTCTTATATCAGGCTTTCTTTTTCAAACATTCCTTTCGTTTTCAGAACCAAGAACCAAGCCCAATATATTACTCTTTATGGCAGATGACATGGGTTTGGGGGATACTAGTGCCTACCTTAAAATAAGCGTCATTAAGGGATCCAAACCCATCACGAAAACCCTTAAAACTCCCAACTTTGAGAGCTTTGCCAAGCAAAGTATGATTTTTACGGATGCCCACGCTCCTGCGTCCATGTGCAGTTCAACCCGCTACTCTTTACTCACCGGTAGACTACCTCATCGATCCTACCTCAAAGGCCAAGGCTGGCTTCCCCACGGCCCGAATCGGCCCATGATTCAACGCGACATTACCACCCTACCGGAAATGCTTCAACGAAACGGGTACTTTACCGCTGCAATTGGGAAGTATCATGTCGGGATGGATTTTGACGATGGCGATGGAAAACCTGCTAACGAATTTGATTACAAAGATGTTGATTTCACAAAACCCCTTCTCGATGGACCCACTCACCATGGATTCAATCAATTCTTTGGTGTCCCCGGAAATACAGAAGATTCATTGGACACCGAGCCTAGAATTTACATCCGTGATAACAAATGGTCTTTTACAGACCGTTCAAAAATGTATTGGACAGGGATGAAACACAGAGAAGGTCAGATTCTAAGTGGACCCGATTGGGATTTAGCCCAACTCGGGCCCGATTTCCTCAAAGAAGGCCTTCGGTTTATTCAAATGGCATCCCAGAAAAAGAACCCGTTCTTCTTATATTATGTTCCCACCGCAAACCACTTTCAGAGAAATCTAAGCGGGGATTATGCAGTTCCAGAGTTCTTACATGGAGAGCCTATCAGAGGAGCGAGCAAGTACACGGATGGCCAGAAAGGTGGCGAGCGGGAAGACATGGTCCTGGAAAACGATGTCGCTTTTGGAGCCTTGATTCAAAAGCTCAAGGAAACGGAAGATCCAAGAAGCCCGGGCAAGAAACTCATTGAAAATACCCTGATTATCTTCACAAGTGATAACGGACCCAATGTCGGCGATAACGAAGGTACCAATCAAGAAAGTGGAGAACTTAGGGGAAAGAAGGCGAAACTCTGGGAAGGTGGCCACCGCGTCCCCTTTGTTCTTTATTGGAAAGGAATTTTTGAAAACGGACAAATTAATCCGAACTTACTATCTCTCACCGACCTATTTTCTTCCTTCGCAAGAATAGTAGGAGACGACCTTCAACCTGCCGAGGCTCAAGATAGTTTAGACTGCTTCGACTATTGGAAAGATCCTGAAAAAACTGATCCGAGAGCCCGTTATTTTTTCTGTCATCTGGGCCCTCCCTATGAAAACGATGGGATTGCAATCCGGAAGATGTCCAAAAAAGTAATTGTTCAAGGTGGCCTAGCTCAACCTTGGACAAAAAAAGGTTCCTTAGGATCCGCCCAATCAATGGTCTCTTATGATTTGGAGAAAGACCCCTATGAAAAAGAAAATTTTTCTGCTTCAAATGCATCTTCAGAAATTCTGGTAAATCGACTTTTACAAATTCATAACCAAGGATATTCCCGGGATCTTTACCTCCCCAATAGTCAAAATCTAATCCTTGATGATGGCTGGCATAATTTAAGAAATGACCTCAGTGGCTCCATCGGTTTTGAATTCAAATTACTCGATGACGAAATCGTCACTCATTTAGGAATGTGGGATGACCACGACCGGGAATTTCCCATCCGTTCTGCACGTGGTTTACCTACAGAACAAGAGTCAGATCAACCGAGTTTTTTAGGTAAACGACCAAGGTCAATCCAAAGCCAGCATTCCATTCGATTGTGGGAAATCAAAAATTCTACCCCGAAAGAAAGGATGAGAATAAAAATTGGACCGAAGAACCAAGGAATACTGGAAGGGGAATTTCGATATATTCCCTTGCCAAAACCTGTTCCTTTATCAGGAGGTACTCATTTCATTCTCTCTATGTCTACAACCACGGGCGATGGGGACCATTTTCATGACGATGTCTCATTCGATGGACTCTCACCCTTGGTAAACCCCAAAGTAAAAATTATTCGAAGTTTGATGTTTAAAGATTTCAGTCCAATTAAGGCACAGGCTATTCCTTCCTTTGCCGACCTTGCTTCGGATTATTCATCGCATCGTTTGCCGGTTGGGCCAACTTTGAAATTTGAATAACTCTAGGTTCCCCAAAGAATGTTTTTTGATATATCGAATATGATTGATATATGATAATTTAATCTATTACTCTCCACTTTATGAATATTTTCTCTTTTGCCTCAATTGGGTGTGTGACTCTGCTTTCGAGCATGCATCTGGTTGCATCCATTAAACCAGTGCCTTTCCATAAGGTGGAAATGACAAGTGACTTCTGGAGGCCACGCTTAATCACACAAAGAAAAGTGCTCGTGCCCTTTGCCTTTGAAAAAACCAAGCCTGGGGTTGCTCACTTGCAGGCGGCGGCTGATTATCTTGCTGGGAAAAAAGTGGAAGACCACCGACCCCATAGATTTATTGATTCTGACCTCTATAAGGTAATGGAGGGTGCTGCCTACTTGGCTCAGTTACAGGATGACCCCGAACTTGAGTCTCAATTTGACCGTATCGTAGATGTAATTGCAGCGGCACAAGAACCAGACGGCTATCTTTATCCTTCCCACACTACCAAGGTTGGATCTGATAAAAATATGATGGGGAACAAACCCTACACTTTTGTGGTGCACAGCCACGAACTTTATAATATGGGGCACCTTTATGAAGCTGCGATTGCTTATTTTCAAGCAACAGGAAAAGACAAACTTTTAAAGGTAGCTGAAAAAAATGCGCTCCATGTGAACCGAGTCTTTTTTGAAGGTGATCCAAATTACAATGACGGAAAACCGATTCAACAAGCTCCCGGTCATCAGGAAATGGAATTGGCCTTGGTCAAATTATCCAATGTTACCGGCAAGAAACTTTATCTCGAAATGGCGGAAAAATTTCTTGAAATTCGTGGAAAAACATATGTCCCTAATGGAGAAGGCGTAATGTCGCCTACCTACGCCCAGCAACATGCACCGCTTGAAAATCAAAGTGAAGCAGTCGGCCATGCGGTTCGGGCAACCTACTTGTACGCCGCGATGGCTGATATTGCCGCGTTAAAACAAAAGAATTCCTACACCGACGCTCTCCATAGAATTTGGGCAAATTTAACCGATACCCGGATGCACATAACCGGTGGCCTAGGTGCCGTTCATGGGATTGAAGGTTTCGGGCCCAAATACCTTTTGCCTAATGCCGATGCTTTCAATGAAACTTGTGCCGCGGTGGGTAATGTACTTTTCAACTTCAGAATGTTTTTGGTTCATCAGGACGCGAAATATCTTGATGTGGCTGAAGTTTCTCTGCTCAACAATGTCTTGGCGGCAGTCAACCTTGAAGGGAACCGGTTTTTTTATGTTAACCCACTTGAGGCCGATGGAAAGTATCCATTCAACCATGGCACTGCAGGAAGGGCGCCTTGGTTTGGAACCGCATGCTGTCCGAGTAATATGGCTCGACTCTTACCGCAGGTTCAAGGAATGACCTATGCCCATAATGATAAAAATCTTTATTTTGCAATGTATGCAGAAACTTCCACCCATCTAAATATAGCTGGTACACCTTTATCGATCAAACAAACGACGGATTACCCGAACGACGGGATGGTCAAGATTTCTCTTGATCCTGAAAAACCAACAACCTTCACCGCCCACCTTCGGATTCCAACTTGGACAGGTAATCAATTTGTTCCCGGAAAACTTTATAAATATGTCAATCAATCCAA